>CAYGSW010000006.1:0-47879 GCA_964352535.1 uncultured Granulosicoccaceae bacterium | reverse complement strand
CCGGACAGTGGCAGGTTACTATCAGATTCGTACCGTGTATTCATGTCTACCCTAGTGTTGTGAAAAACGAGGATTTCGAGCAATGAGTGACTACCATCCTACAGTGCCTGTATCGCATCAGCCGGGAGATGGAATGGTGGAGCTGCCGGCGACAATAGCGAATTACACGCCGCTGACACCGCTGAGTTTTCTGAAAAGAGCCAACGATGTCTATCCTCAGCGTACAGCTGTTATCCATGGCGAACGTTTACTGACGTGGAAGCAGGTGTACCAGCGTTGTCAGGTGGCAGCAGCCAGATTGCACGCCATGGGCATTCAACGAGGCGATGTCGTCTCGGTGATTGCACCAAACATTCCGGCATTGTTCGAACTCCATTATAGCGTCCCCATGTGTGGTGCAATTCTCAACGCGATCAACACGCGTCTCGAGTCAGCCACCATCAGCTACATTATCGAACACAGTGGCGCGCGCGTTTTACTGGTTGACAAGGAATCAAGCTCTACTGTGCGCAAGGCCCTTGAGAGTCTTGACAACCCGCCCAGACTCATTGCCATTGATGATAATGAAGCCGAGGGTGAGCTGATTGTGGACGCCGAATACGAATCGTTTGTAGATCCGCAATTCAGCAGCGCCGAGCTGCCGCCTATTGATCCTCACTGGCAGTGGAGCATGCCCGCGGATGAATGGCAGTCCATCTCTCTGAACTACACCTCTGGCACCACGGGCAAGCCAAAAGGTGTGGTTTACCATCATCGCGGTGCCACCCTTAATGCCATGTCGAACCTTACAGGCTGGAACATGGGTGAGTTTCCCGTGTATCTGTGGACACTACCGATGTTCCACTGCAACGGCTGGTGCTTTCCGTGGGCGTTGGCCATTAATGGAGGCACCAGTGTGTGCTTGCGTACCATCAACGCAAAGAACATTTACGACAGGATTGACCGCCATGCGGTCACGCATTTTTGCGGCGCACCTATCATCCTGAATTTCATCATCAACGCTGACGATGAACACATCAAGCCCCTCAGGCACACCGTGCAGATAATGACAGCAGCAGCTCCGCCACCTGCAAAAGTTCTGTCTGGCATTGAATCGCTTGGATTCCACATCACGCACACCTATGGCCTGACAGAAACCTATGGCCCTGCAGTGATGTGCGTCTGGCAAAATGAATGGAATGATCTTGACGATGCCGAAAGAGCTCGCCTGAAGTCTCGCCAGGGCGTTCGTTATCAGATGCTGGATGAGCTTGACGTGCTCGATCCGGAAACTCTTGAACCTGTTCCCCGCGATGGAAAAACCATCGGCGAAGTCATGTTTCGCGGCAATATCGTCATGCGAGGATACTTCAGGAACCCGCAGGCCAATGCAGACGCCTTTCGCGGCGGCTGGTTTCACAGCGGCGATCTGGCCATCATGGACCCGGATGGCTATCTGAGAATACTGGACAGATCGAAAGACATTATCATTTCAGGTGGAGAAAACATTTCATCCATTGAGATAGAGGATGCACTCTATGCACATCCCGCTGTCCTGGAAGCGGCGGTGGCCGCTCGCCCCGATGATACGTGGGGCGAGACGCCGTGTGCTTTTGTTGCCCTGAAAAAAGGACATAGCGCGAGTGAAGAGGAATTGATCGATTGGTGTCGCGAAAAACTGGCCCATTTCAAATGTCCAAAGGCCATTATTTTTCGCGACTTACCCAAAACCTCAACCGGTAAGATCCAGAAATTCGTTTTGCGTGAATGGGCAAGTAGTCTGTAGCCGTACCGACTTTACTGGCCGAATGAGGCAGTGCCTTTGTAGGCTTCACGTTGATACACACGGATATAGTCAACATTGAACTCCAGCGGGAAGATATCCGGATTGGACACATCCGGAGTAGGTGCCCAGGCGCTACCCGCTACCAGATAGTTGACTATATTCATGGGCTGTCTGGAGACCATGGGACCGGTCAGTCGCTTGACCTCCTTGCCGTCGATGTACCAGACAACCAGTTGCGGCTCCCAGAGCACACCGAACGTGTGATACCCATCGCTGTAGGACTCACCAGTGGGATTGGTGTAAGACATCGTGGGCGCTGATCGCGTCAGACCGGAATTTACATCGTCAAAATGGTACGTCTGGAACGCATCCTCCGCTCCAAAAGGGTTTTCTCCGAGATACTCGACAATGTCGATCTCTGGTGCGTGCAGATTGACACCTGTGCCCTTGTAACGATGGTAAAGGTAGAAGCTTGACAGCATGCCGGGCGTGCCGCCCACTTTCATCCGGCCCTCTACATAACCATAAATGAATCCAAAGCGATCATGACTGGACAGGGCACCTGACAGAAACTGACACCGCTCGTTGCCTGTCGGATCTTGTACGTCGCACACTGGCGGTAACTTGTCACGCAGCTCAGCCGGTGTGGGGATGGCACTGATGGTCATCACCTCACCATCAAACGAGAATGGATCATAGCCAAAATCGGGATCATTCTGGGTACGCACAAAATACTGTTGCTCGCCGTTAATGATGACTGAATCCTGCCACGTCAGCTCTGTTTGCCACTTGGCCGGGTCAATGGATGCACCGTCGAATTCATCGCTGAACACCAGGTCGAACTCGTCCAGGAAAAAGCGCGTGTCGGACAGGTCATTGTTCTGCGCAAAACGATCATCCGGCATCTTGAAAAAATCATCAAAAATGGGAACCGGTGCGTTCTCAGGCAGGTGATAGGTGATGCTCAGTGGCGCTGAGCGTGGTGACTCCTGCCCTTCGGTATCTGTTGCCGACACCTGATACACATAGGTTTCGCCAGGCGTCGGCTGGTTAGCGCGGCAATTGTGCACCCGTGTATCGAAACGGGTAAAGTTGCAGTCAATGAATGAGGTGGTGCTCCAGTACTTGTCGATCTCAGCTTGTGAACCACCATTGGGATCGGTCTGATCAGGAGACACAGTATAGACAACGCCGTCATCGCGGTAGATGGTGTAGAAGGCAACGCCCACATCATCGTTGGCAGGTGCCCAGCTGAATTCAGCCCAATCATTGGACACAAGATCAATGCGAAGATTCTTGGGTGTTGTAGGTGCGCCGCCAGAGACGGGAGCTTCGGGATCAACTTCCAGTAATGAGCCAAACGGATCGTTCGGATCGGGGCTGGGAAAGCGGTTGGATGGATCCAGCACAGGCACCATTTCGATGGGATCGTCTGGATCGGTAGTCGGTGGGCCTGGGTCATCGTTAACCGGTAGTTCGGGATCTGTGGGGGCAGCGCCGACCTCCACCGCCTCAGAGAGCGGACTGAAATTTCGTGCCAGATCAAACGCGACAACCGAGTAGTTGACCGGTGCATCCACGACAGGATCACTATCGATAAAGGTAGTGTCGCGAACAGTGGTCAGATACGCACCGTTGCGATAGACGTTGTAACCATCGACACCCACGTTGTCGGTAGCTGAATTCCAGCGCAGGCGAACTTCCTGCTGCGTTGACGATGCTATGGATAAGCCATCAGGAATTGTCGGTGGAGCACTATCAACAATCGGAGGCGTCACAACCGGAGGCGCTGGCTCTACCGGTGGTAGCGTGGGCGTAGGTGGATCTGGATTTTCGGGAGGTGTACCAGCGACGCTGATGGTGAGTTGAGCGGAGGTCGGTGTGTAGTTTCTGGCTTCGTCAAACGCCACCACTGAATAGATGTTAACGGCATCCATCAGTGGATTTTCGTCAGTGTAGCGTGTGGTAAAGACCGTGGCCAGGTAATTACCGTGTCGGTAAATGTTGTAGCCAAGCACACCCACATTGTCGCTTGATGGATTCCAGCTGAAGCTCACAGAATTACCCAGTGCGCTTACAAGTGTTAATCCATCGGGTATCGACGGCTGTGTTGTATCAATGCCCGTGTTCGGATCAGCCGATTCAGGTGTTGTGATCTTGTCAAACACCACTTCGGCTGATCGGTTGGAATAGGCTCGTGCTTCACCGTCCAGCGGATTGTCGAAGGCGGTGACATAAAAGCGGTTTTCTATCGATACATCCAATGCACCCGTATACCGGTTTTCAAAAACCGTTTTCAGATAGGCGTCGTTGCGATAGACATTGTATCCACTAACCTCGTTGTCATCGACTGAAGGCGCCCATTGCAAACTGATCTGGTGATCGCTGATAGTGCCGCTGGGCGTGCCCGGCGCCGTGGGCGGCGCCGCAAAGGCACGTGCTCCAGAGAGAAAAAGGGCTGCGGTGACTAGCGCAATAGCCATGCGCTGTTGTTTAGATAGCATCCGAATCATCCAATACCGTACGGGTTATGTTGAGGTGTTACCAGGCTCTCGCCATAACCAGTAGTGTATCTAACCTCTCCGCCATTTGTTGGTAATCAGCCCAATTGCCGTCCATGGCAGCAGTGATCATCAGGGCCGCGCGATTTGAGTCTGTTAAATTATGTGCACTATATGTCTGCAAACCTTTCACACTTACCCGATGGAATAACGACTTTTTGCGAGTCTGTCCAGCCACTTCAACAGAATCCCGTCTACAGCATTCTGAGCGCCGAGAGAAATCCGATCCATCAGTTTCTTTTTTTCCTTGTAGGACAGCAACAAGACTTCCCGCTCGTCGCACGCATCAATCAAGTACTGATCGCTGGTGGACAGCTTGTCTGCCAGATGCAGATCCAGCGTGTCCTTTCCCGACCAGATCTCACCGGTGGCAACCGCCTCGATATCCAGTTGTGGGCGCCGTTCACCGACATAGGCCTTGAACTGCTCATGAATGCGTTCAATGTCTTCAATAAATTTCTGCCGCCCCTCATTAGTGTTCTCTCCGAACACGGTCAGGGTTCGCTTGTATTTGCCAGCTGTCAGCATCTCGAAATCGATTTTCAGCTCTTTGAGCAAGCGGTGCACGTTAGGTATCTGAGCCACGACACCAATCGAACCCAGCACGGCAAACGGTGCGGCCACCAGCTTGTCCGCCACACACGCCATCATGTAGCCGCCACTGGCAGCAACCTTGTCAACACAAATGGTCAACGGAATTTTCTTGTCACGAATTCGGTCAAGTTGTGATGCGGCCAGCCCATAGGACGTCACCATGCCACCACCGCTCTCAAGGCGCACAACGACTTCATCCTCAGCCGTTGCAGTAGTCAGAATAGCCGTTATTTCACGACGCAACTTGTCAACTTCACTGGCGCGGATGTCACCGTCAAAATCCATGACATACAAGCGAGGCTTCGTTTTGGTTGGAACGATTGTCTCGCCACTGCCACGTTGTTTCTTTGCAATCTTTGCAGCGGATTTGGCAGCCTTTTTAGTGGCCTTGCGCTCAGCCTTCTTCTCCTTTTCAGCCTCTTTCTGTTGCGCAGGATCGAGTAAGGAGAACGAGAGTGAGTCCTTGAGATCTTCGAGTTGCTCGTTGTATTTCTTGATTTCGATATGCCCCTCGCCTTTGGAACCTCCTGATCCTCGCGTGCGCGATGCACTGGCCACCACAGCCATCAGGATCAACGCTACTGCAACGACAAAGGTCAATGCCTTCAGAAAGAACAAACCGTATTCGTAAAAAAACTCAGCCACTGCATACTCCTTCGAAACACATGATTGATAACTGCATTGTTCAAGAACTTCAGTCCTTGAATATGAACCAGCATTGGTGAATTCGCTGATTTCGGTGGAAATCCCTATCGATTGACCAACGACTCCGGTCTTCTACGCGAATACCTCGGTTTGTATCCGCAAGCAATGCCTCATCGAGTTTGAAACGACGATAGTTGTTGGAAAATATCAGCAAGCCTCCGGATGACATAACCGCCAGACACGCGTCCACGGCAGCAACATGATCACGTTGCACGTTCCAGTCCTGTTCAATATCCGTTGAATTTGAAAACGTTGGCGGATCAAGTAGCACAAGATCAAATCGATGGGCATCGGTGATGCCCGTTTGCGCACCTTCAAGCCACGTAAATACATCCTGACGTACCACTTCATGTAACTGGGCCGCAGCCCCGTTCATATCCAGATTGCGTTTTGCCCACTGACTGTAACGATTCGATGAATCCACTGACACACTGCTGGCAGCACCTCCAGCCACAGCAGCAATAGTGGCCGACGCGGTGTAAGAGAAGAGATTGAGAAAACGCTTGCCGGATGCGTGTTGACGGATGTAGCGCCGAACCGGTCGGTGGTCCAGAAAAAGACCTGTATCCAGGTAGTCTGTGAGATTGACTTCCAGTTGTGCGCCGCCCTCTTCCACCGTGATAACACTGGAACAACTGGCTGCCATCTTCTCGTATTGCTCAGCACCGGATTTTATCTGACGAACTTTCAGATGGGTATTTTCCGGCGCAATGCCAAGGGCCTCTGGCAGAGCATTCATCACTGCTTGCAAACGCGCCTGGGCCATCGCCACATTCACCGTTGCAGGTGCCTGATATTCCTGCACCACACAGTGCAAACAGTCAGCGTCATAGATATCGATGGCAACAGCAAATTCTGGCAGATCAGAATCGTAAACCCGGTACGCATTAATCTGATTCTGCTTCAACCAGCCTTTCAATCCCTTGCGATTCTTTTTCACCCGGTTTACAAACGGTTGGGCATCAGCGGACTCGGCGGTTTGTGTTGACGGTGCTTCGCTGGGGCTCTGCTTGCCGCGATACAGGGCTGCCTGCGGGTGCGCCACATCATCCGGCTGGTCGGTTTCACCAGCGATGTCAACGTTAAAAGACACTGGCGCACGTGATGATGTGGGTATCTGGCCCTGTAACAGCACGCAATCAATGCCGCCGTTACGTGTCTTGAGGCGTGGGGAAAGGGGCAGTCTGGCGCGCTGATAAGGAGCGCTTGCAGCTGTAAACAATGAACAGGACCAACCTCCATAATAACGACTAAGTTCGGCTCCCATATCCGAGTAGAATCGTGCATCGGCAGCAAGGCGTTCACCATAGGGAGGGTTGGTTACGATACAGCCCTCTTCGCGCTCAGTCAGCGCCCCGGGAGGTGCGCTGGCGAATGGCTGACAGACGACGGATACCGTTTGCGCAAGCCCTGCCGACAAAATGTTTTCCCGGCAGCTATCAACGGCTTCCGGATCCTGATCAGCTCCCCCAATCAGCGCTTTTGCAGGAATGACAGCTGCGTGGGCTTCACTCAGTAATGTCTGCCACCCGGACTCATCATGATGTTTCCAGCCCAGAAAACCGAAGTAGCGTCTCAAAAGCCCGGGGGCCTGATGCGTGGCAATCATGCCAGCTTCAATGAGCAGTGTGCCTGATCCGCATAGCGGATCAAACAGCGCGGTGCCCTGCTCGGCAGCCGTCGGCCAGTCGCTGGCCAGCAGTATGGCTGCCGCCAGATTCTCTTTGAGTGGCGCAAGACCACCTGAACCTCGATAGCCGCGGCGGTGCAAACTGGTACCCGACAGATCGATGGCTATCCTGGCCTGGTTGCGAAACAGATAGACGTTGATGCGCACATCGGGCGTGTCACGATCCACATCGGGTCGTTTACCCTGGTTGGCACGAAACTGATCAACGACAGCATCCTTGACTTTCAGAGCACCATATTGCGAATGGGTAATTTTTGAATTAGCCGTGAAAAAGTCGACTGCCAGAGAGCCGTCTACATCCAGATGCTCAGACCAGTCAATCTGTTGCACCAGTTCATAGAGCGCTTCGGGAGTCTGTGCCGGGCCGCGATGAATCGGCAGCAAAACGCGGTTGGCCAGCCTGGACCACAGACAGGCGCGATAGCCGTCAATCAGCCGCCCACTGAAGCGAACCCCGGCGCCAGCGCTTTGTACGGCGGCAAAACCCAGTGCCTTGAATTCATCGGCCAACAAGGCATCCAGTCCTGTTCCACAGGTTGCATAGAATTCAAGCTCGTTGTCAAAGGCGCGTAATGAGGTATTCGCGGGCGCCTGTGCTTCTGAAGAGTTCCCGAGATTCATGAATGGCACGAGTGGTTGCCGGTGATGAATACTGAGCCGCTACGATGCGGCCGTCGACAAGAATTTGGTGGCTTCATGGATTATCCGGGCTGGTAACGGCATAGTATACGGTGATCACGAAACCGCGCCCGCGTTGAGGCGCCTGACAACTTACGGATTGACATGAAACTTACCAGTTTTGGTGCAGCGGAAGAAGTGACAGGTTCTTGCCACCTTATCGAACTCGACGGAGCCAAAGTACTGTTTGACTGCGGCCTGATACAGGGCCGTTCCAAAGACGAGCTGCGCAATCACGATCCGTTTCCATTCAACCCGGCAGAACTGGATGCTGTGGTACTCAGCCATGCTCACATTGATCATTGTGGCCGCTTGCCCATTCTTTTGGATCAAGGCTACAGCGGCAAGATATACACACACGCGGCCTCCTGCGATCTGGTCAACATCCTGTTGAAAGACTCAGCGCATCTGAACGCACGGGATGTTGAATATCGCAATAAAAAGCGCAGGCGTGCTGGCAAGAAACTGCTAAGCCCACTGTACGACCAGCAGGATGTCGAGACGACGCTGGACCGTCTGCAACCGGTAGCCTACAAAGAATCCGTGCGGGTAGCGCCGGGTGTGACCATCAGGATTTTTGATGCGGGGCACATCATGGGGTCCTCCATGGTGGAGATCACTCTGGTGCAAGGTGATCAAACGCGTGTCGTGGTGTTCAGCGGTGATCTTGGTCATCGCGGCTCACCAATTCTGCGGGACTTCACCTATCTGAAAAAAGCAGATCTGGTGTTGATGGAAAGTACCTACGGCAACCGGCTGCATCGGGACTGGTCAGAGACGCTCACCGAAATCCAGGGAATTGCCAGCGCATTGAGCAGCGTCCGCGGCAACATTCTGATTCCTGCGTTTTCAGTGGGAAGAAGCCAGATGATTCTCTACACCATGGCACGCTATTTTGACGAATGGGATCTGGATCGCTGGCAGATCTTTCTCGATAGCCCCATGGCCATCCGCGCCAGCGAAGTCTATTTGAATCACATCTCGCTGTATGACGAAGAAGCGGCTGCTTTCTACAAGAAAAATGGCCCGCTGCTGTCCATGCCCAACCTGAAATTCTCACAATCAGCGGATGAATCGAGGGAAATCAACAAGATGGCGTCTGGTGCCATCGTGATTGCGGGCAGCGGCATGTGTACGGGTGGTAGAATAATGCATCATTTGAAACACAATCTATGGCGCAGTGATGCACACGTCATTATTTCCGGCTATCAATCTCCCGGCGGGCTGGGTCGCAAACTTGTCGATGGCAAGAGCTCTGTGCGAATCTGGGGTGACCAGATCAAGGTGCGGGCCAAAATTCACACCGTAGGCGGTCTGTCAGCACATGCCGACCAGCAAGGACTGATGGACTGGTATGACCACTTTGAAGGACGTCCAAAGGCGTTGCTTGTACACGGTGAAGAAAAAACCATGCAGGTACTTGCGGGCAAGATGCGCGATGAGTTCGGCGCGCAGGTAGCGAGCGCGAAACCGGGAAAGTCAACTAATTTGCTGGCACTGGACAGTTTTGGCCGATAATCAGGCGCCTGTGTGCAATCAGGCCTGCAGGATCGAGGGTAACGTGCAGTCGTCGCCCAATCCGCTTGACGCTGCGTAAGCACCAGCGTCGGGATCAGCTTTGACAGAAAAATACAGGACACAGGTAATGAGTACTGAAGAAAGAGAATCGATGGAGTTCGACGTTGTGGTCGTCGGCGCCGGCCCTGCTGGCCTGTCCACAGCGTGCAGACTCATGCAGATCGCGCAGGAAAACGAGCAGGAAATCAGCGTCGTGGTGCTGGAGAAAGGCTCAGAGGTGGGTGCCCACATCCTGTCGGGTGCCGTGATTGAGCCGCGTGCGCTCGATGAGCTATTCCCGGACTGGAAAGAGAACGGTGCACCGCTTGAAACAGCCGTCATCCGCGACGACATTCTGTTTTTCACAAGCCCCGGCACGTCCATGAAAATGCCCGGCTTCCTGTCACCCAAAACCATGCACAACCACGGAAACTATGTGGCAAGTCTTGGCAATCTGACGCGTTGGCTGGGTGAGCAGGCCGAGGCACTGGGCGTGGAGATTTTCCCGGGTTTTGCAGCGGCAGAAATCCTGTATCACGACGACGGCAGTATCAAGGGCGTCGCCACCGGTGATATGGGACTCGACATTAATGGCCAACCCAAAGATGGACACGAACGTGGCATGGAACTGCACGCTAAATACACCGTGTTCGCCGAGGGTTGTCGCGGTCATCTGGGCAAGCAGCTAATCAGCCAGTTCAAACTCGATGAAGGCAAGTCACCACAGCACTATGGCATTGGCCTGAAGGAGCTTTGGCAGATTGATCCCGAGAAACATGAAGCGGGGGTTGTCGTACACGGTGCGGGATGGCCGTTGTCAGAGACCAGGACAACCGGTGGTGGATTTCTGTATCACCTTGAAAACAATCAGGTGGTTGTGGGCCTGATTATCGATCTCAACTACTCTAACCCACACTTGAGCACATTTGATGAGTTTCAACGATTCAAGCAGCACCCTGTTATCAAGGAAGTGCTCGAAGGGGGTGAGAGAATCAGCTATGGTGCTCGCGCCATTGTCAAAGGCGGTCTTAACTCTCTACCTAAAATGAGTATGCCAGGCGCGTTATTGATCGGTTGTGATGCCGGCACGCTGAACTTTGCCAAACTCAAGGGCACTCATATGGCGATGAAGTCTGGCATGGTGGCCGCGACCACTATCGCGCAAGCGCTGGCTGAGGGCAAGTCAAACACCGAGCTTAGCGAATACGATGATGCCTACATGCAAAGCTGGGCAGGTGAAGAGCTGAAAACCTCAAGGAACTGGGGGCCAGTGTTGCATAAATTTGGCATGTATCTGGGTGGCGCATACAACTATGTTGACCAGAACTTCTTTGGCGGAAAGCTACCGTTCAATTTCCGTGACGAAAAACCGGACTACGATTGCCTGATGCCTGCCAGCACCAGCTTCCAGCCAAAGTACCCGAAGCCTGACGGCAAAATCAGCTTTGACAAATCTTCATCTGTGTTTTTGTCCAATACCAATCACGAGGATAATCAGCCCGTACACCTGCAGCTCGGTGATCCTTCAATACCCATTCAGGTCAATTTGCCACGCTATGCTGAGCCGGCCCAACGCTACTGCCCGGTCGGGGTCTATGAAGTGTTGATAGAAAACGATGTGCCGCGCTTTCAGATCAACTCGCAAAACTGCATCCATTGCAAAACCTGCGACATCAAGGATCCCAGCCAGAACATTACCTGGGTGGTACCAGAAGGTGGTGGTGGTCCTAACTACCCGAAGATGTAAATTACACTATCGGGAGCTGACATGACATCAGCCCCGCCGGGTTCAATCCGGGTAGTAGATAAAGCGTCCAGGCTTATTCCGAATCAGCCGCAGGCTTTGGCTTTGCCACGCGCGGGGCACGCTTGGCTTTGGGTTTTTCTGCAGTTGTCGCGTCAGCCTTAGGCGCAGCTTCAACCTTCGCAGCACTCTTACTGGCGGTTTTCTTAGCAACTTTCCTGGCGGCAGGGGCTCTCGGCTTTTTCGCAGCCGGCGCAGTGGTTGCGCTGTCGCCGGACTCGGCGGCCACTGCAGGCTTTCGAGTACGCGCAGGTTTTGGTGCTGCATCAGGTGTTGAGTCATTCGCCGGTAAACTTGCCGCAGCCTGCTCTACGCGAGGCTTACGTGGAGCACGTGGCTTTTTGACCGGTGCTTCAGATTTGTCCGCTGTTGCTGAACCTGTGTCTGGTGTGCTTGTAGTCTCCGCCACCGCACGAGGCTTACGAGCAGGCCTGGGCTTGTCTACCGTAGTGCGCCTAGCTGTTGGCGGTGTGCCAGCTGGTGCTGTTGAAGGTGAATTTGATACAGCCGTGTTCACCGGCTGATTCGTGGTCTGATCGGTCGCCTGCCCATCGGTCACAGGTTTACTCGCTAATTGCTCTTGAGTACCGGATTCAGCGTTAGGCCTGTTGTTTCGGTTCTGATTGCGATTCTGGTTCTGATTGCGATTGTTGCGGTTCTGGTTTCTGTTTTGACCGCGATTCTGGTTTCGGTTGTTTCGGTTTTGCGGATTTCCATCACCCTGCGCGCCTCCCTGCGAAGGTTGCTGGCGATTGTTGCGCGACTGCGGATTGGCGTTACGTGGCTGCCGCCCCTGTGGGTTTCGCCCCTGATTCCGGTTACCAGGTTGCGCATTGCGCCCTTGCCGGTTGCCTCGGCCTTTTCCACGATTTCCGTTACCACGTCCTGCAGCGCCCATCACCAGACTGCCCACCTGATAGGGATCTTCCATACCGATCAGATTGCTGTCTGACGGGAAGCGATTGTTCACATTGAAATGATCACGATTGCCAAAGTTGTCGTCTTCGTTTTCGACAAAGGCCGCCACTTCAGGTAACGCACGGTTGCCGATATTGTCCATCTCCTCGGTAATTTCACGCGGAGGACGTAACGCGCGGTTACCCTTTTCAATGCGGTTGCCTATATTGTCGTCGTCATCGCGACCACGCCCACGGTTCTGTTGACGGCCTTTGCGCTTATTGCGATTCCGATTGTTGTTATTGGCGTTGGGGTTACCACCACCTTCGTTGCGCTGCGCAGACCCGGACTGGTTTCTACCGCGACCACGCCGTTGTCCATTACGACGCGCGCCCTCTCCACCGGACTCGCTGCGCGTTTGTCCTGAGCCACCTGTCTCAGCATTACTCGCTGCGCCGGATTGTGAATCCTGTATATCGATGTTCGTCATACGTCTAACTTCACCATGAATTGCTGAACTGATGGTTCATAACATGCCTCGTGGCCGCCCTTGTCAGCTTGCAGGCAGCTCCATTTCTACAAACAGCAACGCGTTCACATCGCGATGCAGCGCCAGTTTGACGTCCTCGGGGTCGCACACATTCATCAATGCCTGAACTAAAAGTCCAAAATCAGGCAGAATGCTGCAGGACAACATACTGTAGAGCAGGAGGCGTTGCCTGATCTACCGGTCAATCTCAACGTTTTGATATTTGCGTAAAGGGTCGTTCGCCTACCAAAACTGGAAGGCCCCTGTATGTTCAGGGAACAAACACACTGTCACTGCTGGCTGCCCGCTTGGTTTTTCGATTCTCGATCGGGGTATAACCAATACGATGTCACTTCTCACCCGTTTACCTTATTATGCACTACATTACTCACTCGCTTAACGCGAACAACACCATCGAAACCTGTATGGGGTTGCTCATGCATTGTTGGCGTCCACCCTCGTGCCACTAGAAGTATACGCCAGCTGAAGCTCAACAGCACGATTTGTCCCTGACATACGTTCCTGACATACGTTGTTGCAATATCACGACCAACACAGTTCGCGGTTATTCCGGCTCGCTGTGTGCTTGCATCGACTCATCTTTCCTGGCTCTACCGCAAATAAAATCTGTGAACACTGACTCATTAGCTCGCTGGCAGCTGGAATGGTTTGGCAACGTCCGCGCCGACATCCTGGCTGGCCTCGTTGTGGCGCTTGCGCTCATACCTGAAGCCATTGCCTTTTCCATCATCGCCGGTGTGGATCCCAAAGTCGGCCTGTACGCTTCCTTTTCCATCGCCGTGATTGTTGCCATAACCGGCGGGCGGCCGGGGATGATTTCAGCTGCCACCGCTGCCACGGCAGTGTTAATGGTCACTCTGGTAAAGGACCACGGTCTACAGTATCTTCTGGCAGCAACTGTGCTGGCCGGGCTCATTCAAATTGCGGCAGGCTTGCTGAAACTGGGTTTCGTGATGCGCTTTGTGTCACGCTCGGTGATGACGGGCTTTGTCAACGCACTGGCCATACTGATATTCATGGCACAGTTGCCAGAACTCATCGACATACCCAATCCCGTGCTGACCTACATCATGGTGGCAGCAGGACTCGGGATTATCTATCTATTTCCAAGGGTCACGCGCGCGGTGCCCTCACCGCTTGTGTGTATCGTCACCCTCACCGTCCTATCGTTACTGCTGGGGCTGGATGTGCGCACCGTTGGGGACATGGGAGAGCTTCCCGATTCGTTACCTGTCTTTCTGCTACCCGATATTCCACTGACACTGGAAACTCTGCAGATCATACTGCCCTACTCACTGGCGGTTGCTGCCGTAGGATTGCTGGAATCGCTGATGACCGCATCCATTGTCGATGAACTGACAGACACTCGTAGTGACAAGAACCGCGAGTGCATTGGCCAGGGAATTGCCAACACGGCAACAGGCTTTATTGGCGGCATGGCAGGTTGCGCGATGATTGGCCAATCCATTATCAACGTCAAATCCGGTGGACGTGGCCGTCTGTCCACATTCTGTGCAGGGATTTTCCTGCTGGTGATGATTGTCTTTCTGGGTGACTGGGTAAAACAGATTCCCATGCCAGCTCTTGTGGCCATCATGATAATGGTCTCGATCGGTACCTTCAGCTGGTCCTCACTGGTTAATTTGAAAAGTCACCCCCGCAGCTCCTCCATCGTCATGCTGGCAACGGTCATTGTGGTGGTTGCCACCCACAATCTGGCGATCGGTGTATTGGTCGGCGTACTGTTCTCCGGTATTTTCTTTGCGTGGAAGATCTCACAGATTTTTCGGGTCACATCCACGCTGTCCGATGACGAACGACGCCGCACTTACAAAGTCGAAGGGCAACTCTTTTTTGCCTCGTCTGACGAATTCACGGATTCATTTGACTTCAAGGAAGCGCTTGAGGTGGTCGTGATCGACGTCAGCAATGCGCATATCTGGGATATCTCAAGCGTCCAGGCTCTTGATATGGTGGTCTTGAAATTTCGACGAGAAGGTAGCGAGGTGGAGATCATCGGGCTAAACAAAGCCAGTGAAACGATTGTCGACCAACTGGCAGTTCACGACAAACCCGGCGCACTTGACGATATGATGGGCCATTGAGTTTCGGAAGGTAATTTGTGTCAAAACTAGTAGCAGTTATTGATGGCTCAGTCTACTCGGCAAGCGTTTGTGAGCACGCAGCATGGATTGCCAATCGAGCTGGCAGCGAAATTGATGTCGTTCATGTTCTTGGGCGACGCAATGCCTCCAGCGAGCCTTCCAATTTGAGCGGCAGCATTGGACTGGGGGCGCGTTCCTCATTATTAGCCGAGCTGGCAGAGCTGGATGCCCAACAGGCACGACTGGCACAAAAGCGTGGCAGAGCTATTCTGGAGGATGCTGAATCGCTGCTGACTTCAAGAGGTGTCGACAAGATCCACACACGTCTGCGCAACGGTGAGATCGTTGAAACTGTTGTGGACCTGGAAGCAGACGCCGATCTTCTGGTGCTGGGAAAACGTGGTGAAGCGGCAGATTTCGACACCGGACATCTGGGCTCGAATCTTGAGCGCGTCATTCGCTCCAGTCACAAGCCGGTGCTTGTGGCATCACGCGGATTCAAACCCATATCCCGTGTACTGATAGCGTTTGACGGGGGTAAAAGCTCACTCAAGGCCATCGAGTTTTTTTCCCAGCGCGAACATTACAACGATCTGGTCTGTCATGTCCTGATGGTAGGCAGCGACACCCCGGAGCATCGTCGTCAGATAGAAGGGGCTGTTGCAACACTCAAAAATGGCGGTTTTCAAGCCACCGGCGATATCCTGGAAGGACAACCCGAATCCGTCATCACGGATCAGGTCGACAATCACGCCTTTGATCTAGTCATCATGGGGGCTTATGGTCACTCGCGAATCCGCAATATGATCATCGGATCCACAACCACTGAAATGATCCGTTCCTGCAAAGTGCCCGTGCTTCTGTTCAGATGATTTGAAAACGTGTTTTTTGTCACCATGTTACTGAAAAGGTGCAACTTCATGGCGAGAATTACGTGAACGATTTCAAACAACAACTGGCGCCCGGCTGGAGTGCGGTCAATATCGGCATCGTTGTATTGCTTCTGGTCTTGTCAGTCTGGCCGTTTGCAGTGGCCATGGTCGCCTACATCGTGTGGGGCAAAAGCCTGGGATTGAACCTTGCGCAGCCGCATACCCTGGGCGTTTTCGCCAAGCGACTCGGTATGGCATGGAGAGCTGCAATTGATGCCTTCAAAAGCTCGGCATCACGCCCCTAAGCCACCTTACACGTAGATCGGAAAATCCAGCTCCACTCTGGATTACAACCGTGCCAGCCAGTCGCTGCAGGGACGAGGCGCACTTACCATTTTCGAAGATTGATCCAAGTCAACAGGACTGATGAAACCTGCCCGCTATACATCGTGGCGGGTTGATGGCCGCTAAAGCTTCTCTAACGGAGCGTTCCGTTTATCCCACGAGATAGGCAATGGCGGACTCAAGACTGCACGATGACATACAGCACATGGGCGTTCAGTCCGCGGTGCACTGCATGCTAACGGTAGCCCACCGTAACAGTGACGTGGCTCAGTGCCTACGATGCCTGTGAATCTCCAGACAATGCGCAGAGCCGTGCGCTCAACGAAATTTGCGTTGTTGCGCTCCCCAAGAAAGGTCTGTTCAGCCTTTCTTTTGCTGTTTGCAATGCCCACGCTCATCTTTACGACCAACGCTCTCAATGTCCATCATCTCGATGATCAAGCGCGGAAGAGCGCAAACTCCGTGTCACAGGATGTGGGAGAGCGTATCGGTGTCATCAACACCGTGCTTGCATCCTTGGCCGGTTTGCATGACGTGTCTACCGATCTGGACAACGACAAACTCCTGCGTTTTTCAGATGATATCCTGAAAAACGCAAGCTACATCAGAAATCTTGGCCGCTACGAGCGACTGAAGGGCAGCGCTCGAGACGCGTTTGAATCCACTATGAGCCACAACGGCTACTCTGATTTCAGTATCGCCCAAATCAGTGACAGCGGTAGATTCCAGGTTCGGACACCCCAGGACATCTACTACCCCATATCCATTGCTGGACCACGGCATGCGACTATTTCCGGACTACTGGGTACCGACCTGGGCTCGTTGCAGGGGATAATTCCCGCTCTTGAAGCCATAAACAGCGAGACTGACGCCACGTTTATCGCACTACCCAGTATCTGGCCATCAAAGGGCGACTTGATAGCGCTCAGGCCAGTCATTGACGACGTAGTAACTGGTGATTCGCACACATCACGAATAACAACCTCAGCGGGAGGATTCTGGCTGACGGTAGACATCGAGCAACTGTTTCAAGGATTATCTGCCGAGGCCAGTAAATTTGACGTCTCAATAGATCTCGTCAACGCTGATGTGCGTTCATCCATCTACAACGCACGAAGTATGAATCAGCCTACACGGTTTTTCACGCAGTTGCATTCTCGCCAGACAATCGAAGAGCTCTGGTCAATCTCGCCCAACTCCCAGCTTGTGATCAAGCTCGAGCAGGATGTGGGATTCAGTCTTGCAACCTTGATCATAGCAGGCGTTGTGGCGTGTCTGATCGTCCTGATTTCGTGCTTGTTCACGGAACACGTGCTGAATCGGCGGCGAACCGAAGTGGAGCGTCGCGAAGGCTTGCAAAAACTGTTCAAAGAGCGTGAAAAGGCTGAAAAAACCCTCAATTCAGTTCAGGACTCGATTGTTACGCTTGATCCTGAGATGAACGTCGCACACATCAATCCGGCCGCGATCATACAGTTCAATACACGCCCTGGCCTGGTTGTAGGAAAGCCGCTGAATCAGCTTGTTCAATTTCACAGATCCTCCGATGGCAATAGCATACTGGATGTAGGACTGGAGCTTGCGAGTCTTTCGCACAACAGTAAAAAGGAGATTGATGTTGTACCCGCAGGCCAAAGTGAAGAAGACTTTGTTATGAGAATGTCGTTGTCCAGCTCTCATGATCACGAAGGTCGTGTTACCGGACATGTATTGGTGCTACGCGACATCAGTCACGAACGCAAACTATCCAGAAAACTGGCCTATCAGGCAAATTATGATGCGCTGACAGGTTGCACCAATCGCTACTTTTTCGAACAGTCGCTGGATCGCCTGATCGGTGAAATGCCAGCAACAGGATTAACACATACTCTATGCTACATGGATCTTGATCAGTTCAAGATCGTTAATGACACTTGCGGGCATCGAGCCGGGGATCAACTACTGATCGAACTGACGAAAAACATGCAGTTGATGATTCGCGATCAGGATATTCTCTCCCGACTGGGCGGCGATGAATTTGGCTTGATCCTGGTTGATGTAGATCAGGCGACCGCCACCCAGATTGCACAGCGTGTTTACGACTTCTTTCAGAAGTTCAATTTCACTCATCAGGGCAACACGTTTTCAGTCACGGCCAGCATCGGCGTTGTTCATATTGATACCAAATGTGCCAATAGCAAAGATGTCATGGCTTCTGCGGACATCGCCTGTTATGCCGCAAAAGACAGCGGTAGAAACAGCATGTCCATTTATTCTAAAAGCGATGAAGGCATGGCCGAGCGATCCGAAGAACTCAACTGGCTACCCCGACTTCAAACAGCCCTGCAAAACGATGAATTCAGACTACACGCACAAGCTGTTGCATCCTTGAATCCAGAGCCGGGTGCGCCACCAATAAGCCACTTCGAATTTCTGTTGCGTCTGGCTAACAAAGATGGCACCGAGGTGACGCCCTGGCAGTTTATTCAAGCAGCAGAACGCTATGATCTGATGCGAGATATTGATCGATGGGTTATTAGTAATGCTCTGCAGCATGTGGCCGAACAGGCTGTCGGTGCTGCGAGTGAATGCAGTTTTTCGATCAATCTGTCGGGTCAATCAGCGGCCGACCCTACTCTCAAGTCGTTTATACAGAGCCAGATAAGCCTGCACAAGGTCGATCCTTGCCGGGTATGGTTTGAACTCACAGAGACTGCTGCAATTTCACACTTCTCCATTGCTGTTGATTTAATCAAGAGCATTAGAAGTACAGGCGCCAAGGTGGCACTGGATGATTTCGGGTCGGGGCTAAGCTCATTCGGCTATTTGAAGAACCTGCCTGTTGACATCATCAAGATTGATGGACAGTTCATCAAAGAGATCGTAAAGAATCCCATCGACCGGGAGATGGTTCGTGCCATACACCGAGTAGGCGAATCAATGAATATCGAAACCGTTGCCGAGTTCGTCGAGAATCAGGCAATTGTTGAGGAATTGAGGCGCATTGGGGTGAACTACGCACAGGGCTATCATATTGGCAAACCCCTGCCAGTGGCACAAGCCATTGCGTTGTTGAGCCAGCCTACCAAAGCAGCATGAGCGGCTAACAAACTTTGACAGCTTATGTGTGTTGATCAGACTATCCTGACGAAGGCACATCGCGCATGGTGTCGGGTAACCATGTGGCAAGCTCAGGCACCGCAATCAGCAACATAGCCATCAGCACCATAATCAAGAACATGGGTATGGCGGCTCTGGCAATATACCCCATATCATGGTTTGTCATACCTTGAAGGACAAACAGATTAAAGCCGATGGGTGGTGTTATCTGTGCCATCTCTACCGCGACGACAACAAATATACCAAACCAGATGATATCGATACCAGCCTGCCGGATCATGGGTTCGACCACCGCCATGGTTAGCACCACAGACGATATGCCATCAAGAAAGCAACCCAGTACGATGTAGAATACCAGCAGTGCTATCAGCAGTTGAAACTGCGACAGTTGCAGCTCGCCAATGAAGTCTGCCAGCGCACGAGGTAGTCCTGTAAACCCCATGGACAAGGACAGAAATGCTGCACCTGCGAGTATCAGCGCAATCATGGCTGATGTTCGCGTGGCTCCCATGAGACTCTCGGTAAATGAGCTCCAGCTAAGTGAACCCTGAACAGTAGCCAGAGCAAGTGCGCCGATGACACCGAACGCCGCTGCTTCAGTAGCCGTGGCAATACCTGCATAGATAGAGCCGATGACCAGCACGATAAGCAGGATGACAGGAATCAGAAAACGGCTGTTCTTCACCTTTTGCGAGAAGCTCATTGGCGGTTCTGGCTCAGGGTCAAACGACTTGGAAAACTTTGACATGATGGCGATGTAAGCCATGAACATCAGAGCCAGTACAAACCCGGGTATTACCCCGGCCAGGAACAGCTTTCTGATGCTTTCGTTAACGGTTACCCCATAAACGATCAATATCAACGAAGGCGGTATCATCAATCCTAACGTGGCAGCCCCTGCCAGCGTGCCAATGACCATCTTCTCCGGATAACGACGTTTACGCAGCTCCGGGATGGACATCTTGCCAACTGTTGTCAGGGTTGCAGCTGACGAGCCTGAAACTGCCGCAAATACAGCACAGCCCACGACGTTGGTGTGAACAAGCCCACCCGGCAACCTTGCAAGCCAGGGGGCCAGACCACGAAACATGTCTTCGGACAGGCGCGTGCGATAGAGAATTTCGCCCATCCAGATAAATAACGGCAACGCGGTGAGCGTCCACGACGACGAGGATGACCAGATGGTGGTAATCATGGCATCGCCTGGCGGGCGCGTAGTAAAGAGCGTCATGCCCACAAAGGCCACACCCATCAATGCAAGCCCGACCCACACCCCGGATCCCAACAGCATAAACAATACAAACAGGAAAATACCAATGGCCGCAAATTCTTGCATGCTTAAGTATCCAGACTAATGATTTGCTACGACATCAGAAACAATCGCATGCGTTTTGAGAACGACAAGTCTGACAAGGTTGTCGACAAAGCAGATGGCCAGTAGCACGGCACCAATGCTCATGCCCAATTGTGGAATCCACAAGGGTGTCGCATCCTGGCCTTGACTGATGTCATTGAACTTGTGTGACCACATCGTCGCCTTTACGGCATACCATGCAAGATAGCCAGCTGCAGCAGAGCCGATGGCAAAGCACCATAACTCAAGATGATAACGGTAACGACCTGCAACGTTGAGCAGCAGGCTGACGCGAATGTGTGCGCCACGATTCAATGCATGTGCAAAGGCAAGAAACGATGCAGCAGCCATGCAATAACCCGCGTAATCAGGCGCTCCGCTGAACACCTGTCCAGTCCAGCGAGCCATCATCTGGATGACGATGAGTACCAGAATAGCCACCAGAAAAAGCGCAGCCAGAACACCTCCAGCGGTATATAGCCTGTCCAGAAACCCACATAATCGATGGTATGCGTTCATGGCTGGATGATTCCGCTGGATGTGCCGGATTTGGTGATCCGCAAAAAAACTACTTCGATGCGTTATAGGCTTCCATGATGGCCTTGCCATCATCACCAGCAGCCTCCAGCCACTCAGTTGTCATGGTTTCACCAATCAATTTCAGTTCTTCTACCAGTGCATCACCTGCAGGACCCACTTTCATACCACCTTCTGCAAGGCCTGCCATGGTAAAGCCAGTGTACTCTCTGGACCGCCAGGTGCCTGCATATTCTGCTATGCGGGCACAACCGGTGATGACACCTTTGTGTGCATCACTGGTATCGTTCCATACGTCCTTATTGACCATCACGTAGTTGTACGGCAGCCATGCGTTGACTTCGTAGAAATGCGTCAGACTTTCCCACACCTTACGATCGTAGCCCGTTGCACCGGATGAAACCATCGACTCGGCTACACCGGTGGCAAACGCCTGGGATATCTCAGCAGCTTCAATGGTAACCGGCAACATGCCTGTGAGTTCAGCCAGACGCGCAGTGGCGTTGTTGTATGAGCGGAACTTGATACCCTTCATATCGGCGACGGAATTCACCTCTTTCTTGAAATACAAACCTTGAGGCGGCCATGGCACGGCATACAGCATCACCAGATTCTGCTCATCAAGAAGCTTCTCCATGGTGGGGCGTGCAGCCTGGAACAAGAGCGCGCTATCATCAAAAGAGGTGGCCAGAAAGGGTATGGAATCGAAGCCGAACACAGCATTTTCATTCTGATGTCCTGACATCAGTCGCTCACCAATCTGCGCCTGCCCCGTCTGGATGGCACGTTTGATATCTCCCCCCTTGAACAATGAACCACTGGGGTGAGTCACAATTTCGATCTCGCCAAGGGTACCACTGGTGACGCACTGAGCGAATTGTTCGCCGGTTTCAGAATGAAAATTGGTGGCTGCATATGCCATCGGCATGTCCCATTTCTCAGCCTGAGCGTTAGCGCTGATGACGACGCCGGTCATTGCCAGACTCACTAACAAACCTTTTCTTAACGGTGAATACTGCATGCTATTAATTTCCTCCGGATGGAATAAGTGGATCGTGGTGGGTCGCAGGACGTCCACAATGCTTGCCTATCGTACCTGCAAACGTCACAAAAAAAACTCATTACGGTGTTTGCACATCTGGCTGTCAGGTAAAACGATCCGGACGGAACGCATCCAGCCGTTCATCGGATTGCCCATGACACATCACCTCTGCCACCAATCGTCCGGTTTTAGCGCCGCCGGTAAGACCAATATGATGATGTCCGAATGCGGTATACACACTGCTGCTTCCTATCTGTCCGATAAACGGCAGACTATCCGCCGGTGCTGGCCGATGCCCCAGCCACTCTACTGTGTCTGAATACTGCAAGTCTGGGAAGGTGCGCTTGACGTGCCGCATGAGTAGCTCAATGGGCTCTCTGGATGGTCCGGCCACAAGACCTCCCAGCTCGACAATACCGGCGCAGCGCATGCCATCATGCATCGGCGTGGCAACGAATTTACCCGATGCGATCATGGTAGGCACAGACACCACGGCCGAAGGATTCTTGAAAATGACGTGATAGCCGCGCTCTGATTCAAGGGGAATTTTCAAATCAAAGCGTTCACACAGGCGTTTGGACCAGACACCTGTGGCGATGACAGCCTTGTCGCAGACAATGGATCCCTGATCGGTCACAATCGCTGAGACGCGCCCATCAATCAGCTCAAAATCTTCTACACCTGCCTGAGTCATTGTCCCGCCAAGCCCCTCAAACACTCGAGTAAGTGCCTTCACGTACTGGCCAGGGCTAGTGATGTGGCCGTGGTTTCCCACAACCGCTAGCACATCAATATCAGTTCCCAGCGCCGGTTCTTTTTCGCGCACCTGAGCACCTCTGAGTATTTGAGGCGTGAAGCCGTGTTGTTGTCGCAATGACCAGACATAAGCATCAGCCTCATAGTCTTCAAGCGTGCGATAGGCAAATTGGTAATCAGAAGGTACCAGCCATCGATCTGCCTCAGTATTACCGGCCAGATCCTGATGCTGCTTTACACTGTCGCCGACAATAAACGCCAGGCGCTCCGATATTCGCTGGGTATCCGCATCATTGGCGTAGCTTAAGTACTTTCTAAGCCAGGGGGCCAGACGAGGCAGGTAGGACCATCGCAGGAACAAGGGGAAATCCTTGTTCAGCAGCATTTTGGGTGCCTTAGGTATCAGTCCGGGACCGGTAACGGGCACCATGGAACACGACGCCAGCACACCGGCGTTTCCGTGGGATGTGCCTTCACCGGGAGGCTGGCGATCGAGCAGTGTCACTCTCATTCCTGAGCGAGCAAGCCAGATGCCTGTGGACACGCCAACGATACCTGCGCCGATGACAACGCAGTGCGGTGAAGAACCGACATTCATGTTTGCATGCTCATGATCAGGTCACGTTAAGATAAGGCTTGAAACTCATTAACCATGGTTTGGTCGGGCCGTATACAGAAATGCAGAAGAACACTATCTCATTAAAACTGCCGACCCATAGTGTACAGGACGCATCCTCCCCTACTCCTATCTCTGGCAACAGGCCTCAGCGCATACGTTGGAAAAGAGCGAGCTTCACGTGAGCGAGCCGTATACAAGAAGCCGTGCTTTGGAACCTGCCAGCATCGGTGTCATCATGCTGGATACACAGTTTCCGCGGTTTCCCGGCGATATCGGTAATCACACAACCTGGCCGTTCGACGTTGTCTACAAAGTAGTTTCAGGCGCAAGCGCTGCAAACGTGGTTGGTGCCACTGCCGACCAGGATCTGCAGCCGTTCATTGATGCTGCTTTGGAACTGCAACAGCAAGGCGTCAGCGGTATCACCACCAGCTGTGGCTTTCTGTGTCTTGTACAAGCACACATTGCAGCACAGCTTCGTATCCCGTTCGTTGCATCATCGCTGCTTCAGGTGCCGTGGGTGCAGGCTATGCTGCCGCCGGGAAAAGAGGCTGGAATTCTGACCATCGATGCAGCGGCGCTCACGCAAGAGCATCTGCTTTGCGCGGGCATCGACGAATCGGTGCCTATCAAAGGATGCGAAGGCGGTCGGGAATTTACACAAGCCATTCTGGGAAACAGACTAACGATGGATGCTGACTTGTGCGAAAGCGACAATGTAGCTGCTGCCTTGAGTTTGCTACAAGAACACCCGACTGTCGGCGCTATCGTGCTGGAGTGTACCAATATGGCGCCCTATGCCAGTGCGATTCATAGAGCGACGGGCTTGCCCGTGTACTCCATATACACTCTTATTCGATGGTTTCAGTCAGGGTTATCACCTTCAACCTTCAAAACTGCCAGGTAGGCTGTGCGAGGGTACACAGCCTCACTCCACTACGCACAAGGTCATAGAGGCATAAAGAACCCATTCAATCTGCGGGTGTGTCGTCACTCACTGCATTTTCAAAGTTGGCAAAAAACTTCTTGGCCAGGCGTTTGGTTGTGCCTTCCATCAGTCGACTTCCTACCTGTGCAAGCTTGCCCGTCACATCAATTGTCACCACGTACGCGAGTAGCGTTCCACCGTCTTCCTGTTCGGTCAATGTGACATCTGCACCGCCGTTAGCAAATCCGGCAATACCTGCATCTCCCTTGCCATGCAAGTTGAACCTTTCAGGCCCTTCAGTTGGATCCAGCGTCACCTCGCTCTTGAAGCTCGCCTTCACGGGTCCGAACTTGACCACCACAGTGGCTTCCATTTGTGTATCGCTGTGCTTCACCAGCTCCTGACAACCCGGGATACTTTGCTGCAGAATGTCCTGATCATTCAATGCTTTGTAAACCGTATCGCGTGGCAGAGCAATATGTACTTCTTCGCGCAATTCCATAGTGTTTCTCGTCAGTTTGTCTGGTTGATATTTGAGTATGTCGCAGCTTGTTCAGATCGTCTTATCTGAACAAGCTCCGCCAGAATAGATAGCGCAATTTCGTGAGGCGTCAGCGCACCGATGTCCAGACCGGCAGGTCCTTTGATTCGTGCCAGTGCTGCCAGATTTTGCGATTGTGCTTCCAGCTTGTTTTTCAGGTGGGCTGTTTTACGATGACTACCGACAAAACCAATATGCCGGGACTGGACCCCCAATGACGCCATCAGCGCTTTTAGATCGCCTGAGCCTTGAGTTGCCACAACAATATAACGATGCGCATGGTTGACAGGTACTTCATCCCAGTGTTGGTAGTGTTGTGCAATGGTGCCATTGGCATCACCCACAATATCACCAACAGAAGACACCGTGAAATTGAACAACGCTGCCAACTGACAGACCGATAATGCAACAGGGCTAGCACCCACAACAATCAATTCGGGGTTTGCCAGAAAAGGCTCTATGAACAACTCCATTGATCCTTTGCTGGGACACATATTACTTGCTACCCAGCGACCATCAACCGCTTCTCCAACATTCATTCCCCGTTCCTGCAACACCTCATCGGGATGAATGGAGACAAGCCGTGGCTCACCATCAGCGATGGATTTTACCGCGGCCTCGATGACTGCACTGCGGGCACAGCCACCGCCTATCCAGCCTTCAACAATCTCGCCATCATAATTGATAATGGCCTTGGCACCAGGCTTGGCCGCTGTTACTGACAAGGTTCTCACCACTGTGGCAAGTGCAAAGGAATCACCCTCGCGCTTCATGCGTTGAACGATATCGTTAATGTCGGGGATCATATTCATGAAAAAATGTTCACGATTCAACACTGAATGTCTATCAGGGATTGGGCTATTTTTTTGAAGAAAATCGATAACATATCTGTCATTGAAGTGCCTGCTCCTATCTACATCTGAGCCAGATGTGGTTCAAGTGCTGCTAAGCTTTCCAGCGTGTTGGCAGCAGCGAACAAGTCCAGGTAGGGCAAGGCCGCCGCCATGCCTTGAGCAACAGGCTGGTAGTCCTTCCAACCCTTCAATGGGTTAAGCCAGATAACACGACACCCACGTTTTTTTAATCGCGCAAGCGCATGGCCGATGCGTTCTGGTGGGTCTGTGTCATAACCATCAGAAAAAATGATCACCACACTTCGACTGTTGACGTGGTTGGCGGCATACTGCTGGTTGAACCGTTCCAGGCTTGCACCAATTCGAGTGCCACCGCCAAAACCTTGCGCTATCAGGGACAGACGGTTAATTGCACGTAGCGTGTCAGCATCACGCATGACATCACTGACCTGCATCAGGCTTGTATGGAACAGATACGCTGTGGTGCGTCGATCTTGACTCACCAAACCTTTCAGAAACGCCAGAAAGATGCGCGAGTACACCATCATTGAGCCTGATACGTCCAGTAACGCTACAAGGTTAACCGCTCGGTCTGGTCGTTGCTGCTTGAACAGCTGTATCGGATCACCACCTGAAGCGATGCTTGTGCGCACGATTTTACGCAGGTGCAGTTTTGTACCACGCACTGCTGCACGTCGGCGACGTGAACGTCGATCACGCATGGCAGCTCCCAGTGTTCTGGCTATCTGCTCAGCCCTTGCCAAAACGTCTGGCGTCATGATTTCACGCAAGTCTACTGATTCGATGTTGCGCACTTGGGAGCCTGTCAGCTTGCCTTCGCCATTGTGTGCCGATTCACCATCAACGCCATCATCAGCTTCATCCAGTTCGCCAACTCCACTGCCCTTAGCAACATCATCAAGCTCGTGACCAAAGGATTTTCGTGATGTGGCATCAGGTTGATCCTGTCGCTGCTGGACACTGAATTTCTCATAGCCACCGTTCAGCCAATAGGCATCGAACAGATCGTCGAATTGAGCAAACACTTCAGCTTTGCTCGTGCAAATTGATTTGCAGGCCAGACGCACCTCTGCAGGTTTCATGACATTGATAGCCTGCATGGCCTGCATGCTGTAACGAAGTTCGTCAACGCCAACCTTGACACCGTTATCGCGCAAGTGCGCCATAAACCCAACCATGCGCTCGCTGACACCATCGGCAGGATGGATGAATGTAGTGGCTTTCATCTACACCAGGTTTCCAGCCAGACGCTGAGCAACAACCATCGGTATCTGCGCCTTGTCGGCTTGCGTCTTCAACAGACACACCAGAGAGGCCTGCAAGGTGGTCGGGTCATCAGTGATGTCGGACATCCCCATACCGGACAAGGCAGCCGCCCAGTCAAGCATCTCTGCAACACCGGGCTTCTTCTCAAGATCCTCTTTGCGCAATACTTGCACAAAACCCACGATCTGCTCAGCCAGGCGAGCATCAATATTCGGTTCTCGCCGATGAAGTATTGAAAGCTCCATTGCCTTGTCAGGATAATCAACAAAACTGTACAAGCAGCGTCTGCGCAAGGCATCAGACAGATCTCGTGTACCATTGGATGTCAGCACCACAAGCGGTATACTACTTGCCTGAATGGTGCCCATCTCCGGAATGGTTATTTGGAATTCGGACAACAACTCCAGCAGATAGGCTTCGAACTCCTCGTCCGCACGATCTACCTCATCTATAAGCAGTACCGGTGGTTCGGCTTGCGTAATGGCTTCAAGGAGTGGTCGTTTCAATAAGTACTTGTCTGAGAAAATCTGCGCCTCCATCTCATCGATGGATAGGTCACGATCACTGGCTGCACGTACGCTCAACAGTTGCCGCTGGTAATTCCATTCATAAATTGCCGTGCTGGCATCCAGCCCCTCATAACATTGCAGGCGAATGAGTTTACTGTTACGCAATTGTGACAGTGCTTTGGCAATCGACGTCTTGCCTATTCCAGCGGCCCCTTCAAGCAACAGAGGCCGCCCCAATGTAATGGAAAGGTGCAACGCCATTGCCAGCTCATCGCTGGCAATGTAGGTAAGCCCTGCCAGTTCACTTTGCAGTGACTGCCATGTCATGTCATCTTGCATGAAGATTCAACATTCTCAATCAACCATGCAAGCCAAGCTTGTTGGCTGTCTCCCAGATACGCCAGTGATCATGAGGCATATGGGTATGCGTTAGACCAAACGCCTTGAACGCATCGTTAACGGCATTCGAAAATGCGGGTACACCACCCACATTGGGACTTTCACCAACACCTTTGGCCCCTATCGGATGATGCGGACTAGGCGTTTCGGTAAAGTCGGTGATGTAGTTTGGCGTCTCCCAGGCGGTAGGGATATAGAAGTCCATCAACGAGCCGGTCTTGATGTTGCCCAGTTCGTCGTACGCTATCTCCTGCCCAAGGGCTATTGCCAGGGCTTCGGTTAATCCACCGTGAACCTGGCCTTCGATGATCATCGGATTGATACGCGTCCCGCAGTCATCCAATGCATAGAATTTACGGATAGCGGTAACGCCGGTATCGACATCGATATCCATAACACAGATGTAGGCACCAAATGGGTATGTCATGTTGGGTGGGTCGTAGTAGCTGACCGCTTCAAGACCCGGCTCAACACCTGGAATGGCCTGATTATAGGAAGCGTAGGCAATTTCCTTCATGGTCTTGAAGCGTTCGGGAGCACCTTTGACCACAAAGCGATCAATCTCCCATTCAACATCGTTGTCATGCACTTCCAGCAAATAGGCTGCAATCATTTGTGCCTTGGCGCGGATCTTTCTACCTGCCATGGCGGTTGCCGCACCAGCCACCGGAGTCGATCGTGAACCGTATGTCCCGAGCCCGTAAGGCGCCGTATCGGTATCGCCCTCTTCTATCGTTATATCATCAGCAGAGATACCAATCTCAGACGCCAGAATCTGCGCAAACGTAGTGGCATGACCCTGACCTTGCGAGATCGTACCCAGCCGCGCTAGAGCAGAACCTGTCGGGTGGATTCTTATCTCACAACTGTCGAACATGCCCATCCCCAGGATGTCGCAGTTCTTGACAGGGCCGGCACCCACAATCTCGGTGAAGTGGCATAGGCCGATGCCCATCAGGCTGCGCGTCTCACCTGCCTTGAACGATTCAACACGTGCCGCCTGTTCAGCGCGCAAACCTGTGTAATCCACGGCTTCAAGCGCTTTATTCCAGGCAGTATGATAGTCACCGGAGTCGTACTCCCACCCCAGCGCCGAATGATACGGAAACTGTTCCTTCTTTATGAAGTTCTTCAGACGCAGCTCGGCTGCATCCATGTTCAGCTTGATGGCCAGCACCTCTATCATGCGTTCGATGAAGTAGGCGGCTTCTGTAACACGGAATGAACAGCGATAGGCAACACCGCCTGGCGCCTTGTTGGTGTAAATGCCATCAACAGCGAGGTAGGCAGTTTTGATGTCGTAGGAGCCGGTGCAGATGTTCATGAATCCTGCCGGGTATTTCGTGGGATCCGCACACGCATCAAATGCACCGTGGTCGGCAGTGGTGTGACACCACAAACCAAGGATCTTGCCCTCACTGGTTGCGGCAATCTTGCCTTGCATCCAGTAGTCTCGCGCAAAGGCTGTGGAGGCAAGGTTTTCCATACGATCCTCAACCCACTTGACGGGCAGACCCGTGACAATGGATGCCACGATGGAGCATACATAGCCAGGGTATACGCCGACCTTGTTACCGAAGCCACCACCAATGTCCGGTGATACGACACGAATATTGTGTTCAGCTATGCCTGACAACATCGATGCCACCGTACGCACCACATGCGGTGCCTGAAAGGTACCGTACAGTGTCAGCTTGCCATTGACCTTGTCCATCGATGCAACGCTGCCACACGGCTCGAGCGGACACGGATGTGTCCGGTGGTAATACACCATCTCCTCTGCTACCACGGGCGCTTCGGCAAGAACGCCTTCTACGGCCTCTTTATCTCCCTGCTCCCAGGTAAAGATATGATTAGGATGGCGCCGTGGACCGTGCGCACCTTCAGTGGCGTCAGCGATATCTTCGCGAAGCACCGGAGCACCCGGTAGCTCCGCCTTGAAAGGATCCACCAGCACCGGCAATTGCTCGTACTCAACCTTCACCAGATCAATGGCATCAGCGGCGATGTATCGGTCTTCAGCGATGACAAAGGCAACTTCCTGCCCCTGAAACAATACCTTGCCATCGGCCAGCACCATCTGCTTGTCACCGGCAAGTGTTGGCATCCAGTGCAGGTTCAAGGGCTCCAGATCGGCAGCGGTGAGCACCGCGATAACACCCGGTAGCGCCAGCGCAGCTGAGGTATCAATAGACTTCACATAGGCATGGGCGTGTTGCGAACGAACCATATCGCCGTAGAGCATGCCGGGCAACTTGATATCGTCAATGTAGTTGCCTTTTCCTTGTGTAAAGCGGGCATCTTCGACGCGTTTACGCGAGGTACCCAGGCCTTTAAGTGAGGCCTGACGTTCTTTCATGGACGGCGCTGAGGCACTCATGCTGCAGACTCCTGGGTTTCGTTATTAATGATATCTGCTGCCGACAACACGGCCTTGACGATATTCTGATAACCCGTGCAACGACACAGATTACCGGATATTCCAAAACGCACTTCTTCTTCGGTAGGGCTAGGATTTTCTTGCAGCAGGCGATGCGCCCGCGTGATCATGCCCGGTGTACAGAACCCGCACTGCAGACCATGATGCTCTTTGAATTGTTCTTGCAACACATGCAGGCTGTCCGGATTACCCAACCCCTCAACCGTTGTGATGTCTGTGCCCTCGGCCTGCACGGCAAACAGGGTGCATGATTTGACTGAGCGACCGTCTATTTCAACGGTACACGCACCACAGTGCGAGGTCTCGCAACCCACATGCGGCCCTGTGACATCCATGCGATCTCGCAGTACGTGGATCAACAATTCCCGCGGCTCGACACTGGCTGTGCGTGCCTGCCCATTTACGTTCAGCGTTATATCAGTCTTTTTCATCTTTAAATCCAATGTAAGTTCGAGTTCCAGGCTCTTTCGGCGATCGCCGACTAAGCTCGGGACCAGGCGCGATCGATGGCGCGCTTAAGCACTACCGAGGCCGCATGTTTCTTGAAGGCCACCGGACCGCGGTTGTCATCCACCGGCTCTATGACATCGATGCACGCAGCGACTGCCTTTTTCATTGTGGGCTCGTCCAATGACGTTCCAACCAGCAGCGCCGAAGCGTCCTCACAGAAAATCGGCGTATCAGCCAGGTTGGTCATGGCGATTGCAGCTGTTGCACAGTGTCCGTCAGATCCCTTGCTCAGCAGCACAGCAGCAGCGGCTGTTGCATAGTCACCGATTTTTCGTTTCTGCTTCTCGTACGCGTAGCCACCGTTGCACACCGGGAACGCCACAGCCGTGAGAATCTCCAGATCATCTCGTGCCGTAAAGTAGGCCGCCTCGTAGAATTCCCTGGCGAGCACTTCGCGTTGACCATCTGGACCCACGAGCGTAAACGTGGCATCCAGGCATTGCATCAGACCGGGGAAATCGTTGCCCGGATCGCCGTTGGCAACATTGCCGCCGATGGTGCCCTGATATCGGATTTGCGGGTCTGCTACCTGCAGTGAGGTCTCGGCAACGATCGGTGCTGCCACCTTCAGCGCACTGTCGTTTATCAACGTATGCTGGGTGGTCATGGCACCGATGTGCACGGTAGAGCCATCTACCCTGATGTAATCAAGATCCGATATCTTGCGCAGGTCGATCAGATGTTCTGGCATGGCCAGTCGCAGCTTCATCATCGGAATGAGGCTGTGTCCGCCTGCTATCACTCGAGCATCATCGCCAAGCTCATTGAGTAGACCCACAGCCGCCGGAAGGGTGGTTGGAGCGTGATATTCGAAGTTGCCTGGAATCATCGATTGTCCTCGGGAACGGGCGCCACTGGCAGCCCTTGGTGGAGTTGCTCGAAGACTATACCCAACGGATCATTGCTCAAATAACGATTTCACCAGTGCGACAAGCCGTGTCACGAATGACGAAATAGAGACACGAACGACGTCAAATCACCGCAGCAGCCAGCTTTGCGCTATAGGCCAAGCTGTGCAATCAGACCATCCACACGCGCACGGCTCACAGGCACACCACTGAGCTGCGTGAATCCTTCAAAGTGGCAGACACCCGAGTCACGATTTTTCTCAAAACTTTTGACCGCCTGAATATTGATCAGGTAGCTCCGATGGGATCTGTAGTACTGAGCCTCGCTGAGACGCTTCTGTGCCTCGGTGATGGACCATGGACAGAATTTCACACCCTCGCGGGTGTAAAGCTGTGTGTAGCGGCCATCAGCCCGAATAGCCCCGACCTGATCGCTCTGGATAAAAAAGATATGCTTTTGTTGCTCGTAGGGAATTTTAACCGGTAATGATCTGCTGGCCTCTGTCGATACTGCCTTTTGGGCGGGCTCCTCGTCGGCGTCATAGGTGGTTTGCTGCTCGGCCACCGCAACTTCCAGTTCAGCAGGTACAGGGGTTTGTACATCGACAGGTGCGGTTGGCGCAGGACGTGTTGGCAGGCTATCTTGCGCCGCAACAGCAGCAATGGCCTGAGGCTCATACACTGATGGTACCGATTTCACAGAAGATACAAACGTCGAAGCCACCAGTAGAAATGTACCGCAGATTACGAACACGGCGACGGTGACGGCAATGGCCAATGCGCCTTGATTCAGTGCTATAGATAGTGCCTGATAATCAGGGTCAACAGAAAATTGCGTGTCGATCATTGCCGTGTAGTGAACAACCACTACCGACAGGCCAAACAGAACTCCACCTTTTACTATGTTTTCCCTCGAACGAGAACGGTAGGATACCCGGATGGCAGCAACGCCCATCACCAGAGCCAGAATCAATGCAAACGATAAAGCCGCTATGTTGAATTCCGGAATGACACCACGCATTCCCAACATACCCACAACATGCATGGAAATGATACCGATTCCGACGCACAGACCTGCTGTGTTGATGACCGACGCCGAACGCGCCCGGAAGTGCAAGAGCAGCAGGGCAAAACCAACCACTAGAATCGCGACAAGGCCTGAGCCCAGAGTCTGCAAAAGGTCGTAGTGTATGGGCACCTGAAATTGCATGGAAAGCATCGCCAGAAAATGCATGGACCAGATCCCACCACCCAATAAAAACGCTGCCATGACGATCACGGCCTTGCGTCTGGATTCTGGCAACACTCCGACATTGTTCAACAACACAAGGCCTGTGATGGCTGCCACTATCGATACAACGACAGCTGCCAGACCAAGTCCCACGTTGTGTGTATAAATCATCACGATAAAACAAAAACTAACATGATAACGTCGTCAACGACAATTAATACACAAAAGTTCAAGCTTGGTAAACTAGTGGGTACACTACAGGAATGACATACAACACATGATTTTCGGCACGGTCGATGTCACTAGTTGCCAGGCAGACTATCAGGATTGCTTCCTTGCTCATTCCCTCAAAACACCCAATGGACGTATCGGCAAAGGTACCAGGATAACCGCCACACTTGCATTAGAACTCATGCAACACGGCATATCAGAAATACTGGTAGCAAAACTTGAAGAAGGCGACGTTCATGAAGACGAGGCCGCGCGCACAATCGCAACACAACTGGTTGGCCAAGGCGTCTGCTTATCCACTGCGCGTACTGGTCGTGTCAATCTGCTTGCGACCACCGAGGGGCTTTGCTGCTTCGACGCACAGTCTATCATTGAGGCCAATGCTGTTGATGAAGGCATCACCATTGCCACTTTATCGGAAAATCAGTGGGTTGCTCAAGGGCGAATGGTTGCAACCATAAAGATCATTCCCTATGCCGTTACAGAAGAGCATGTGCAGCGTGTGCTCACGGTGTTAGCAACAAGCAGGCTTGTCGTGGCAGCTGCAAAATCTCACAAGGTTGCACTCATCCAGACGCGATTGAACTCGATCCTTGAAACGGTGCTGGACAAGACACGCCGGGTTATCGAGAACCGCCTGAACGCCAGAGCTGCTTCTCTCATGCACGAATCCCGCTGTCAGCATGACACCGCGCCGCTCGCCACACTGATTGAAGAATCCCTGCAAAACCAGCCAGACTGGTTATTGCTCGTCGGCGCATCCGCTATCAGCGATCGCGCTGACGTCATTCCTGAAGCAATCATCAAAGCCGGTGGGGCGATTGATCGATACGGTATTCCAGTGGATCCCGGCAATTTGCTGTTACTGGCGCATATCGGCAGTACCCACGTCATCGGCCTACCGGGTTGTGCACGATCTCCTCGCTACAACGGGCTTGATATGATCTTTGATCGAATGGCCTGTGAAGTGCCTGTCACTGATCGGTGGCTGGTTAGTCTTTCAGTGGGCGGACTCTTGACAGAAATTGCAGACCGACCCGCACCACGCATCAGCGCCCTGCAAAAGACGAACATCGGAGCTGTGATTCTGGCTGCGGGCTCATCAAAGCGTGCCGGTCCAACCAACAAGCTGTTAACGCCTTACGGTGAACACACCATGGTGTCGCACATTGTGAACATCGTATGTGATAGCCAGGCCTCCCGTGTAGTGGCTGTTACAGGGTATGAAAACTCATTGGTCGAGAATGCCTTGTCATCCAGTTCGGTAGCATGTCATTACAACAAGGCTTTCGACTCTGGCATGGCAAGCTCTGTCGTCACGGGGGTCTCACAGCTTACTGACACGGATGGTGTTCTGGTGTGCCTTGGCGACATGCCGCATATCACCACCGACATCATCAATCAGCTGATAGACGCATTCAAGAAAAATCCTGACAAATCGATCTTTGTACCTGTGCATGGCAATCAGCGTGGTAATCCTGTGCTGTTCAGCAAAGTGTTCTTTGACACCTTGTTAACGCTTAAAGGGGATACTGGTGCAAAAAAGCTGATACAACAATACCCCGACGCAGTGTGCGAAGTGATTGTTTCACACGATGCTGTGTTGCTGGACTACGATACCCCTGACGAATTGGCCAAGGTAGAATCAGGACGAACTTGATCCGCTTACACCAAACGGCGGAACGCTAAGTTGCTATGAAGTCTTCGCGCATAGGTGTAAATACATCAATCAGCACACCGTCAGTCACGGCCACAGCCCCCTGTAGCTAGTCGGAAGGCACCAGAAAACTATCACCAGCCTTCAGCGTTTCACTACGCCCGTCTATTGTCAGCACAAACTCACCGCTTTCAACGTAGCTGCACTGGATATGGGGATGCCTGTGCGCCGCTCCCACAGCACCGGCTTTGAACTTGATCCTGGCCATCATGACTTTATCTTCAAACGTGAGCAACTTGCGATGAATGCCATCACCCAGGTCCTCCCATTCCACATCCCTGTCATGCACGAATACGTCTGTTGCCGTCGTTGTCATAGTGTTCTCTAAACATGAAAATTGGCTGTGTTTGCTTTCGAATTGCATACCCAAGTTCTGCATCCTGAGGTGCAGTCCGCGTACCGTTGCTCAAGCTGCCCTCATGATAGCGTGTGCAAGCGCACAAATCGACAGCATGATAACGAGGCAACCTGTTCAGGCTTGAACTGAAAAATCCATGAACCCAGGAGAATCTTCGGTGACTCATTGGTATACCAATATGCCGGTTCACGGATATGCCAGTTCACGGATATGCCGGTTCACGCTGACCGCAACAGTTTTACCGGGACATATTAACCTGCTCACATTGACCGAGCCGCGTGGAACTGATGACGCCAACCCGAATCAGGAGACTGGTTAACACAAATGTGCGCCAAGACGCTGGCTGCGGATCTTATAGACATCACAAAACCACCACGCGATTACCCATTAGACCCACTGGATCACCACATGTAACCCCCAACAATGAGATTTCTTACCCAGATTTCAGAAGATCGTAACAGCTGACAACAGACCTTCCGCTAAAAGGATGAATACACATCTACCTTAAAAATAGCCGGAGAGCTGATCATGGATCAACCGCTTGAAAAACCAGTCGAGACCTCACTAGAAGCAGATCATGAGGCACTGGTCAATACGATAAATCGTATTCAGGCAGTGATCGAATTTGATCTGGATGGCGTCATCCTGCATGCAAACGACAATTTTCTGAATACGCTTGGCTACTCACTTGAAGAAATCAAAGGAAAACATCACCGGATTTTCTGTGAGGAATCATTTCAGGATTCGCTTGATTACAAGCTGTTCTGGAAGAGTATTAACAACGGCGAGAGTCAGGCTGGAGAGTTCAAGAGAAAGCACAAAGATGGCAGTGATATCTGGATTCTCGCCTCATACAATCCAGTATATAACGCGGCCGGCGTACACTACAAAACCATAAAATTCGCTACCGATATCACCCGTCAGAAGCTCAAGTCGGTAGATCTGGAAGGTCAGGTTGCCGCGATTAACAGAACCCAGGCCATCATAGAATTTGATCTGGATGGTTTCATTCTCAAAGCAAATGACAATTTTCTCAACACCGTGGGTTACAGCTTCTCGGAGATTGAAGGCAAGCATCACTCCATGTTCGTGGAAAGCAGTTACGCAGAATCTGACAGCTACAAAGACTTCTGGTTAAAACTTAACAAGGGCGAATCAGATGCTGGCGAATACATGCGCCTTGGTAAAGAGGGCAAAGAGATTTGGATAAACGCTGCGTACAACCCGATTCTGGATCCTGACGGCAAGCCCTACAAGATTGTCAAGTTCGCTACTGATGTAACAGCGTCCAGAGAGCTTTCATCAATCTTCGAGGGCAAGATAGCCGCCATCAACCGTGCCCAGGCTGTCATCGAATTTGATCTTGATGGCATTGTCATCAGCGCCAACGAGAATTTTCTTGAAACTCTTGGCTATGAGGCTGACGAGGTTATTGGCAAGCATCATCAAATGTTCTGTGAAAGCGCCTATGCCGCAACACCGGAGTACAGCGCATTCTGGGACAGATTACGCTCTGGGATTTTCGACACAGGCGAATACAAGCGAGTAAAGAAAAATGGCGAAGATGTCTGGATCAATGCCTCATACAATCCAATATTTGATGCCTCTGGTAAAGCGTATCGAATCGTCAAGTATGCATCTGATGTGACTGCCCAGAAACTCGAAAGTCTTGAGAACAAGGGCAAGATCGATGCGATAAGTCGTGCACAGGCGGTCATCGAATTCACACCGGAAGGCGAGATAATTACAGCCAATGAGCCATTCCTTGCCACGACAGGGTATGCATTAGACGAGATCGTCGGACAACATCACCGAATATTCTGTACCAGCGAAACCAGTTCAGCCGAACAGTACAGGACATTCTGGAACACTCTGAAGAACGGCGACTTTGAGTCTGGCCGCTACTTGCGATTAAGCAAATCGGGTCAGCATATATGGCTGCAAGCCACATACAACCCGATATTTGATCTAAACGGCCATGTGTCAAAGATAATCAAATTTGCCACAGATATAACGCCACAAGTCGAAGTAGAAGAATCAGTGACGGTTATAGCAGATGCATTTGCAAGCAATACACGGCAGATCACCGAACAGGCGTCGGAAGTTGCTGGTGGTGCACAGACTCTGGGCGCAACGACTGAACAAATGAACGCATCAGTCGAAGAGCTCAGCGCATCCATTGACTCCATTGCGGAAAACAGCCGGGAAGCTGACAACGTGGCAAAGAATACGCAACACGAAGCAGACCTTGGCTCAAAGGCAATCGAAAGATCCATAGAGTCGATGGAATTGATCAATAAATCATCAGAAGAGATAGCCGAAATTGTCAAGGTGATCAGTGAGATTGCAAGCCAGACCAATTTGCTTGCGTTCAATGCTGCTATTGAGGCCGCTCGGGCCGGTGAGCACGGACTTGGCTTCTCAGTGGTTGCAGACGAGGTACGAAAGCTGGCTGAACGGTCCTCGCAAGCCACAAAAGAGATTACCAAGCTGATCAATGAGTCCGTCAAGCGAGTGGTTCAAGGCGGCGAGATTTCAAAAGAAGCCGCAGCTGCTTTCGGCAAGATTGTGGAAGGCGTGTCCAAAACGACATTCTCGATCTCGGAGATTTCCACGGCAGCTCAGGAGCAGCAGACTGCAGCACGTGATGTGAGTGATGCAATTCAGCAAATTGCCATCGCCACTGAAACCTCAGCCTTCGCATCGGAATCGATTGCCACTGCAACCGGTACGCTGCTCGATGGTGCTGAGACCCTGAGGTCAGAAATCGAAAAATTCTCAAGGAAGTCGGTGTAATTCGTGTTGGATAAATCAACACCTGTACTGAGCGATCAGTGTTTTAGCAAGCTCACCGATCGGGTTCACGCACTAACCGGTATCACTATAAAGCCAGAACGCAGAGCGATGCTGGAAGGTCGTGTAGCCAGGCGGTTACGCGCATTGAGCCTGACCGACTTTGAATCGTACATCAACCATGTTGATTCCATGCCTGACGAGCAGGAAGCATTCGTCAATACCATTACGACCAACGAAACCTATTTTTATCGAACGCCCCGTATCTGGGAGTATGTTTCCGATAGTTTCCTGAGTCAATGGTATGAACAGAACCGCGGCAGTACACTCAACATCTGGTCTGCTGCCTCTTCCACCGGAGAAGAAGCTCACACGCTGGGCATACTGATGCAGTGTTTCAAGGACAGTCATCCACGATTCGACTATCGAATTACCGGTACAGACATTGACTCTTCAGTGATACAACGAGCAACATCGGGACTTTACAAGGGGAGATCGGTTGAGAGGTTCAGAAATGAAAAGCCCGAACTCTTTGCACGCTATATGGTGGGTAATGATGCTGACGGTTTCAAAGTTGCAACAACCATAAAGAAAAACATTCAGTTCAAGAAGCTCAACCTTTTCAATCCCGGCCCTGTTGATACTACATACACTTTAATCTTGCTTCGAAACGTGCTGATCTACTTTACCAAAGAGGACAAAAAACGCGTCATGCAGGCAGTCTACAAACGCCTGAGCGTGTCTGGCGTTGTCATCATTGGTGAATCTGAATCGCTGAACGGTCTGTCCTCGGATTTTGCCACCATTGCACCTACGATCTACCAACGTGCCGACGCACGCTCAGGAGCAAAGGCGGCGTGAGCCTGGAACTGATTAACGTTCATATTGGTGAAGTCAAGACCGGTACAGGTGAACAGCAACTTCATACCATTCTGGGATCGTGTATTGGCATCGCCCTGCTATGGCCGAAGCGAGGAATGTACGGGCTGGCACATTGTCTATTGCCAAGCGCACCCGCAGGCTTACTGCAGGAAGCAAACGCTATTCAGCGTAAAAAAGATCGTGCAAAAGGTGGTCGTGCTTATAACGGCAGGTATGTCGACCAGGCACTCGAATCACTCATCCAGGCCATGAGCATCACAGACTGTAAAGACATCCGAGCCGTAGTTGCCGGTGGTGCAAACATGACGCAACCTGGCTCGGACACACCCGAAAAACTGGTTGGACATCAAAACGCGCGTAGCGCAATCGAAGGCTTGACTAAGCGAAAGATCATCGTGGTCTATGAAGACACCGGCGGACAGTCTGGACGCAAGATGTCCATCGCATGCGATTCAGGTACGTTTGATGTCAGGTCAATTCCGCGAATCACTGCTTAGCCAGAAACACTGAATATGCTACATTCCAATGGTGCACAAATGCAGAGCTTTGATGAGACCAACGTTGCGTCTCTGCACACCTCACTTCCAGCGAACCATGACACTCTGTCAGGAACCAAGGATTCATACGATGCAGACGTTGCGAGCAACTCTACCAATTCAGACCAGCAAGCCAGACCGTCAATCTATGGTTCATTCGCACTAGGGGGCTCTGAGTTCGCCTTGCCGGTTAGCGTCGTGCAGGAGGTTGTCAACGAACCAGCGTCGTACACTAACGTGCCGCTGTCGCCCGATTATCTGCTTGGACTGTTCAATCTTCGTGGCAACATCATACCGGTCGTTAACCTGGCCAGCATTTTCAAGCTGAACAGTGCTGATTCGAGCAATGACAAATCAGGCACTTCAGAGTTCGATACCCGAAAGGTCGCAATACTTGAATTCGGTAGCCTTTGTCTTGGTCTACTGTTCGACACCACAGGTGAAGTGTTCAACAGCACTGATGTCGAAACCTGCATGTTCCAGAACACTGACAAGAGTATTCAGGATCAGGTGATAGCTGGCGTATTCAAGATGGAAGGCGGCAACCGGATAGTGCAATTGCTGGATGTACAGGGCATGCTGCAACTGGATCGAATACCGCAGAACAAGCACAATGGCAGTATATCGGCCTCTGCCCGAAGACGCGGCAAACGGCGTCAGTGCATTTCTTTCGAAGTGGGAGACTCTTGCTGTGCCCTGGATATCGGTGCGATAAAAGAAATCGTCAATATAGGGCATATAGAAAACACGGTGCTCGCGGGTAGCCTTTGCCTTGGCGCTATTGATCTGCGTGGTAACACCGTGCCTATCGTGAACTTCAGCTTGCTACTGGGTTACAACGATGCAGCAACTCACGATATTCATGAGTCTGATTCCCATCGCATCATCATCATGAAGGTGGGGGATAATCTATTTGGCTTACTCGTCAGTCAGATAAACAATATCGTTTCCTATTTTGACGATGAACTTACCGCGTTTCCGGTATTGGGAAATCAGAGAACAGCCATGTTCAAGGGCTATGTTTCCGGGACGAATGAGAACATGAGTACCATTGTTCTGGAGCAAAGCGAGATTTTTTCCAATGAAGAGATTCATGCGATTACCAAAGGCCACAGCGCACTATTCAAGGACGCTGCAGATCCTTCATTTACGGCAAAGCAAGGCTCATTGAATCGCAAGACATTGATAACTTTTTCACTGGATAACCTGTACGGGCTGGAAATCGGTGAAGTCAAGGAGGTTGTAGACTACCCGGCAGAGCTCATCAAGACACCGTCCATGAGCAAGTACATACGCGGCATGGTAAACCTGCGCGGTGAGCTGATTGCCATCATAGACACCCGATGTCTGTATGGCCTTGACGAGTTCGCTGATCACCAGAGCACCAAGGTGCTGGTTTTCGAGGTAGAGAACACTAAATATGGCCTCATGGTTGATACCGTGGATTCCATTGTGGCATTCAGTGAATCAGACACTGCAACCATACCTAATGTCGTGTTCAGCTCCGATAGTGGTGTCATCAACAAGGATGTGAAGCAGGCCGTCATGATCCTTTCCGGGGATACACAGCAAACCGTTTGTGTACTGAACCTTGAATCAGTCGCTGAGCGGGCAACATCGACCAGCTGAACCAATATTCCATGCATCAGATATGGCTTACGCGACTTTCACCACTACCTTGCCGAAGCTCTTGCCGACAAGAAGATCATTGAAAGCCGCAGGAGCCTGCTCCAGACCATCCACCACATGCTCTTTGTACTGCACTTTGCCCTGTTCCAGCCATTCGGTCATCGCAGCTGAAAACTCCTGGTACGTGTCAGGTCCAAAGCTGTCATAGATGATGAAACCTTGCATCTTGACCTTCATGCGTAACAAGGTACCCATGATGACAGGACCGAAGTCAGGACCCTCTGGCAGCCCGGACAGGTTGTACCAGCTGACAACACCACAAACCGGAATGCGCGCAAACGCATTTAGCAATGGCAGCACACTGTAGAGTACTTTGCCACCAACGTTTTCAAAATAGACATCGATTCCGTCGGGGCATGCAGCTTTCAACTGATCAGCAAAATCATCCGCCTTGTGGTCGATGCATGCATCGAAGCCAAGGTTGTTTATCACATGGGCGCATTTGTCAGGGCCGCCTGCGATACCCACCACCCTACAGCCGTTAATTCTGGCTATCTGACCAACAGTCGCACCTACCGGTCCAGAGGCAGCAGCCACCACCACGGTCTCACCCGCTACAGGCTCACCGATTTTCAGCAAGCCAGCATAAGCGGTATAACCGGGCATGCCAAGTATCCCTAGCGACCAGGAGGGCCTGGCAGGTTCTTTTCCAAGATTGAGAATTCCAGCGCCATCAGACAGGGCATAGTCCTGCCAGCCGTTCCAGCTCAAGACATAGTCACCAACGTCAAATCCCTCGAGATTGGATACCAGTACCTCACCCACCACTTGCCCTGTCATCACTTCGCCAATCTTTACAGGCTCCGCGTAGGATTTGGCATCATTCATTCTGCCGCGCATGTAGGGGTCGAGAGAGAGATACTGCGTGCGCACCAGCATTTGATGTTCAGAAGGCTTGGGGATCGCCACCTCTTCCAGACGCAATGTATTGTCATCAGGCATTCCCTTAGGGCGCTGAGCAAGCACAACACGTCGATTGATGTCTGGTGACTGAGGCATGGCGGTTTCATCGATGGCTGATGGCTATGGACACCAATTATCACTCACTATCATCGTTGCGTGTCGTTTTCTGTCATTGTCTGTCCACTTACGGCACGACGAAGTAGCTATGTACATCACTTCGGCCGCAAAAGTGTTCTTGTGATAGATCAATGCGCGATAGCCCTGCAAGTGGACTATCAAGCCTGCATGCCAAAGCTCCCACCCGCGAGGGCACGCTCGATGCCTGTATGACAGCATGTCCATGCTCCAGCTTGCCAAAACTGAACTCCTGATCAAACAGGCGTTCAAGCGAAGATTCGTCGTGCACAGATAACGCCTGAGCGACTTGTTCAACCAGGGTGTCTGGCGACTGCATGTTGCCAGGATGAGCCCTGGCGATGGCAAAATGATCAGCAACGGTACAGAAAAACACCAGTTGCCCCGAATCATTGGTCAGGCAAAGTGCCTCTACAGACCCGGTGACGTCACACTGCCAGCCTTCTTCGTAGTCCTCGTGCACACCTTTTTCAATCAATATATCGTCTTGCCATTCCAGCTTACCGACATCTGGTTGTCCTTGTGGTCCCTGATAATTGATTTTCCGCGTCCAGGTGCAGATGTTGTTTTTGATGTGTGTAGAACCGGCAAACGCTGTTTGCTGTGCGATTTCCATTAAGGCATCATCACCCTGATTCTGAAGCGGGACCGCAGGCATCGCCTGGCACTTCGACGATAGTCGCAGGTCAACATGGGTATCACCCGCCTGCAGCCACAGCACCCTTGTGGTTGTATCGTGCTCTAACGCAGTACTCAGATAAAGACGGCTCCAGATCCCTTGCACCGTCTCCAGGCTTGTTGGTGCCGATATGCTCAAGCGGCAGCTGTTTCCTCATCGAAAAGTCCGGCACGAATCTCATCGCAGGTACGCAACGCACCGCTCTGCAGGTATTCCATGGCATTTAATGACGCCGTGTGCGCATCCAGCGATGTACCGCCAACGGCATCCGTCACTACTCTGCAATAATAATCATGCTGGTGACCATCCACAAACGTGTAGTGAACGCAGACGTCTGTCATACCGCCAATCAGGATAAGTGTCTTTGCCTGCAGTCCTTTTAACAGAATCTCAAGGTCCGTCCCGAAAAAGCAAGAATAACGACGCTTTCGAATGAAGTAGTCAGAGCTTGAAAAACCCGTTTCCACAGCAATTTCAGTTTCCGGTTTACCTTCCACGCAGTGCACCGTTTCTGAGCCATCAAGTTCTCGCCCGAAATCAATAAAGTCGGGGCGATGAGCCTCCTGGAAAAAAATAACAGGCACATTCGCCTCTCTTGCACTCTGAATGAGTTCGCAGCCTTTTCGCATACGTTCCGAGTAGTCAGGCATGTGCGGAATTCCGTTATCCCCATCCATGAACGCGCTTTGTTGTATATCGATAACCAGCAATACCGCATTACCGACAATCATATCTTGCCTGGCCATAGTATGTCTCCTGTTGTCGTTGAGAATGAATGGTTTAGGTCTTTGTCTGATCTGCTCCCATCAGCCTCGGCAGGTCACCCCATCGAGCGACCAGCGAAAAGACGATGATGGATACGACAATAAACACCACAGCCGCAACCGCCATGGTGGGCGTAAATCCATTGCGCAGGGAATTGAAGATCTGCAGGGTAACCGTCGAATAACTGGATGCCGACACAAAGAACATCACGATGAACTCATTGAAGCTCAGCACCAGTGCAAAGAAGAATCCGGAGACTGTATAAGACAATGTTTGAGGAAATACAATAGTTCGCAGGATGGTGCCATCCTCTGCACCCATGGTAGCTGCCGCATCAAGATGCGATCGATCTATGCTGTTCAGACCAATACTGATAGTCACCACAGGAAGCGCAAGATGGAGAATGCTGTGGCTTAAGGCACCTATCCAGAAGTTGCCAAGAAACCCGGAAAATGTCCATAGAAAGCTGACACCCACCCCAAAGATAATTGGAGGCAACACAAACGGCAAAGCCGCAATTCCACACAAAGCGCGCGATACCGAATCATTACGAAGCCATACACCGTATGCGAGTGGCCAGGCAAGCAGAGTCGCAAGGGCCGCACTCACAAAGGCTATGACAACAGAGTTCTGAAGGCTGTTTATCCAGACGGGCTCATTAACAAAAAAGTCCATAAACCGCTGAAAATTTGGCTGCCGTGGTGGAAAGTTCATGGTTCTACCGCTGTTCAGTGCAGCGCTGCAAACTACAACAATAGGCAAGCTGATGAATACACAGCACCAGAACATGTAGAGCCTGCCGAGTGTTTTCATCGTCGGGCCTCCGCCCATCGCGTTAAAGCAGTACTCATTACAAGGCACGTACTTACCACCAACAAGAGTACAACGGCCTGAGCCGCCCCAAACGGCGCGTTCAACGTTGCCCCTCGTACCGACTCATAGATTGATACCGCAAGAGTCTGCTGGGCAGGTGCTGCAAACACAGACACAGTGACGTAAGTACCCATCAAAAATACAAACAACAGCAGTAACGACCCGATCAAAGGTATACGAACCATGGGTAAAACTACTGTCCGTACTATGGTCAAGGGTGAAGCGCCCATGGTTCTGGCAGCTTCGATCAGGGAGTTGTCAAGTCGGCTCAACGGTGGATAAAGCAGGATGACTGCATACGGCCAAACCAGATAACACATGGTCAGCACAGTGGCGAAAGAGGACGTCTTGAACTTCAAGTCACGTGGATTCGCCAGACCCATCTCCCGCAGGTGAACAAACCAGCCGTTATCTTTCAGCCAAGCCGTAATGCCTGTTTCACGAAAAAGCATGGGCAATCCAGATCGATTGGATAGCAGAATATCCCAACCCATAACCACAAACACCTCTGACAATGAGACGGCTGAGAGCAGAAATATCAGCCATGCAGCCTGTGCACGGCGAGACTGTCTTGACATCAGGTAGGTAAATGGAAAAGCAAACAACAACGCTAGCAAGGCAGCTATGGATGCATAGAAAAACGAATAGAACAACTTCTGGCTGTATAAAAATGAAACGCTTTCGGGCCATTCAATACCTACAAAAAATCGTTTGTAGTTGGTTGGATCAAGCGCCCATTGCCAACCAGCTCCTTCAACTTTCTCGCCAAGGCTGATAGCCAGGATCAATACCAGCGGCGCAATGCAAAGAAATACCAGACCCACGATAAACACCCAGCGAGCAAATAGCGCCAGATGTGCCTGATGTTTGCGCAGATGTTGCCTGACCAACGAAAAACCATTGGCAAACCCTGTCGTCGGCTGCGACGAAACACTGTGTGATTCTGACTGATACAGCGGGCTGGGAGGTAAGGAACTCCCTGTAGAAGTTGTTTGTACTCTGGCTTCAGGCCTGATGGCCAGAGCGCTGTCAGTCATGCCACACGTTCTCGCGGAAACACCTGAAGGGAATCCTCTGGCAATTGCGCCGATACATCTTCACCCGCAACCAAGGGTTCAAGGTCGCGTGCAGTGCCGGACTCAACGCATAAAATCTGCTGCCCACCAACATCAAGGAAAACCTCTCTGACTGGCCCGACCTCCCTGACCAGAGTCACCCTTCCCGGTAGACAGTTTCTACTGAACGCCAAGCCTGAAAAATCACTGACACGGCGCACTCGGGAAACTTCCGGTCGACAAGCGACTCTTACGGATGAACCTGATAAAAATGGTATGGATTCATTGAGGTACAGGGAGTGACCATCAATATTGATACATCCCTGCCCTACCACACCATCCAGAAAGTTGTTTTGTCCGATAAAAGAAGCAACAAACTGCGAAGACGGTTTGTTGTAGATCTCATGAGGAGAACCAATTTGTTCAACCGAACCTCCAGACATGACCACGACCTTATCGGCCATCGTCATGGCTTCGCGCTGGTCATGTGTAACGACAATAGTGGTAATGCCCAGCTGCTGCTGCAACAGTCTAAGTTCGACCTGCATCTGTTCACGCAGCTGAGCATCCAGTGCCGACATGGGCTCATCGAGCAAAAATACCCTAGGATTCTGGGCTAGCGCACGCGCAATAGCGACACGTTGGCGCTGCCCACCTGACAGCTCACCTATACGCCGCTTGCCATATCCTGATAGCTTGACCATATCCAGCAGTTCAGCAGCACGGCGACGCCTGGCTTCAACAGATACCTTATTGATAGACAGCGAGTAAGCAATATTGTCTTCCACATTCAGGTGAGGAAACAGTGCAAAGGACTGGAAGACCATCCCGAATCTTCGTTCACTGGCAGACTGGGTAGAGATGTCAACACCGGACAGCATCACGGCACCTCTGGTCTGCTGCTCAAGACCTGCGATGATTCTCAACAACGTAGTCTTTCCACAACCTGAAGGACCCAGTAGCGCAGTAATCTGGCCTGAAGGAAAACAAAGCGACACGTCATCAACCGCAGTGACGTCGTCACCGTATCGCATTGTTACCCTGCTCAGGGTTAACCTGGCCATCTCAGTGCATCCAATACGTTAAGCTAACTGGCAGCCAGCATCTTGTCCCACGTGTCTTTAATGAAGGTCTCGTTATCCAGATAGCTTTCATAGGCAGGTGTTATCGCTGGTGTTCCGGAGACGCTGGCAAATTCTGCGTCAGTCAAGTCCGTTTTTTCCTTGGCTACCAGCGGCGCAGTCCCTATCATCCGGCTCATCAATGCCTGCGTGGCAGGGTCCGATGTAAACGCAATGAATTCATGCGCCTCGTCGGACTTGGTGCTGCCCTCAGCCAGGCACCATGATCCATACCCCTGTGGATTACCTTCTTTGGGGAATACCGATGCTATCGGAAAGCCTTCTGCAGCCATCAACGAAGCCACATCGTGATAGTACATACCAGCCACTACGTCATTGTTCTTCATGGCTTGCTCCATCTGACTCTCCGCCGACCACCAAAGTGCAACATTGGGTTTCAATTCAGATGCCTTCTCCACCACTGCAACAATACCGTCTTTTTCATTCAACGTTGCTTCACCATCGAAGAACGTGGCTGCCACAACATCAAGCAAATTGCTGTTGAAGAGTTTTGACATTCCCAGCGAAGCTTCAAACTTGTCTAAGTCCCAGAACTCCGCCCAACTGGCTGGTGCCTCAATCTCATCAGGATTGATTACCATGGATGTGAACCACGACATTGCACCCACGCCCAGCAACTGACTGTCAGCACTGAAAAGAAAGTATTCGTCCAGATTATCAGCAGTTGATATGTTGCCGACATCCAGTGGCGCCAGGAGGCTGCCGATCCTTGCCGCCTTGAGCATCGTGTCACGGGCATAAAGCGAAAGATCCGCAGGAACAGATCCCGCAGATGCAGCCTGCTGCATCGTGACTAACCAGTCTGCCGAGTTGGGCTGAGTGACGCTTTCCACCGCTATCCCGGTAGCCTCGGTAAAGGCTGGATAAATGTGTTTTTTAAAGCTGTCCTCAAAGTAGCCACCGTAGGATCCTACCTTAATCGACCTGGACTGCGACAGGATCGCAGGTGCATAAAGAGTGGCAACCGTTGCCGCCGACATACCCAATCCCAGTTTGAGTACATCTCGCCTCCCTTGTACTAGCTTGGACTCGACAGTTGAGTTA
>CAYGSW010000005.1:17352-49526 GCA_964352535.1 uncultured Granulosicoccaceae bacterium | reverse complement strand
CGGACTACTAGCGTCTGGCAGCCGTTCGTCTTTTTTGCAGTCGGCCCGCCCAGTCAGCTGCGCCCAGATAGCGGGGCACAACAGCGTCCAGTGAGGTTAACTGTCGGTTGCAGCCTTCCGAGCATACGCTGGGTGTTTGCAGTGACAGGTAGTTGTCGCGTGAAAACGGTTTGCCTGGCACAAACTCCATCACACGCGCCTGCATTCTGGAAGCCCAGTCGGGCAGGCCAATAACCTTGCGATTCATTCCTGCTACCACCGCGGTGTATTCGACCAGCTCTTTCAATGTGTAGTCTTGTGGCCCGCATAGTTCGATGGTTGCGCCAGTGGCTCCGGCATCGTCGATGGAGCCGATCATGACGTCACAAACATCACCAACGAACACAGGTGACATTTTTGCATCGGGCACAGCGAGCGGAAACAACGGTAACAGGCGCAGCAATCCTGCGAATCGGTTGAAGAAGGCATCATGCTCACCAAAGATGATGGAAGGCTGAAAAATCGTCCAGTCAAGCGTTGACGACCTGCTCTTGACTATGTCCTCAGCCATGCCCTTGGTTCGCAGGTATTCACTGGAACCTTTCTCGGTATCGGCATTGAGTGCACTCATGTGCAGGTAGCGCGGAACTGCATTGGCCTCGCAGGCAGCGAGCACTTTTTCAGTGAGCCCCAGATGGGCGTTACGAAAACTGCTCTCGTCCTTGTTGCCACCTTCGTTGAGAATGCCGACCAGGTTAATGACGACCTCGGAGCCCGCTAGTGCAGCTGTCAGCGCTTCGGCGTCATGCACATTGACCTCTACAGCCTTCACATTAATCAGCGTTCGCAGTTTGCGCACGCGATTGGCACGGCGTGTCAGCACCACGACTTCGTCAAACTCTTCCGCCAAACGATAGGTTAGCTGCGATCCGACGAATCCGGAACCGCCGAGCAGGGTAACGCGACGAGTAGACATGGTGAGATGTTGCTCCTGAGGGTTATACGATTGAGTGAATGGACTGCTGTATGGGCCATAAGCTGCGCGGTAGTATAAGAAATCGGCCGCCCGCGGCAAACCTTGTGGACGTCGTCGAGGTTACAGCATAAGCTGTCCAGCGGTGCGCACGGCAGCTATGATGAAATTTCTTATACCACCGCAAATATTTCTTTTTGGCGCATCCGTCCACCTATCGCCATAGTAATAAGTTAAACCAAACATCTCTAAGAATCTGCGAGACCTCCATTCGCAGCATCATGTCCGTGGCCGAGCCCGCCAGGAAACCCTCTTGCCTATGTCAGCACTGCCAGAATTCGAAGATCACGACCAGCAAACGGTCAAAACCACCACCTGCTACATGTGCGCCTGTCGCTGTGGCATCAAGGTGACGCTTGAAGGTAACGAGATACGCTTCATTCAAGGTAACCCCAAGCACCCTGTTAACAAGGGTGTGCTCTGCGCCAAGGGCAACGCGGGCATCATGAAGCAGAAGTCCCCGGCAAAGCTTACGCAGCCGCTGGTCAGAAAGCCCGGAAGCGAGCGAGGCGCTGGCGAGTTCGAGCCCATCTCCTGGGACAAGGCACTGGAATTACTGACCGAGCGCTTGCGCCGCATACGCGAAACCGATCCCAAACGGTTGGCTTTTTTCACTGGTCGTGACCAGATGCAGGCCCTGACAGGTTTTTGGGCATCGCAGTTCGGCACAATCAACTGGGCGGCTCACGGCGGCTTCTGCTCTGTGAACATGGCGGCTGGTGGTCTCTACATGACGGGCCAGTCCTTCTGGGAATTCGGCGATCCCGATTGGGATCACGCCAAATATTTCATGTTGTGGGGTGTGGCGGAAGATCACGCCTCCAATCCGATCAAAATTGGCCTTGAGAAACTCAAACGACGCGGCGCCAAGTTTGTTGCTATTAATCCGGTGCGCACCGGCTATCAGGCTATTGCCGACGAATGGATCGGTATTCGTCCAGGTACTGATGGTTTGCTGGCATTGTCGTTTGCCCACGTCCTGCTAAAGAACGAACAATTCGACTGGGATTTTCTCACGCGTTATACCAATTCCACGCAGCTGGTCATTGATGCGCCGGGTACTTCCAAAGATGGTTTGTTGCTCAGGGACGAGGAAGGCGAGCTACTGATCTGGGATCAGGCCACTGAAGGCACCGCCAGCTGGAATGACTCCAGCCACAATGACCAGATCCAGGCGGCTCTGTTTGGCGAGTATGAGGTGGCGGGTGTCAAGGTTAAAACCGTGATGACATTGCTGGCCGAAAAGTATCTCGGCGACGACTACGCACCAGAGGCTGTTGCCGATATCGTGGGTGTTGATGCCCAGACCATAGAGCGTCTGGCGCTGGAAATGGCGCATGTGGCGTTCAAGGAAACCATCACCATTGACACCCCATGGACTGACTGGACGGGTCGCAAGCACGACAAGTTCATCGGCCGCCCTGTTGCCATGCATGCCATGCGCGGCATCTCGGCTCACTCCAACGGTTTTCAGACCTGTCGCTCCATTCATTTGTTGCAAATCATGCTAGGTGCGGTGGATTGCCCCGGGTCTCATCTTGCCAAACCACCTTTTCCCAAACATATTGCACCGCCCATCAAGCCTGCCAAGGCGATGGCACCCAACACGCCACTGGCATCGCCACCTCTCGGATTTCCCATGGGGCCCGAGGATCTTGTGGTTGACGATCATGGTGAGCCTTTGCGTATCGACAAAGCGTATTCGTGGGAAGCGCCCATTGCTAATCACGGCATGATGCACATGGTCATCAACAACGCGGTCAAAGGTGATCCATACCCCATTGATACGCTAATCCTATTCATGGCTAACATGTCCTGGAATTCCAGCATGAACACAGCGGAAGTGCAGGACATGCTGCGTGAGAAGGATGAACACGGTGACTACAAGTTGCCTTTCATCGTCACCAGTGATGCGTTTCATTCCGAGATGGTCAACTTCTCAGATCTCGTCTTGCCGGACACCACTTACCTGGAGCGCTTCGACACGATCTCCATGCTGGACAGACCCATCTCCGAACCACATGCAGCGTGTGATTCGATCCGTCAGCCTGTAGTTGATATTGATCGTGATGTGCGCCCCTGGCAGGAAGTGCTGGTGGACATCGGATCAAGGCTTAACTTTCCGGCATTGACCAACCCGGATGGCACGGCCAGGTTTAGTGACTACAAGGATTTCATCACTAACTGGGAAAAGGCACCGGGAATAGGATTCCTTGCTGGCTGGCGTGGTGAGAATGGTGATGAGCACATGGTGGGTGCGCCCAATCAGGATCAGTGGCAAGCCTATATGGACAACGACTGTTTCTTTGAGCACAAGCTGCCACCCGAACAACGCTACTATCGCTTTGCCAACAAGGATTATCTTGAGTGGGCCAAGAGTGTTGGCTTCAATGGCCATAGTGGTCCCATCGTCATGGAGCTGTATTCAGAGGTGCTGCAGAAATTCCGTCTTGCCGGGCAAGGGCTCTACGATGGACCACTGCCAACGCATGATGAGGATAAGGAGCGGTTGGTAAAATACTTTGATCCTTTGCCGGATTGGTATATTCCGCTGGAAGAGCAGCGTGTCGATAATGCTAAATACCATTTCCATGCAATCAATCAGCGACCCATGTTCATGTATCACTCATGGGATTCTCAAAATGCCTGGCTGCGTCAGATCATGGCGCAGAACTATCTGTACATGAATCGCGAGCGCGGTGCGCAAATGGGCATACATGATCTTGCGTGGGTCTGGGTTGAGAGTCACCATGGCAAGATTCGATGCCAGGTCAAACTGATGGAAGGGTGTAACCCGGATACAGTCTGGACGTGGAACGCCATCGGCAAGCAAAGCGGTGCCTGGGGGCTTTCAGACAAAGCGCCAGAATCGCAAAAGGGTTTTCTGATGAATCACCTGATTTCTGAGCTATTGCCATCCAAAGACGGTGAAAGGGGTTTAACCAATTCGGATCCTGTCACCGGACAAGCGGCATGGTATGACCTGAAAGTCAGTGTCTATCTCGCAGCGTCGGGCGAAACCGGTTCATATCCTGAGTTCGATACCATCAAGCGTCTGCCAGATATGGCTGAGTCACCAGAGATACTCACGTACCACACTCACACACCGATAAATCTGGAACGTTCAATGGAGGACGCCTTGAAGCGCGGACACCTCAACAGTGGAGACAAGCGATGAAGCTCGGTCTGGTCATTGATCTTGATACCTGCGTGGGTTGTCACGCATGTGCTGTTGCCTGCAAGCAATGGAATACGTCAGGTACTACCGGTCCTCTGGCCGATTACGATCCCTACGGCGAGCAGCCCAGTGGTGTCTGGTTCAATCGCATTCGCCACTATGAAGTGGACGAGTATCCAAACAACAAGACTGTTAATGCGCCAATGTCCTGCATGCATTGTGATGACGCTGCCTGTGTTACGGTTTGCCCGACCGGTGCATCCTACAAGCGTGAGGAGGATGGCATCGTACTGGTCGATCAGAGCAAATGCATGGGCTGTAATTTGTGTGCATGGGCTTGCCCTTATGGTGCGCGCGAACTGGATGAAGACCAGGGTGTAATGAAAAAATGCACGCTGTGTGTTGATCGTATTTACGATGAAAACCTGCCCAAGGAAGAACGGCAGCCGGCCTGTGTGATGACCTGTCCAACAAACGCACGTTTCTTTGGAGACTTCGATGATCCTGATTCGCAGGTGAGTACCTTGGTGCGCGAGCGAAGCGGTTATTCGATGATGCCCGAAGTTGGCTACAACCCTGTCAACAAGTATCTACCTCCAAGGCAACGGCCCAAGGCACCCACAATTGAGAAAAAAGAAGGCGGGTCCAGTGCGTCGCTTATCGGCAAATGGATGAAGCGTCAGAAAGATGCCTTTAATGATCTTGGCAAGGGAGCTCGATAATGCATCCTGCGATCTCGGTCATTTTCTTTACCGTGACTGCAGGCGCCGGTTATGGTTTGCTGTTCATATTGGCGTTTGCACATCTGGCAGGGCTTTCAGACGACATCAGTCCCGATCAGGTCACGTTTATGGGCATTGTCGGGCTTGCGTTGGTGACGGCCGGGCTCATCTCGTCCACGTTTCATCTGGCCAATCCCAAGAATGCGTGGCGTTCGTTCACGCGATTCAAGACATCATGGTTATCGCGTGAAGCGGTTTTTGCCGTGTTGTTCTATCCGGTCAGCATAATCTGGCTGGCGCTGGAGTTTTTCACAGGCAACACAACAGCCACTGCTGTATTTGCAATTATCATGGCGGCGCTGGCACTCACGGTACTGGTGTGTACTGCCATGATCTATGCATCACTGAAAACCATTCGTCAGTGGCATACACCACTAACCCCGGTCAACTATGTGTTGCTGGGTTTGTTGTTGGGAGCGCTCATTCTGGCTGTGATGTTTGCACAACAAGGTCTTGATGCAGGTCGTTTGCTGGGACTTGCGTCTATTGTGCTTGTTGTCGCAGCACTGGTAAAAATAGTGTACTTCTTCTGGATTGGGCAGCCTGCAGGGCCCACCATTAACACCGCGTTGGGATTTACCAGAGCTACAGTCAAGCTGTTGGACGTGGGTCATGCCAGTGACACGTTCCACACTAAGGAGTTCGGCTATCAGGTCGCCAGGACAAAACTTATCTGGCTTCGATTTATCAGCGTCGGTCTGGCGTTTGTCCTGCCTATTTTGCTGGTAACAGGCCTGCTGGGTAGTGTGGGCTTTGCAACGTTGTTGCTGGCCGCCATCAGCGCCTACGCAGGTGTGTTTGTCGAACGATGGTTGTTCTTTGCGGAAGCACGGCATGTCGTTAATTTGTATCACGGCGCGCAAAGAACATAGCGCGCCGGCGTAAACGTTGACTGATCTGCATCTGGAGAAGCGTGGGGCCTTCTGGATCGGTGAGTTTCGCGCCATGGCCAGCCCCTGTGAAGTTCATGTAGAACATCCCTCTGGCGAATTGGCAACTGGACTTGTGAAACTTGCCAACAGGGAAGCCTTGCGCATCGAGCAGGCATTAAGCCGCTATAGGAAAGACAACATTGTCTGGGCAATCAACAACAGTCGTGGTTGCCCGGTGCGTGTGGATGCAGAGATGGCGCGCATGCTGGATTTTGCACAAACCTGCTTTGACATGTCTGATGGCTTGTTTGATATCACGTCAGGTGTACTCCGCCAACTCTGGAACTTTGACGGTTCCGATTACATTCCTGAGCCAACTGATGTGCAAGCGCTACTGCCGCGCATTGGATGGGAAAAGGTCAGTTGGAAGAACCCTGATCTTGTCTTGCCTGATGGTATGCAGATTGATCTGGGCGGCATCGGCAAAGAATATGCAGTGGACAGATGTGTTGCGTTAGTTAGCGCGGCAGCACCTGACATACCTTGTCTGATCAATTTTGGTGGTGATCTGCATGCCACTCGAGCGCCAATATCTCAACGTGGATGGCGTGTTGGAATTGAAGCCGCTACCAGATCTGCTGCAACAATTGTTGCGTCAAGTGTCGGAACTGCTCACGGCAATAGCACTATGACAACGCAGCTGCTGGAATTGCAAAAAGGCGCCTTGACCACCAGCGGGGATGCGCAACGCTTTGTGTTAAAAGACGGTATCCGCTACGGCCATGTGCTGAATCCACGCACGGGATGGCCGATCCAGAATGCCCCTGCATCAGTCACAGTGGCAGGTGATTCGTGTTTACAAGCAGGCGTTCTTTCAACACTCGCTATCTTGCATGGCGCTGATGCCGAGCGGTTTCTGCAAGTGCAAGAGGTGACCTATTGGTGCCAATGGTGAAGGTGTTGGCATCGCATTGCTGGCTGAGGTGTCGACAGTACAAGCGTTATCTTTCCGAGTATGTAACACCCAGTCGCGTGTAAGATCTTTAGTACGTAAGGTTAATCATGGTAACTTGAGCTTGTGCAAGTTTTGCCATGGTTTCTGGATTGGGCACGTGTCGAAGAACGCTGAATATGCGGGTAACCGGAGTCATTCCGCCATCGTTTCAATCCAGACGTAAACCAAGGGTTATTTCTCGTGAAAACAGGGAATTCGAGTTATCCAGTTATCGCTTTGGTGGCCAATCGTTATTCGGACTTTCGGCGGCCCGTTGCAGAACACCTGACTCGCATACTGGCCCCTTTGGGGTACGGCCTTGTGTGCATTGTGGGTGGCGATTTACAGAGCGGAGACTCGCAATCGTCACCAACGCTGAAAACCTGCAACGCAATTTATGAAGAGGCGGCGAAGCTAAACATCAAAGGGTATCTGTTTATCTCCGTGATCATGGGGCACGATGCCGAACCTGAACAGATCCAAAACCTGATCCGCAAGTTTCTATCATTCCCTGTTGTGAGCTATGGGCTCGATGTTCCGGACGTTCCCAGCATTGCCATTGACAACGAACAGGGTATGCGTCAAGTGATGCAGCACATGCTGCGTGATGATCGTCGACGTCGATTTGTGTTTATGCGGGGCTATCCCCAAATGCCTGACTCGTGTCTACGTGAAGCCACGTTTCGATCCGAGCTACTCAAGACCGGGAGAGAGGTTGATGAAGAACTTATCATCACAGGGAATTTCCTGACAGCGGATTCGTTCTCAGCAATGGAGGCACTGCTGGCGAAGACCAAAGATTTTGATGCAGTGGTAGCAGCCAACGATGTCATGGCAATCAGTGTCATTCAAGCGCTCAACAAGAAGGGAATTCGTGTTCCTGAGGATGTGATTGTCTCAGGTTTCGATGATCACCCTGCTGCTGCAGTCAACTTACCTCCGATCACCACAGTGCGTTATTCGTTCGAAGAAAATGCAACGGTAGCTATCCATGCTCTATTGAGTCTCATAGAAGGTACTTCGTCGACAGCAGACTGTCTGAAGCTGCCCAGTGCAAGTGCGGAATTGATTGTTCGTGATTCAAGCTTGTCCAGTTTTGCAGAGTCAAGATTCGGTATCCCGGCAGAGCACTTGTCTGCAGGCTCTGCGATGACGCTCAGTGAAGCCACGGATACCCGGCAATTTGATGTACAACGCTTGCGACAAGATCTGATCGATTGCTTGAATGATGGGCAAGGGCCGGTGTCTCTGGACGTATCGAAAATTGCTGATTGTCTGTTCGATGTGTTGTTGCATGTATCCGAAGAAGCCTATCGCCACATTTTGTCCAGCCTGCTTTCAGTGCACACCAATCCTGAGCTGTCTTCATGGTGGGCCAGGTTGCCTTACAGTGTGCAAGGCGTACTGGTACGAAACAGCTATATGCCAACGTCTCCTGCAGCACAGCAGATGTTGTCTTCGCTGTTCATGCAAGTGCAGTCGGCCGTAAGGCTGGTGTCAGAGAAACAACAGTTCGATACCATCAAGTACCTGCAACTTCAAGACAGGCTGCACATTCGACTCTCATCATGCAATACAACTTATGACATCTTTGATGCATTAGGCGTAGTATTGGTGGAGTTGGGTGTACACCGAGCGTACGTGGTTTTATACGATTCGCCCACAAGGTTGCCTGCGGCTACAGGACGGGTTCACTATAGTTTTCCAGATGCTGACAGAACGTTTGTCTCACAACCCTTTGCAACCGAAGAAATACTGCCGAAGCAGTATGCCAAGACGCTTACGTCGGGGTTGCTGGTGCTCAGTCCATTGTGTGCCAGTCTGGAAAACTTCGGGTATCTGCTTATCGATCCGACGGGCATTGCGCCTCTGAATATCGAGGACCTGTGCAATACACTGAGCAATGCCTTGCGCAGTTATCACAGAACCTCAGAATTGGAAGCGCAAGCGAATACACTGGTAAAGACCAACAACGATCTTAGTGTGTTGGCGAACTTTGATCCTTTAACCGGGCTGTGCAACTGGGCAAGATTTAGCCGGTTGCTGCAGACATCCTTTGAATGTAGTTCCAAAGTGCGCAGGGGAGCTCAGATATTGTTGCTCGATATTGATGAGTTCAAGATGGTTAACGATTCGCTGGGGCATGGAGTCGGTGACAAATTGCTGATCAATGTTGCCAAGCGTCTGAGAACGCAAGTTCGTGGGTTGGAAACTGTTGCTCGTCTGGGTGGAGACGAGTTCGCCATCTGTGTCTCACATACGGATGTCTCAATGCTGGCTAACCGCATACTGGCCAGCCTGAATCAGACATTTGTGCTCGACAGCTACAAGATTTCCCTGACAGCCAGCGTAGGCATCGCCAGCTTCCCCGAGCATGGATCTACCCCGGATGAGGTGATGAAACACGCCGATACGGCCATGTACCATGCAAAAGCCAGCGGGAAGAATCGCTACAGCATCTTTCATCCGTCAATGAATCAAGAGGCAAAGCTGCGTATTTCCATTGATCAGGCCATGCGCCAGGGTTTGCGAGATGATGAATTCACTGTCCACTATCAGCCAAGAGTCTCACTGTTGACGGGGCTGGTTGTTTCGTTCGAAGCCCTGGTTCGGTGGAATCCAACGGATGCGTCAATAGATCAGAGCTACACCAAACCGGATGTGTTCATTGGCCTGGCTGAGAAAACCGGTTTTGTCACAGACATAGACGAATACGTCTTCGAGAAGGCGTGTGAAAAGCTGAAAAGCTGGCACAGTCAGGGGTATCTGGTGAGTTTGTCAGTCAATCTCTCCATCGCTCGATTGCAGCAGGACAACATCGTAAAGTCGATCATGGCTCGGCTGGAGCACCATGATATTGAACCTCACTATGTAGAATTTGAAATCACAGAACATGCCGCCATGGCTGATGTGAACCGCAATATCCTGACGCTCGTGGAGCTTCAGAAGCACGGCGTGCGGGTGTCGATTGATGATTTTGGTACAGGCTATTCCTCGCTGAGTTACCTGAAACAACTGCCCGTTTCCAGCCTCAAGATCGATCGCTCGTTTTTGCAGAGTATTCAATCTTCCGATTCAACGGACTCAGCAGACGCCGCCATCGTCAAGGCCATAGTTGCTCTGAGCAAAAGCATGAAATACACCGTGGTAGCTGAAGGGGTGGAGCTGGATGCGCAACATGATTTTCTGTGTGATCTTGAATGCGATGAAGCCCAGGGTTTTCTTTACAGCAAAGGCCTTGACGGCCGAGCTGCCGATCAGTTTTTAATTGATCAGTCGGAGTCTTGCAGTAACCAGATTGCCTGAGCTTTCAGGCAAAAGCTCTGCCACAGCGATAGCCATGACACGCCGAGTTGCAAGGCAGGTAGCGACTATTCGCATCTGATGCTAATGTATCGCTCGTAGAACCACGTTATCTGACGACTATCTGCAGGTCGCATGACGACGCAGTCGTTCTGGTTCAAGCCAAACAACTTCATCCTGGAAATACCCGAATACTCTATGAACAACACTATCGAGTTACTACTGTCACATCGCTCTATTCGCAAGTTTACTGATCAGCCGCTGGAACAACCGGTTGTCGATACCCTGGTGAAATGTGGACAGGCTGCAGCGACATCAAGCAATGTACAGGCAGTAACAGTCATTCAAGTTCACGATACGGCCAAGCGTGAGAAGCTGGCGGAGCTGGCAGGCGGGCAGCCCTATGTCGCCTCAGCCGGGGCGTTTCTGGTGTATTGCGCTGATCTGAATCGTCCACGTATTGCCTGTGAAAAGGAGGCGGGAGAGTTTTCTCCGGGTATGACTGAGCATTTCATCATTGCAACGGTGGACGTCGCACTGGCTGCACAGAATACGGTTGTCGCTGCAGAATCACTCGGTTTGGGCATTTGTTATATCGGTGGATTGCGAAACAATCCGGCGCAAGTGAGCAGCCTGCTGGGTTTGCCTGATCATGTCTATCCAGTGTTTGGTCTGTGCCTGGGCCATCCGGCGCAAGATCCGCAAGTCAAACCCCGTATGCCGTTACCGGCCGTCCTGATGCATGATCACTATGACAGCGATAAGTTTGACGAAGCACTATCAGCCTACGATGCCACCGTGCGCGAATATTACAAGACTCGCACGGGAGGTAATAAAGACAGTTCCTGGAGCCAGGAAATGAGGGCTCTGGTAGGCAAGGAATCCAGGCCACACATGAAAGGCTTTTTAAATGATCGGCAGTTAATGCTCAAGTAGGCAGGCATGGGTTGTCAGTGCATTATCCGGATTGTGTGTTAATGGCTGGATACTCAAGTGATACCCGGGAGCCTCGCTGCCTGAGTGAGTGTGCGGCTCCGCCTGGAACCCCGGGTATCAGTTGACCGGTGGCTTCGATGCCTCGGCATACTGCTTCAGTCCTTGCATGGTGCCTTGTATACCCTTACGAATCTTGCCACCAATAAGTCGTGAAAAAACCGGTGCCAGTGCGCCGGTAAAGACGACTCTGTGTGTGGCCACAGTGGCATCGCCTGCGGTGTCAAGTTCATGTTCGAAGCGCATGGTGCAAAAAGGCAGCTTTGATTCCACCGTGAACGATACAGGTTCGTCGACAGCCATCATCATGGTGGCTGTTTTCGGAGCTCCTACTGGTTTCAGCCACCCGGAAGTGCCAGCGACGAAATCGCCATCCATGCCAACCGCCTCAATATCTGGATCCCATTGAGCCCAGCTATTGATATCTTTGTAGATAGCGAAAACGTGCTCGGGAGTGCAGTTGATGGTAACGCTGTGTTCGATGCTCATGGCAGACGCTTGCTGTGCATAATTGATAGAGTGTTTTACCGTGCACTACTCTATACGATTTTTTGAAAGACACGAATCTTGCCAGCACACCATCAGGAACACATGATGATAGTCAGAAATCTGGATGAACTTAAATCGACAGGCCGTTATGCAGAAAAAGAGGGCCTCTGGACGAGTGCCCGTTATTTATTGAAGGATGATGGCGTGGGTTTTACGCTCACCCAGACAACGCTTGCCGCGGGGCAATCATTGGAAATGGAATACAAGAACCATATCGAGGCTAATCTGGTGATTGAGGGTGAAGCCATCCTTACCGACGCCGCCACCGGCGATCGGCATCGACTATCGCCGGGCTCCATGTACACACTCGATAAGCACGACAGGCATCAGATGGAAGCGATAACTGATTTACGTCTGGTGTGTGTTTTCACCCCGGCCCTCACTGGGAAGGAGACCCACGATGAAGACGGTTCTTACCCGCTGTTGTAAGGCAGGGAGCTTTTGCCAAATCCACACGCGTATACTCAGATTCCATCACTGTAAGCCGAACACGAACACGTATGCCTACTCAACTGTCCGTAAATCTCAATGCCGTTGCACAGCTGCGTAACCGGCGCGATCTGCCGTGGCCCAGCGTAACGGGAATCGGGCGTATCGCCTTGCAGAGTGGTGCTCAAGGTTTAACGGTGCATCCGCGCCCTGATCAGCGACATACACGATTCACTGATGTGGCAGAGCTGCGTGCACTGATTGACACCGAGTTTCCGCATTGCGAGTTCAATGTTGAGGGATACCCCACGGAAGAGTTTCTGAAACTTGTCGAGAAGAACAAACCCGAGCAGGTCACTCTGGTGCCCGATGATCCGTCTCAGGCTACATCGGATCATGGTTGGAATTTTCGTCAGCAGCATAACCTTCTTGCGCCCGTTATCGAACGATTAAAATCAGGAGGTATGCGTGTGTCGGTGTTTGCTGATGCGGATGTCGAACAATTACCCTGGGCACGCGACACTGGATGCGATCGTATCGAGTTGTACACCGGACCTTACGGTGCAACTTATGCGGATAGCAAGGCTATGCAACGTGAGCTTGATGCACTGGGTGCTACGGCCGATGCTGCGTTTGCCATGGGCTTGGGTGTTAACGCCGGGCATGATCTAACTGTAGCTAATTTGCCGCCCATCGTTGCACGTATCCCAGAACTTGCAGAAGTGTCCATAGGACATGGGCTAACGGCCGATGCGCTGGAATATGGCATGGCAACGTCGGTGCAGCGTTTTCTTCAAGCCTGCCAATAGTGGCAGAGCTGTATCGCTGGTTTGTCATGCAGTGCCTATCCGTTGGTTCTTTGTCAGATGGTTCATTACCAGAATTGTTTTTTTCTAGCCTTTGGGCTAAGTGTTATGAGCTTTCATACTAACGGCCAGTGGTCTTTTGATTTTCTTGCATTGTGATGTGGATATACTTTTTCAGACAGACACGCAGGCTAGTGGTGCTTGTGTCTGCATTGAATAATCCAACGATACAGGGAGATCGAAGATGGCTGATTTTAGAAAGCGACCTTTTCATGAAAACGAAACACGCAACACTCTGGCAAGCAAACGACGCGCGTTTGCCACTGAGTACTCGGCAGCCTATGCGGCAGTACCCACGCAGCAGAATCGGGATGAAATAGACTTCGATACTGAAGGTTTTGCTGCAAGCTTCACCAAAGGCCTGCCGCATGACAATTTTGCTCAATTGCAGGATAGACAGCACTACGCCACGCTGGTCGATAAGATCAACCAGCAGGATGCTGAAAGTTTTGATGTTGTCGAGCGTGGCATTGATGCTGGCCGGCCTGCGTTAACACGTCGTAAAGGTGGTGCCGCAGACGGTAGTGATATCGAATGGCGTGGTTGGGAAAGCCCTCGGGCTGGTCACTACTATGATCTGCAAGGACCTGATGCGGATGCGGTCAGTATGCCACCCGCACCTGAGCTTGGTTCCGAAGAACTCAGTGCAGAAATGGCTGAAGTCTATGCATTGGCCTTGTTGCGCGATGTCCCTTTTACTCGTATCGCCTCTCAAAGCGGTGTAGCCCCCGACACTGGAATTGCAGTGGCTGATGTACTGAACACTCTGAGCGACATGTCCTGGTTTCGTGATCCTCCGTCAGACACGTTGAGCCTTCAGGAAAGACGTCGGCATGCTGCAAGGCGTGCGGATCACGGCGCAGGTTTCTCAATCAATGATCCTGAAGTTACCGAAGCATTCGATGCGTCAAAGGCGTTTCGAGGATCCGGTCCGGGTGTCAAGGTAGGGCCCTACGTCTCGCAATTCATGTTGCAGGGAAACACGAACTCGCCATCCACCGGCAACATAACCGACGCCAGTATCAGTTACGGGAGACAGGTGATTGATCAGAAAATCGAGACCTTTGTCCCGGGACGTGACTACATGGTGCACTGGAACGCGTACGTGGATGTACAGAATGGTGCAGATTTCAGTTCGACCAACGACGACGGTATCAACAAGACGCGCAAGTTCATCGCCACCCCAAGAGATATGGCAACTTACGTAAAATACGATGCGCTTTACCAGGCCTACCTGAACGCTTGTCTGCTTATGTTGGGCGATGGTGCCAACTTTCGTTTTCAGCAACCTGTGGTCAACAAGTACACGGGGCTTGAGGGTCCTGGGTTTCCTGATGGTCGCCGACGCGCTGATGGCTCTCCACCGTCGCGTCAGGCGTTTGCAACATTTGGCGGACCACATATATTGTCCATGGTGACAGAAGTGGCTACCCGTTGTCTAAAGGCTGTGCGTCGCCAGAAATTCAATTATCACCGTCGCGCGCGACCGGAACGTATCGGAGCAATGTTGACCTTGCGCGCGGCAGAAAACAATCCGGGTGTTCCGCAGGTGAGCGGGCAAATTGGTTCGCAGACTGCTGTTCGATTAGACACCATGCTCAACACTGCGAACCTGGGACCGTTGCTGGCACTGGTCGATCAACATAATCAGGCACGTTTGGCTGCCACCGACGGCGCTGATCCACACCTTGATTTTGCAGCAGCGCCTGATGCCGACTGGTTTGCCAGTGCGCAGAATTTCCTGCTGCCTATGGCGTTTTCCGAAGGCTCGCCCATGCACCCCAGTTACGGTGCCGGGCATGCAACCGTTGCTGGCGGATGCGTCACGATGCTCAAGGCGTTTTTCGATACGACAAATGCTGATGGTGCATCTCTAGCATGGCCAAGCGGTTTACAGCCCGTGGTTGCCACCGAGGATGGTGCCGAGCTTATGCGACTGACAGGTTCGGATATCAGTGACATGACCATCAATGGCGAGCTAAACAAACTGGCAGCCAATATATCAATCGCTCGGGATATGGCCGGTGTGCATTACTACACGGACTACTACGAGTCTTTGCGTATGGGTGAGCGAGTGGCCATGGGTATTCTGATCGAACAGATGAAACAGTTCAATGAGCCTGTTGAGTTCAGCTTCGAATCATTCGATGGTGATCATGTCCATCTGCTGAAGAACGATTTCGATGCTGCAGACCCTCGGGTCATCATCACGGATTCTGATGGAAATGATGTGGAGTTGGGTGACTGGTGGCACAGACACACAGGCAACGAGCCGTTATCGGATGTTATCGTGCTGGCTTCTGCAGCTGATAATGACAGCCAGCGGCAAAGACGCTCTTCAGCAGCCTGAACAGCGTCGTGGAGCACTCGTCAATTGCTTAGTCGGTGGCAGGGCTTCTATGGCTATACTGGTACTCGCTAAATCATTCAATCCGGAGCGAGTATGTTCAAGAGAGTTATTGTCGCAGCAGTGCTCGCTGTCAGTGTCACACTGACAGCGGGTACTTCCACAGCGTTTGCCGCTGCCGAACGATACACCCTGGATCCGGCGCACACCACAGTCGCTTTCATGGTCGATCACATCGGTTTTGCAAAGACGTTAGGCTGGTTCACTGAGGTGTCTGGCACCTTGAGTTTTGATCAGGACACCAGCACAGTCAGTGACATTCTGATCACGGTTGCCACTGAGAGTGTCAACACCGCTAACGAGGCGCGTGACAAACACGTACGAAACAAGGATTTTCTCGACGTCAAAAGTCACCCGCAAATGACGTTCAGCGCTCAGTCCGCAACGCTCGATGCTTCCGGAGCCGGGACGATTGCCGGTGAGCTCAATCTGTTGGGCAGCACCCAGCCTTTAGTGTTGGACGTGCAACTGAACAAGGCAGAAAAGTATCCCTTTGGGCACAAACGTTTCACGCTGGGCGTATCGGCATCCGCTGAACTTGATCGAAGTGCTTATGGCATGACGTATGGCGTAGCCAACGCACTGGTGGGGGATACCGTCAAGCTTATTATTGAAACCGAGGCCATACGGGACAAATAGTCTTGAGGCTGGTTGCGGCCATTGCAATTCTTTTGGGGGTTGCATGGTTTGTTGACGTCGGCAAAGCCATTGAACAACTCAAGCAGACCGATTGGCGATGGCTAGTGCCGGCATTTCTGGTCGTTCAGATTCAGGTTGTTCTGTCTGCGGTTCGCTGGAAAGTCACAGCGAATCGACTAGGCCAGCAACTGACCACCAGACGGGCCATCGTTGAATACTATCTGGCGACCTTTGCCAACCTGAGTCTTCCTGGTGGGGTTACCGGTGACGCGGCCAGGGTATATCGTAACCGACAGACACCGACACTCAGTGTTGCCGTGCACGGTGTTGTGCTGGAACGCTTGGCTGGACAACTTGCTCTGCTGGTTGTTGCCATCGTCGGCTGGTTGTTATGGCCTGTACTGATGCAGGCAGGCGTTCCGGAATTCGGTATGCGCGTGTTGTCCATCACCGTTGGTTTGCTAGTGGTGGCGGCGCTGTCTGTTTACCTCATCATTCGTTTTGCCCCAGACTGGATTACCCGGACGGTACTGGACTTTGGTCCGGCTTTTCATGCAGCCTGGTGGTCTGACCGACAGTGGTTTATACAGGGAGTACTCAGCCTTGCCGTGGTTGTCAGTTACATACTGGTATTTCTTTTCAGCTCCTACGCAGTGCAGGCACCGTTGCCGCTACCAGCGGTGATTACCCTTGTACCCCTGGTACTGCTGAGCATGCTGGTTCCGCTATCAATCGGTGGGTGGGGCATCAGAGAAGCATCAGCGGCCATTCTATGGCCCATTGCAGGACTGACTTCAGAGGCAGGTATAGCAACCAGTGTCGTCTATGCACTGGTATCACTGCTGGGCTGTTTGCCAGGTCTTGCCTTGCTGGTTTTCAAACCTCAGGTTCGATAGGGGGCTTCGCCGATGTGCCTGTGTCCTGGCGCAACAGCCACCACACATCAACCGTGAATGAGTAGGTGAGAGTCAGGAGTGCTGTCACTCCCACCAGTATTGCCTGAGTGCTCGATACCCAGGGGCATAGCATAAGACACAGCGCCCCGACTTGTATTACGCACACAGTCTTGCGGCGAAAGGAAGGATAGAGTGGTGCCTGCAGCGCTGTGTACCAATGTGCCGCGGCCAGAAAACCATAGCGCATCAGACCCAGGCCAAGCACCCAGATGCCTACCTTGTGTGATTGCCATAAAAACAGAGTGATAACGAGTGCCAGGAGTGCATCTGTTTCCATATCAAAGCGCGCGCCGAAATCCGAGGATAAGCCAGATTTTCTGGCAAGATATCCATCCAGGCCATCCATGCACAGTGTCAGCGTGGCGGTGATGGCAATTGCCCACAGCCACACGAGTGAGCTTGTCTGGGCTGCTGCAGGTATGAACCCTGCCAGCAATGCTGTAGATGCTGCCCGGCCCGTGGTCACAAGATTAGCCTGCCCGTAATCCTTGTGCGGATGATTGGCCAGCGATCGCCAGACAGTGGCGGCTATTGCAGACCAGACAATCAGGGAACAGAAAATGCCTGACAAACCGAAGGGCGAATGTAGAAGGTAGATGACCACCACAGCCGACAAGAGCCCGAGGCTTGCGCCAGCCAGAGAATACAGTGCTCCTCGCGGCGCCTGAGATGGCGGTGGAGCAGAGCTGAGCGTCGAGAGAAAATTCATCCAGTGGAATCGCAGGTGCTCAGATGTCCGGCTCGCTCACGTTTGGTCTCAAGGTAGCGCGCGTTGTGAATATTCACGGTTGCTGGTGAAGGGACGCGGCTGACGACGTTTACACCATGCTGGCGCAATGCTTCAATCTTCAGTGGGTTGTTTGTCATCAGCCGGATGGTGTTAATGCCTAGCTGATTAAGCATGGTGACTGCTGCCGGGTAGCGTCTTTCGTCCGCCTCGAAACCCAGATGCTGGTTGGCTTCAATGGTATCCAGGCCTTGATCCTGAAGCTGATAAGCCAGGAGTTTGCTGGCAAGGCCAATTCCGCGTCCTTCCTGTGATACGTAGAGGACAACACCGCCATTTCCTGCAGCCATCGTTGAGATGGCACGCTGGAGCTGCTCACCGCAGTCGCATTTCATGCTTCCCAGAATATCGCCAGTGAAGCAGGAGGAATGCAGTCTGACGGTCACTGTGTCGGAAAGGACCGGTTCACCGACGGTGATGGCAACGTGCTCAGCGTTGCCATGGCGCTCTCTGAATACCGTGAGTTCGACACTTTCAGCGGCAGCCAAGGGTATTCGCGCACTGCTCAACTGGATAAGCTCTGCGCCGTGATCGGAGTAGTGAGTCGCCGCAGCCAAGTCCACCATAAGCAGATGGGCAGGGATCGTGTCCACGGTGTACATGATGAACGCAGGCAGCGCATGCGCATGGTGTGCAAGATTCAGCGCAGCTTTCGCATACTGGATGCTGTTTGCGTGACTTTTGGCCACGTGCTCGGGCGATACGTCGCTATTCGCCCCGACGCCGCCGACGTGGGTGGAGGCATGAACGCGGCTTTTTCCGATGATGGCATCGGGAATCAGTCCTGCCCAGTCGTAAATGATATCAGCGTCGGTATCCGGATCCAGTTCAAGACACACGGCGCTGCTGTCAACCAGCAACTCCAGAGCCTGCGCCCGGGCACGCGAGAGTACGAGCTGGCAGCTGTGTGAGCTGATCAACACTTCGAGTTCGGATCGGTTTATCGTTTCCACCAGTTGGATGATGCGGTAAGCGGCATTGGTGTTGGCATGTGTTTTCGTGTTGTCAACGAGTGTAATGGCTCTGCCACGTTGCAATTCTGCAATGCAGCGTTCAGCATCAATGCGTGAGCTTGAATCGGCAATTTTGCCTGAAAGGTCCTTGATCATGTAACTGACTGTCATTTTCGATGTAGGTTATATACGTCGATTGTAACTACTCAGGCCAACCCGGCCTGATAAACCGCTCGCAGGGTTTGACGTGCTAAGGAGGGCTGTTGTGCAAATTGGAAGCAGAAAAATGTGAACGTGTCTGTTTGTTAATGACAAACTGCAGCTCTCTTCGGTTTCACTGCGGATCAGAGACTGTACGGATGGTAATGCCGTATGGCACTTTGAAGCCCGCAAACACCGTGTGCAACGATAATGCGAACACACCAGACTAAAAGGCCTTATTCATGATTAATCGGCATCAGACTTTCTGGCATGATCCTTCCTGTCGCTGGATACACTAACCTGACCTGAATGCAAGATTCGCTTTCAACACTGGCGCACTCCGAGGCTGAAGAGCTGGCATGGCAGTTGATTCTTGCGGCCCTGAGTATTGTAAAAACGACAAGCCCCGAGGTGCGCGCGCGTTACCTTTCGTTTGACGTTGCCGCCCATTGCGTTGTCTCAAGCCAAGAGGCCTCTGAAACAACCTGCCTTTGGCTGGACGATGCTGGATACTGGTGCCGCGCCTCGCAACTTCCCGCTGTGTTTTGTGCACTGTTTGATCTGTATCTGCCAGTGTTGGGTCCGGTGTCGGAAGGCACTGGCGTTTCATCGCGTCGAATTGCGCATCTGGGACAGAGTGTGGATGCGCAGATAGCCGCACGCAGCGGAGATTCTTTTTATGTGACTGGTGAAGAGAATCGCAAACACTTGCATTGCCTGCGTGCATTGAGCGATGCGGTCATCGTTGGCGCGGGAACCGTGGTTGCAGACAATCCTAAACTGACTACCCGGGCGGTCACGGGCGAAAATCCGGTCAGGGTGATTATTGATCCGCAAGCCCGTTTGCACGAGCCGTTGGGGTTGTTCGACGATGCACAGGCACGAACCATTCTTCTTCATCAGTCATCAGCTGATCTTGGTGGACGTGAACTGGCCTTTGGTCCGCAACTTGGCAGTGATGGTCGTGTTAGCGCTCGCTATCAGGTTGAGCGTTGGATCGTACCGGACACCGACGAGCAGCTCAGCGTGAAGGCGATTGTAGAACTGTTGGCTCGACATGGACTGCAACGTCTTTTCATCGAAGGTGGTGGTATTACCGTGAGTAAGTTCTTCACGGCGAACATGCTGGACAGATTACACATCGCTATCGCGCCTCTGTTGGCCGGCAAAGGTGTTGGAGCCTTGCAGCTGCCCGGCGTGGATATCCTGGCAGATGCTCACCGGCCGCCCAGTACGCTTTACCGAATGGGCGACGATGTGCTTTGGGATTTTGATCTGAGTGCTGTAAAGATTTGTAGCGATACGACGCATGAGAGAATTGGCGCATCACATTCACCACACAGTGCTCAGATGCATAAACCGTCAGTAGAGCGTATCGGTTAAGTGTCAGTGGAGGCTGTGGTGCTTCGCAGTGTATGCGTGAGATATTTGCTCAGGCCATTTAAGGTAACGACAATACATCGATATGCCCCACAGCCAGGCTGGATATCTTATCGTTGATTGCCTGTTTTCGCAGCGCATGCCATTGACTGATTATTGTTTCGGCACTGTTGTCCTGTTCAGTGGCAGCCGCTGCCCAGCCGTCCACAATAGCGTGTTGAAGTGCTTGCGATTGCTGATCAATAGCCCAGTCGCTTTCTTGTCGTGTGATTTGTCTGCCTTGCGTTTCAAGGGCGCGCGCAAAGTAGTCTGCCGCTGCTGGCCCCAGTGCCAATCCAAACCCCTTGTCATTGAGCTGGTGCTGGTTAAGCAGTTCGCTTACCTGCTTATCGTTTTCAAGCGTAGGATGCCATTGTATTCTGCCATCGTAGCTAAGTACAAAAAGGCAGCCGCATTTGTGCTGCATTGTCAAATTTGCGAGCTGATCCAGCCAGGGTGCTGATGTCAGATCAAGCAAAGCAGAGGCAGTGATCAGATTAACGTTATCAAGTGGAATCTGATCCAGATCGTCAGCAAGATTCAGTACTTGCGTGGACACCGTTGCACTGAAGGTGTTGTGCTCAATGTGAAGTTGCCTGTCATGCAGCGTTACGCTTGCCTGATGCCCGTCTGCCCACGTATTCAGAATCTCTGGCAGGTGATTCAACAGATTGGCATCGTTGTCCAGCAGGTGCCACTGCTGGTCATGTCCGAGTTTGGGCATCAGGTAGCGAAGATTCGATCCCGTGCCAGCACCTAGCTCCACAATGCGCAGTGTGCTGAACTGTGACGTCCAGCTTGCCAGCTGTGTATCCAGCAATTGACTGCGAGCCGCATGATCTGCTGGCTCACGTAACGTTAGCCAGGCTTCGGAAAACCCTTCGCTTGTTTCTGATGTGTCGTCGGGCAGGCTCATGCTTGAATGTTGTTTGCAGGGTGGTTTGAATCACTGTGCACGCGTTGAAGCACAGTGGCAAATTCAGTAGCGGCTGATTGCCAGTCGGGTAGATGTTCCCGGGCAGTCATGGCCGCTTTCTTTAATTGTGTTCGGGTTTGTGCATCACTCATGAAACGCTTGAGGGCCGCAGCAAGCTTGCTCGAATCGCCCGGCGGCACCAGCAAGCCGGCGCCTTCTGGCACCGTGAATGGCATAGCCCCGGCGTTCGAGCAGATAATCGGTAAACCCCGTGCAATGGCCTCCGAGAGCACCATGCCGTAGCCTTCGTGATACGAGCTCAATACGAAAACATGGGCCTGGTGGTAGTACGCTTCCAGCTCGACGTCAGTGAGTTCTCCGACAAAACTGATGCGCTCCCGCAGACCGAGTTGTTCGCGTTGGTGTAGCAGTGCGCTGGATGTCTCTTCGTGCCGGTGCGGGCTGCCTGCGCAGTGAAGATGCCAGGGGAGTTCGGTCAGGGTAGCCAGCGCATCAAACAACACACTGTGTGCCTTGCGCGGTGTCAACGTGGCCACGCAAAGCAAATTGAAGACATCGCTGTGCGCCTGGCTGGCTAGCGGTGCACTGTCTGTTCCCGGCAACACGGCTGTCACCTTACCGGCAGGAACACCGTAAGCCTCTAACGAGTTCGCGGTGAGTACACTGGTGGTGATGATGTGCCGTGCATGCCTTAACGCCTGTGTTTCCAGTTGTTCAAGCCGCAGCGCTTCGGCGTTGGACAGGCCGGTTTCCAGAGCAAGAGGATGATGCACAAGTGCGACCAAATGCAGCCGATGGGCATGCCTTGCAATGACGTCAGGCATCACGCTGTAGGCCAGGCCATCGACCACAACCAGTTCACCATCGCTGAGATCTTCAAATGCAGCGTCGGCCTCGGCCAGCTGCGATTCGCTGGGAAAAGGGTAGTCCCCTTGCAGCGACACCAGTGACACTTGCCAGGCTTGGGTGTCTTCCCCTGCACTGCGTAAACCTTCTACGATTTTCTTGTCATAGAGGTAGCCGCCGGTGCGCGTGTTCAGATCTCCTGGATAGACCAGTGTGACCCGCTGCTTAGTCATGAATAATCCTAGATGCTGAGATTACGTTCATACGCTGCCCATGCCACATGTGATTCATGCAGTGTGATTTTCAGCGCATCGAGCCCCTTGGCAGCAACACCAAGATCGCCTGCGCCAATCCTGGCTTCGATGCGCTCATAAATAACGGCAGCCAGAAATTCGGTGGTGGTGTTCTTCCCCTTGAATTCAGGCACCTCATCCAGATTCTTGTAGTTGAGCTCAGCCAGAACTGTTGCCAGCGATTGACTGGCCAAGCCGATATCCACCACAAGGCCATCTTCGTCAAGCTCCTTTCTGCGCATTTCCAGATCGACAATGTATGTTGCCCCATGCAAACCCTGAGCTGGGCCGAACACTTCGCCCTTGAAGCTGTGGGCGATCATGAAATGTTCCCGAACGTTAAGACTGTACAAGTGTATAGCTCCTGATAGTGTGAGATGCTGTTAATCGTACGTTATTCTGTGGCACAGCGATGTGTTCCCCGACTCACTGAGCCAGGTGAGGGTTTCTGGCAATTGGGTGAAGTGACTTTCACCGCTGATTAGCGCATCCAGACAAGGATTTCCCAGCTGTGCCAGTGCTAGCTGCAAGCGGCGTTGGTAACTCCAGCGTGCACGCTGCCCGGGTGCAACATGTCCTACCTGCGAGCTTTTTATCTGTAATCGTTGGGAATGGAACGCGCCACCCAGACTCACCGCTGTCTGGCGGCTTCCATACCAACTGAGTTCCAGTACGGTGGCTTCAAATCCTGCCAGCTCAAGCGCGGTATTGATCCCGTCCTGTGACGCTGATGTGTGAATCACAAGGTCACGTTTTCTGGTGGCCTGCTTAGGGTGTACAAACCTGACACCCAGCTTGTCTGCCAGCTCTGAACGCCGGGGGTTGATGTCCACAAGCTCCACATCACATCCGGTGATGCCGGATGCCAGATAGGCAACCAAGGCACCCAATACGCCTGCACCCACCACACTTATCGAGTCACCGATGTGCCGTTGAGCATCCCACAGGGCGTGAATCGCCGTTTCCATAATGGCTGCAAGGACGGCTCTGCCAACAGGAACCTCAGGGGGAAGAACGGTTATGGCATCCAATGGGACATTGAAGTGTGTCTGATGCGGGTACAAACAGAAAATGTTTTTCCCGAGCAAATGCTCCGGGCCTTGTTCTACACAACCGACGTTGATGTAGCCGTATTTGAGCGGAAAGGTGAATTCACCTTCCTGAAAAGGGGCACGCATGCGTTCATGTTCGCTGGGCGGTACACCCCCCGCAAACACCAGTGTTTCCGTACCCCGGCTGATCCCTGTGAAAAGCGTTTTAACGCGTACCTCACCCGCTGCAGGTGGCGGCAGTTGCGTTGATCGCAGTTCGCCGTAGCCTTGTGCGCTGATCCAGAAGCTTCTGGCTGATGAGTCTGCAGGCACGGGCGGATACTACGCGGATTCTGGAAAGCGTGTATCAGGCACGCCATTGACCACAGCCTCGTTGATGCCGTAGTCCTGCGCTATGACGCGCGCTGTCATTTTTGCAGACATCATGACGGATGGTGTACCGCCACCAGGTTGCGTGCCTTGCCCTACAAGGTAGAGGTTTTTCACATCCTCGCTGCGGTTATGAGGACGGAAGTAGGCTGATTGCACCAACACCGGCTCTACACCGAAGCCGTTGCCAACGTAGGCGTTCAGCGTATTTTCAAAGTAGGTGGGTGTCACAAATTTCCTGTAGACGATGCGTTGCATGAGGTTGGGTATATGCCCTTGTGAGTGCAAAGACATCAGGACCTTGTCAACAAACGCGTCCCCCTTCTCATCCCAATCGATATCACTCAGGTTATTGGGCACGGGCACCAGCGTGTAAGCCGCATGATGGCCCTCTGGCGCAAGACTGGGATCGGTGATGGTGGGGAGGTGCAAGTATTGCGAAAAGTCATCAGCCAGGATTTTTCGTTCGAAGATGTCAGTCAGCAACTCCTCGTAGCGTGGTCCGAGAATGATGTTGTGGTGCTGCAATGGCGGGTCATCTTGATGGCGGGTGAAGCCGAAATAGATAACCACCAATGACATGCTCTGCTTTCTGAACTTCACCAAAGAATCACGATTGATCTTGCGATGTTCAGGCGCGATTAACTCGAGGTAGGTGTTGGCATAGTCTGAGTTGGATACCACCACGTCTGCCTTGAGCGTCTCACCGCTGGCAAGCCTGACCCCGGTTGCTGTGGATTTGCCTCCCAGCTTTTCAACCTCGATCTTGTCCACTTCACTGGTGTAACGAATTGTTCCACCCAGATCTTCAAACTTCCTTGCAAAACCTTCTACCAGCTTGCCTGTGCCACCCATGGCAAAATGGACACCCCAGGTTTTTTCAACGAAGTGAATCATGGCGTAGATGGCAGGGACTTTCTGTGGGTTGCCACCGATGAGCAAGGTCTCATAGCTGAACACTCGGCGCATCTTGTCGCTCTTGAAATACTGTTTGACGAACGAAAACAGCGTGCGCACGGCGTTGAGTTTGAAAAGATCAGGTACAACTTTCATCATGGCTGTCACGTTACCGAAGTAGGTATAGCCCAGCTCGATAAAGCCGCGATCAAAAATCTGTTTGGCCGCTGCATGAAAACGATCATATCCCTCGACATCTTCCGGGGCCAGTTCTGCGATCTGTCGGCGCGTGTTTTCCGGATCACAGTCGTAGTCGAAATAGGTGCCATCCTGAAAGTAGATACGATAGAACGGCAGGATGGGGCGCAGTTCAACGTAGCGACTGGTTGCCGGACCACCGCTGATCCCTTCTTTGACGCGTTTGCTTTCGTCGAGAATTTCGACAGGAAAATCGGGCTGGCCCAGCATGGCCTTGTCGCGCTCAAGGGCAAACAGCTCCTCAATAAAGTGCGGAACGGTCAGCACCGTTGGGCCCATGTCAAAAACGAAGCCTTCAGCCTCGTGCACCAGAGCTCGCCCACCGGGTGAATCCAGTTTTTCAACAATGGTGGTGTCAAATCCAAGACTCTGCAGGCGGATTCCGCAGGCAATGCCGCCAATGCCTGACCCGATAACGACTGCTGTTTTACGATTCATGGTTCGAAAATTGAAATTCGATGATGCGGCGCTCGTTGCGCCACGCGGTTGTAGGCCACGCACAATACCAATGCAGGTGCTGCTTGTACGCAATTGCCGTCAGTTGGTGCCTGATCAGCCGTCAACCCATCTCATCGTCCAGGTAGACGCGGATGATGTCATCGAAAGAGCTCTCAGCAACGAATCCAAGCTGGGAGGCGCGCTGAGCGTCAAACGACTCCGCCCAGCCAGCGACTATGCCTGCTACCACAGGGTCGTTTTCACGACGGATCAAGGCAACCGCTTCACTGCCGACAACATTGCGCAGTGACTCGATCTGTTCTGCCACAGTGGCGCTCAAGCCTGGCAGATTCATGTTGCAGCGTGGACCGATCAGTTCTCTGCCGAGAGTGCTTGCGTGCATTAGAAATCCCACAGCTGCCCGTGGGCTGGCAAACCAGTGACGTACGGTGTCGGCCACTGGCAGAATGGCTTCCTGGCCGTTGATGGGTTCGCGCAGAATGCCGGAGAAAAAGCTCGATGCCGCTGCATTGGGTTTGCCCGGTCTGATGCAGATGGTAGGCAGCCGCAGCCCGACACCCAGCACGATGCCACGCCGGTGGTAGTCCGCCAGCAGCAGTTCGCACATGGCTTTCTGAGTACCGTAGCTCGTTAGAGGGGTAAGGTGAAATTCATCGCTGATGGAATCCGGGAACGGCGAGCCGTAGACGGCAATCGATGAGGTGAAGATAAATGATGGGCAGTAGCCGTCGATATCGTGCTGCCGGCGGATGGCTTCCAGTAAGGCACGTGTGCCGTCAAGATTGATTTTGTAGCCCTTGTCCATATTGCGTTCAGCCTCGCCAGAGACAATGGCGGCCAGATGGTAGATCACATCCGGGCGCGCAGCAATAAGCTGCTCGGCGACTTGTGGGTCTGTCAGGTCTGCAGCCGTTGCGGTGACTGGCACCATTAAATCCGCCAGAGGCTGGGGCGGAACCACATCCACTAGCGCCAGCTCGCTGATGGCCTTGCCAGCGCAGGTTTTCACCTCGTTGAGCTTTTGGCTGAGTTTGCGGCCGAGCATACCTGCGGCACCGATGATGAGGATATTCATGCAGCTGACCTGTGCGTATGTGTCATTAGTGGGTGGGACCATTAGAGCATAAGTGGTATTGTTCACGATCACACCCGAATAGAGATTACACCCATGGCAGGATTACTTGATAACGTTGATCCGGACGGATTACTCGAGTACTCGGTTGTCTATACGGACCGGTCGGTCAATCACATGTCGGCATTGTTCCAACAGACAATGCGCGATATACATTCCACGCTGACATCCGTCTACACAGCACATCGTGCGGTCATCGTGCCCGGCAGTGGCAGTTACGGAATGGAGGCGGTAGCACGACAACTGTGCCGTGACAAAAAATGCCTGGTCATACGAAACGGCTGGTTCAGTTATCGCTGGTCGCAGATATTTGATGCGGGCAACCTGCCAGCCAGTCATGAAGTACTTTGCGCGCGGGCACTTTCCAGTGCGCCTGAATCGCCTTTTGCACCGGTGCCGATTGACGAAGTTGTAGCGCGTATTGCCAAAGACAAGCCTGATGTAGTCTGTGCTCCGCATGTAGAAACCTCTGCCGGCATGATCCTGCCGGACGACTACCTCACGGCTGTTGCCAGTGCGGTGCACGAGTACGGCGGTGTGTTCATTCTTGATTGCGTGGCCTCCGGCACCGCGTGGATAGACATGCAAGCGACCGGTGTGGATGTGCTGGTTACAGCCCCGCAAAAAGGCTGGAGCGGCACCCCGTGTGCAGGAGTCGTGATGCTTAGCGAACACGCTCATACAGTAATGCAATCCACCACCAGTGACAGCTTTGCCATCGATCTAAAAAAATGGTCACAGATCATGGAGGCCTACCTTGATGGCAAACACGCGTATCACGCCACGATGCCAACTGATGGACTGATCGTGTTCCGTGATGTGATGAACGAAATCGGCGATTTCGGCTTTGAACGTGCGAAAGAGCGACAGGCTGAACTGGGACGCCGCATCCGTGGTGTTATGGAAAACGCGGGTTTCGTGAGTGTGGCAGCTGAAGGTTTTCAGGCTCCGGGCGTGGCGGTGTTCTACACAGACAATGAGGAGCTGCATTCGGGACGCGCATTTGCTGCTGTCGGTATGCAGATTGCTGCTGGAGTGCCATTGGAAATCGGCGAGCCTGCCGGTTACAAGAGCTTTCGTATCGGCTTGTTTGGTCTTGACAAGCTGCTGGATGTTGATGGAGCTGTGCATCGTTTTGAAAATGCCCTGGAGCAGGTGCGCAGTGCCACAGAAGTGGCGGCCTGACCCACGGCTGGACAGCTTTGCCGTTACCGTGTGCAATCATCCGGCACCCGGATAGCACTGTATGCGCTCTCAACAGCATCGACTGGTATTTATTGTTGCACTGACAGTGTCAGCCACTGTGCTGGCACTGGTACCGATAGCCGATGAAATCGGTCAGTCACATGTGGATGAGGCATTCAAGAGAGCGCTTATCGCATTCGCCATTGCACGTGGGCTGAATGGCGTAATCTCGGTTGCGCAAGGCACTGAAATTGCTCTGCAACCAGCAGGGGTTGGCGTGAACTTCACGCCCGGTCAGATACTTGACCCCATCAACGATCTGGTGGAGCGCTTTTCCTGGATCATGATGCTGGCAACCAGTTCGCTGGGCATTCAGAAAGTGCTTTTATCGATGAGCGCCTGGCAGGGACTGCTGATTGCTGTGACTGCATGTGCCGTTGCGGTGGTGCTGGTACACCTGCTTCGGCCATTGGCACCCTGGCGACGGATTGTCGGGCGGCTTTTTCTATTCGTACTCATTCTGCGCTTCATGATGCCCGCAATCAGTATTGCCAATGACTGGGTTTATCGGGCGTTTCTGGAGGCCGATTTTGTTGAAGCGTCAGCGTCTCTTGAAAAGGCCAGAGAGTCCATAGGCCAGATCAATGCGCAAATTATGCCCAGTGCACAGGACGAGCCTTCAGGTATTGTCGAGCGTACGCGTCGTGCCTATCAGCTGGCACTGGAGAAAATTGATGTTGAAAAACAGCTGGAACAGTATCGGTTGGCGGCCGAAACCATCAGCGAAAATACGATACGTCTGGTTGTTGTCTTCCTGATGCAGACACTCGTGTTTCCACTGGTGTTTCTGTTTGTTGTTTACGGCGTGATAAAACGTTTGGCTAGACAATGACGTTGTGGCGTTCGATATTGTCCCCGCCGAAAATTGCACGATAGCGCTCAATTTCAGTTTGTGGCCCGGTTGCCTTGTCGAAGTTGTCAGACAGTTTGACGGTGGGACGTCCATCAGCCTCATGCACCTTGCAAACCAGTGAAATCGCCTTGAGCTGTGGATTGAAAACCGTGGCGCAGTCACTGAAGTCATTGGTCAGATGAGTGCCCCAGCCAAAGCTTAATCGTACACGGCCGTTAAAGCGCTCGTAGACTTCTTCAATGGTGTCAACGGTCAGGCCATCAGAGAAGATCAGCAGTTTCTCTTTGGGGTTCTGTCCACGCGATACCCACCATTCGATGAGCTCTTCGCCGCCAGCAATAGGTTCCTTGGAATCGATGCGAAAACCACTCCATGTTGCTACCCAGTCCGGCGCACGTTCCAGAAAGCCTGTTGTACCGTAGGTGTCAGGCAGAACAATCAGCAAATTACCGTCGTAAGTTCTGCTCCATCGTTCAAGAATAGTGTAAGACGATTGCATCAGCTCCTCGTCGTTGTCAGACAGAGCCGCCTCTACCATGGGTAGTTCGTGAGCATTGGTGCCGATGGCATCCAGATCCAGGTCCATGGCCATAAGGACGTTGCTGGTGCCGATAAATTTCTCCCCCAAGCCTTCATTCATGGCGGCTATACACCATCGCTGCCACAGAAAACTATGCCGACGACGCGTGCCGAAGTCAGCAATACGCAAGTCTGATAGCTTGTTCAATCGCAAGACTTTTTCCCACAGCTTGGCTTTTGCGCGAGCATACAGAACGTCCAGTTCGAATCGACCGACACCGTGGGTGGCAGCACGTGATCGTAACTCACTGATGATGGACAGCACCGGAATCTCCCAGAGCGTAACGTCAGCCCAGCTGCCCTTGAAATCTATCTGATATTGACCATCCTGAACGCTGAGATGGTACTCAGGCAACTGGTAGTGACGTAGCCACTCCAGAAACTCATTGGTAAACAGACGCTCACGACCATAGAACGTGTTACCTGTCAGCCAGATAAGTTCTTTTTTGGTAATGCGGATATGACGCGCATTATCCAGTTGCGCACGCAGCTCTTTCTCATCAATTTCATCAGCCAGACGCACGCTTCTGGTTCGGTTGATCAGCGAGAAGGTTACAGGAACATCACGCCTTTCTTTCCAGATGGTCTGCAACATCAGCAGCTTGTAGATGTCCGTGTCCAGCAGGCTGCGTACTATGGGGTCAAGCTTGAAGTTGTGGTTGTAGACTCGCGTTGCGATATCTGGCATTGGCGTGATAGGCATCGTTTTTCTCAAGCAGCCAGGAAGATTGACATACGTTCAATAGCGCGTTGGATGTTGCCTAGTGAGTTGGCATAAGAGAGGCGAATATAGCCTTCTCCATGGATACCAAAATCAGGCCCTCCAATAGTGGCAACTCCAGCCTCTTCCAGAAGAGCGGTGGCCAGTGGTTTGGCTTTCCAGCCCGTGTCCGTGATGTTCGGGAACGCATAGAAAGCTCCTGCAGGTGTTATGCAATTTACACCCGGAATGCGGTTGAGTTCTTCGACGACAACACCTCGGCGCTCGGCAAACGCTGACATCATGTGTTGCACGCTTTCCTGCGGTCCTGTGATCGCTTCCAGCGCAGCATATTGCGCCGGTGCATTCACGCAGCTCCAGCAGTTTACTGCCAGCTTGCGCATCGCATCGAACAATCGCTCAGGCCAGATGGAATACCCCAGCCGCCATCCGGTCATAGCGTAAGTCTTGGACCAGCCGTTGAGTAGTATCAGTCGATCACGGATTTGTGGATAAGATAGCAGCGATACATGTTCGGCACCGTCGTACACCATCTGATCATAGATCTCATCCGACAGAATGCTCACGTGCGGGTGAGCTTCCAGCCCTTTGACCAGCGTGTCGAATTCACTCCTGGGTGTGACTCCGCCACACGGGTTAGCCGGAGAATTGATGATAATCAGGCGAGTGGATGGCGTTATCAACGCCAGGGTTTCCTCAGCCGAGAACGCAAATCCGTTTTTCTCGCGAATAGGGATCGCTACAGGTCTGGCTCCCGTAAATTCAATCATTGATCGGTAGATGGGGAAGCCGGGGTCCGGATAGAGGATCTCTGCACCGGGTTCACCGAGCATAAGAATCGCGGAGAACATCGTAACTTTACCGCCAGGAACAATCATCACGTAACGACTGTCCACCGGTGTGTTGTAGCGTGTGGACAGATCATGTGCCACAGCCTCGCGCAGTGGTTCGATGCCTACCGCTGGCGTGTAGCCATGATGGCCATCGCGTAACGCTCTGACTCCCGCGTCAACAATGTTGGCGGGTGTCGGAAAATCCGGCTGGCCGATACCCAGATTAATGATGTCGCGTCCTTGCGATGCCAGTTCGCCCGCTCGGGCAAGCACGGCAAAGGCATTCTCTTCGCCGATGCGACTGAATGCTTCAACCGGCTGTATCGATGGGCTCATGAGAGTGTCAGGAACACGCTACTGCCTTTCGGGTGTATGAATCGTCTGTCCGTCCAGTTCAGGTTTGATGATCAGTTGACAGCTGAGTCGCGAATTTTTTCGGCGCTCGGCAGCAACGCCTTCGAGCATATCCAGTTCAATATCATCGGGTGGCTCGAATAGCGCTGCCACTGCATCATCAAGATAGACATGGCAGGTTGCACAGATCAGGCTGCCACCGCATTCTGCGACCACCTCATCGATGTCGTTTTGTATGGCGGTTTCCATGATACTGCTGCCCACTTTGGCATCGACAGTGCGTGTCGTGCCGTCGCTGAGCTGGTAGTGAAGGACGATTTCCTGGGTCATTTGCTGGTCTGTTTGTGAAGTCTGAGTGTGGGAATGGTAGCCAAGTACAGCCGCTACGTCACGACACACTGGCTGATTGGTGCAGATTGCCTGCGTATCGTGTGTTGCCCACGACTGAATCTGCATAGGATGGCATACTATGTTCTGGCAGCAGAGGATGGACCTTTGAGCGATATCGACCGCAGGATCTACAATGAGCAGATCCGTCTGATTTACAATCAGGCAACCATACTGGTCGCAGGCTCTACGCTGTGCGCGGTGGTGATTACCCTGTTCCTGTGGCGCCATCTGCCCAACCAGCTGCTGGTGTACTGGCTTGGGGTGTTTGGCCTGACCACAATACTGCGCTTATGGTGTGTCTACACCTATTTCAAATCAGACCAGCAGGTCCGCCAGAAACCTGTCTGGGGAACGCTCTTCTGGATTGGCATGATGACATCCGGCATCATCTGGGGCGCCTGGCCCCTGATTTTCTATTCGCTCTATAGCCCCGAGTATCTGTTGCTGATTTCCACGGTCTTTGCCGGGATGGTCGCTGTGAGTGCAGCATCTGCCAGCATCTACCTGCCCTCGTTCATTGCCTTCTCGGTACCGTTGGTGTTGCCACTTTCCTTGTCACATCTGCAGTCGGGGCGGGACTCGCTGGCATTGGTCGGTCTGCTGCTTATCATGTTTC
>CAYGSW010000005.1:11324-17342 GCA_964352535.1 uncultured Granulosicoccaceae bacterium | reverse complement strand
CTCAAACCGGCAAAACCGCGAACTTTTATACTCACAGTTGGAAAACCAGAGGCTGATGGAGAGTCTGGCTGAAGAAAAGCTCATTGCCGAACGGGCGATGGTGGCCAAAAGCCGATTTCTTGCAGCGGCCAGTCACGACTTGCGTCAGCCACTGCATGCCATGGGACTGTTTCTCAGTGCCTTGCGCAACCGGGAGACTGACCCGAAGAAGATGGGCATCATAGAGGACATGTCAAAGTCGGCCGAGGCGTTGAACAGTCTGTTCAACAGCTTGCTGGACGTCTCACGGCTGGATGCAGAAATCATCGAGTTCTCTCCTGTGCATGTGCAGGCAAATCATGTTTTTGATGCCTTGCGCGCGCAATTTGCTCAACAGGCGGCCAAGAAAAACGTGGAGCTGCATATATGCTCAGAGAGCCATGTGCTGTATTGCGATGTGGTGTTGCTGGAGAGGGTGCTGCGCAATCTGCTCTCGAATGCGGTGCAATACACGCCTTCGGGATCGATTTCCCTGTATTGCAAGGATCGCAGTGATGGTGCAAAGGTGGTGACGCTGGAAGATACCGGATTGGGAATCCCTGCAGAGTTTGCTGAAGACGTCTTCTCAGAGTACTACCAGTTGAACAACCCGTCTCGTGATCGCAACAAAGGTCTCGGGTTGGGTTTGGCAATTGTGCGCAGGTTATGTGAGCTCATGGATCTGCCGCTGCAGATGGAGTCGGAGGAGGGCAAGGGAACCGTTTTCCGCTTGGTTGTTCCTAGTGGCGATCCTGCACAGATTGTTACCCAGAACAGACCTTCGACAGGATTTGTGGCGCAGGGGCGGCGCGTGCTTGTCATCGATGATGAGTTGCAAGTGCTGCAGAGCATGCGACACATGCTGGAGGGTTGGGGATGTGATGTGCTGTTGTCTCAGTCTGCTCGTGATGCCTTGAAAATTCTGGCTATCAGTGACGTTGTGCCGGACATCATTATTTCAGATTACCGTTTGGCGGAAAACCTTAGCGGCGTGGATGCCGTGGCTGCAGTCAGAGAGTCGGTCGATGCCTTCATACCGGCAATTATTGTTACAGGTGACACATCACCCGCACGGCTGAAAGAGGTTGCCGATACTCGATTGCAGCTGTTGCACAAGCCGGTAAGTCCTGATGAGCTAAATGATGTCATGCAGATGTTATTCAAGGAGGCCGACAGTCAGGCAATGTTGTTGGCCCCGACGCTCAAGTCTGCCGCCAATCAGTAGTCTTGGGTGGGCACCTTCATCGGTCACTATTCTGCGTCACATTCCATCGCTTTTTCCTGTGTTTTTTTAGTTGCTCACTGTTCACTGTCAGTGCGGACAGCGGTGGCTTTTACCAGTTTGCCGATGGTTAGCCCCTGAACCAGAATTGACAGCACAACAATGACGTAGGTGACAGCTACGATGAGGTCACGCTCAGGGCCTGCAGGGATAGACAGAGCCAGCGCAACCGATATACCACCGCGCAACCCACCCCACGTCAATATCTTTATGGCGTGTGGGTGAAATTCCCCGTTCAGTTTGCGTAATAGCGTTACCGGTATTCCCACAGAGATCAAACGCGCCAGCAAGACCATCAATGCCATGGCGACACCTGCCACCCATAACTCGGCATTGAGTTGAATGACAATGACCTCAAGGCCAATAATGAGGAACAACACGGCGTTCAGGATCTCGTCAATCAGTTCCCAGAAGGTATCCAGGTGTTGCACTGTTGCGTCGCTCATGGCATTGCGTCGGCCATGATTGCCAATCATCAGACCGGCAACCACAACGGCAATGGGCGCTGACAGGTGCAAACCTGCAGCAGCGGTTGCGCCACCTGACACCAGGGCCAGAGTTAACAGGATCTCGACCTGATAATTGTCCACCCGCTTGAGCATCTGTAACACCGTCCAGCCGCAGGTGAATCCAAACAGTGCTCCTCCGAAGGCCTCCTGAACGAACAGCACACCAATGTGTTGTGCATCAAACGATTCACCGTTAACCGCGATGCCAAAGATTGCAAGAAACACAACGATAGCAACACCGTCATTAAACAATGATTCACCGGCAATCTTGATTTCCAGTGATTTGCTGGCACCAGCAGTTTTTAGAATGCCCATGACTGCAATGGGGTCAGTGGGTGAAATAAGCGAACCGAACAGCAGGCAGAAAATAAAAGGAACGTGAAAGCCGAACAACTGAAACAGGTAGTACGCACCACCTGCCACCAGAAACATGCTGGTGAGCACACCGACTGAGGCCAGCAGGCCAATCGTCCATTTGCGCTCCAGCAGGCGGTCCAGATTAATGTGCATTGCACCGGCAAACAGCAGAAAACCAAGCATGCCGTTGAGAAGCGTATTGTCGAATTCGATCTGATTGACAATCCCTGTCGCAATGCGCTCAGCATCGCCAAAGCCGAGGTTGCCCAGCAACACCAGCACCAGTGAGAAAGCCAGCGAAATAACCATGATGCCGATGGTGTTTGGCAACTTGAGTGTTCGATAATTTACGTAGGCAAATAACGCGGCTACGGTAATGAGGATGCTGGTTATGGTGAGTAACGACATGGGGAATTGTGTTCAAGCGCTGGCGGTGTGGCGTAAACTATAGCGTTGAAAGCCAATGTGCACGTATATAATTACAGTTAATCTCATTGAGGTTAATGTTGATCCATGAGCTTACATAGCCTGCAAGACCTCAACTATGAGCTGGTTGTACGTGCTCGAGCCAAACGAGCCTCGCTGCGTGTAGTCCCGGGCAGGGGCCTGGTGGTGAGCATTCCCAGGCGCTTTCCACAAGCCAGGGTACGCGAGTTTGTTGAAAGCAATCGTGCCTGGATTATCGACGCGCTTGCAGAGATTGAAGCCAACACCCCGGAGCATTTTCGTTGTTGGCCACCACAGAGTTTGCCACTCGAAGCCATCGGTCGACACCTGTTGCTTAGCTACACTGATAGTCCAGACAGTGCGATTGCTGCACACGGTGCTGTGGATATTTACCATCGCAGCATTCACTCAGCCATTGACGATAAAGCTGCTGTCGCCAGTGAGATTGCGGGATGTCTGAAGCAAATTGCGCGTTCAGTGTTACCGTCTCTGCTGGCATCGCATGCGCATTTGCATGGCCTGCACTACAAACGTGTGAGCATCCGCGGTCAGCGGACAGTGTGGGGAAGCTACTCATCCAGTGGAACCCTGAGTCTGAATTACAAACTGTTGTTTCTCAGCCGCGATCTGGTGGATTACGTCTTGTTACATGAGCTTGCCCACACGGTGCATCTGGACCATTCCGAGGACTTCTGGGGCTTGTTGCGACAGTTGAGCGTGAATGCCCGTGGGCTGGATCGCCGCTTGTCTCAGGCGGGTTCACAGGTGCCGCCATGGCTTGAACTGGCCCGTTAATCGGTTTTCACGCAGGCATGTCTTTCGAGCACTGAACGGGTGCTGTCGGTGAATAGTTCTGGTCTGATAGGCCGGTTAGTTAGCCAATCAGGCAGCGTCGCGAGCAGTTGCCGCTGGCATGAGTAAACTCCACAACGGAGAGGCATTTGTTCCTGCCAGCCACGGGTGCAAGCCAAATCCGACTTTAACCTTGAAACTATTCTGCTATTCTTTTTTCAGATTCGCCGGCTTTGCTAATACGCAAGCCGGTGGAGCGTATCGTTTCCACCGGCCATAGCTCACTTCCCATCGTGTTACTGACCACTGCAGAAGATTCATTGGTGCACAAACAACAAAGCGTCAACGTAGTGCAAGTCATACCGCTGGTATTGGCGGTCATGCTGCTTACGGTTGGCCTCGCCCTGTTTCTGAGCAATGCCACTGACTTTTTCGACGTTGTTCAATCTGTCATTGTGGTCTTTGGAGGTTCGCTTGCCGGATTGCTGCTCAGTTTCTCCGTCACGCAGATAGTACAGGCGCTTCAGCTCGCGCTGGTACGCGGCGTATATGGAGGCAATGCGCCCAGACAAATGATCAGAGCCATGCTCAAGGTGTGCGAAGTGAGTCGGCGCGACGGGTTGCTCGGTGTTGCTGAAATTCGGTCCAACTCGGTTGAAGTTGAAGAGGTTTGCCAGCTCATCGGAGAAGCTTCTTCGGGCTCGTCGATTCGGTTTGCACTGGATCGACGGATTGCCAAGGAAAAGCTGTTTCATCAGATGGCCGCTGATGTTTTTCTGTTTACAGCCATCTACGCGCTGATGTTCGGCTTGCTCGGATCACTGCTCAGATTTACCAACACAGCGGCTGAAATATTCGCTGGTAGTACCTTTTTACCCTTTATCTGCGGCGCCAGTCTGGCTATTATTATGGTAATACTGATAGCAAGACTGCGTGCCGCTCATGTGCGTGAACTGGTTATCGCTGAAATCGCGTACCGCGGTGCAGTCATCATATTGGAAGATAACAACGTGCAACGGCTACATGCGCGACTGGCGTTGCTTGTACCTGCAGGTTTGCGCACATGAACGACATTACCATTCAGGTGGCTTCCAGTGGTCGCACCGCCTACCCGGTCGTACCCGACCCTGATGATCCGATCATTCTGCAGATTGACGGACGACTGATGCGCGTTCTGGACATCAGTGCCAGTGGATTCACATTACCTGCAGGCGTTATTGCCAGTGGCAGGCGTTACCCGTTCAGTATGGATCTGCCAACCGACAACCGCTCAATCGGAGGTTACGTGGATATTCTTCCTGCCAGCGATGACGAGGTGCTGCAATGCAGGTTCATCAATTTACTGGCAGAGGAGCAGGATGCGCTACATCACTATGCCCTTATCAGGCAAAAGGATGCGATCCGTTCGCTTCGTTCTGCCAGTTCTGGCTGTGATTACTAAGCCTGGATCAGGTCTGTGCCTCTAGCCCGATATGATGCCGAAGTCAGCAGTGGCGTGCTGCGCGTTGATGCAGAGCAACGTGCAGTCATGCAAAAGCTTGATCTTATCGGTGATGAGTTAATACGCCGCAAGAACTGGGTGGCTCCTTCACGCTCGCTATTTGCTCGCTGGAAAAAACCCGACGACTACCGCGTGGCTGGCATCAAGGGTTTGTATCTCTGGGGTGGTGTCGGTCGTGGCAAAACACACTTGTGTGATCTGTTTTTCGATACCGTTGACTTGCAAGACAAGACACGCTTGCATTTTCATCGCTTCATGAAACAAATACATGATGATCTTCGCAAGCTGGAAGGGGTTGAGGACCCGATACTGCGCATAGCCGATGACTGGGCATCGCATTCACGCTTACTGTTGCTTGATGAGATTCATGTCAACGACATCACTGACGCGATGTTGTTGGGAGGGCTTCTGACAGCTTTGTTTAATCGTGGTGTCACGCTGATTACAACGTCCAATGTGCCCCCTGACGGCTTGTATAAAGACGGTTTGCAGCGTGCTCGTTTTCTACCCGCCATCGCTCAGATCTGTAAGCACACTGATGTGCTGGAAATGGTTGGACCTACGGATTACCGGTTGCGAATATTACGCAAGGAACCTGTATATCGCGTCAGTCGTTTCAGCGATGGTATGGCTGACCGAAAAACGCAAAGAGCCATGCAGCGCTACTTTGACACTATACGGGCAGACTTCGATGCCAAGTCATCGAGTATCCAGATCAATTCGCGCACAGTGGAGACTATCGGGCATACCGGAGATATTGCGTGGTTTGCATTCGATGCGTTATGCAACAGTACCCGCTCAACGCAGGATTACATTGAGCTTGCCAGTCAGTTTCAAACCATCATGATCAGTGACATTCCGGTTATGAATGATGGGTCTGATGATGCGGCAAGGCGGTTTGTAAACATGATCGATGAATTCTATGATCGGCATGTGAAGCTGATCGTTTCTGCCGAGGCACCGGCGGACAAGCTGTATACCGGCAAGCGTCTTTCGTTCGAATTTGAACGTGCTGCCAGCCGCTTGTTCGAGATGCAAACTACCGAGTATCTGGGAGCTGGGAGAGGACAGTAGTCCCACCACCTCAAAATTTAGAATCCTAAGTTTTAAGG
>CAYGSW010000005.1:10339-11314 GCA_964352535.1 uncultured Granulosicoccaceae bacterium | reverse complement strand
CTCCTAAGACGCTTTTGCAGGTCGAGCGTTACGCTTGCGCTCGTTTTCGGTCAAAAACTTCTTGCGAACACGGATGCTCTCCGGCGTGACTTCAACCAGCTCGTCATCGTCGATGAATTCCAGCGCCTGCTCAAGACTCATGTTGATGTGTGGCGTCAGCACGATGTTTTCATCGGTACCTGATGCTCGAACGTTAGTCAGCTGCTTGCCTTTGAGACAGTTGACCGTCAAGTCATTGTCACGTGAGTGAATGCCGATAATCTGTCCTTCATACACCTGTGAGTTGGCACCAAGAATCAGACGACCACGCTCCTGCAGGTTCCACAATGCAAAGCCCAGGGCCTTGCCTTGCCCGTTGGAGATCAGTACACCGTTGCGTCGTGAACCAACGTTGATCTTGATTTGCGGGCCATAGTGGTCAAATACCGAGTAGATCAGGCCTGTACCTGATGTGGCCGTCAGGAATTCAGTACGAAAACCGATCATGCCACGCGCAGGTGCGATGTAATCCAGACGAACGCGACCCTTGCCATCAGGCACCATATCTTTCAGCTCCGCACGTCGCTCACCCATCTTTTCCATAATGGCACCCTGATGCTGCTCTTCCACATCGATGGTGACTTGCTCGAAGGGCTCTTCAACTTGTCCTGTTTCTTCGTTGGTGCGAGTAATGACCACTGGACGGCCTACACCGATCTCGTAGCCTTCACGGCGCATGTTCTCGATCAGCACTGACAGATGCAGCTCACCTCGACCGGAGACTTTGAACGTTTCTGACTGCTCAGTCCGTTCTACCCGTAGCGCTACATTGTGCAGAAGCTCAGTCTGCAGACGATCCCAGATATTACGGCTGGTGACGTATTTGCCTTCCTTACCGGCAAACGGCGAGCTGTTGGGCTGGAACATCATGCTGATGGTGGGTTCGTCCACCGTCAGAGGCGTCATGGCTTCAACTGCCGATGGATCGCACAGGGT
>CAYGSW010000005.1:0-10329 GCA_964352535.1 uncultured Granulosicoccaceae bacterium | reverse complement strand
CTGAAATATTGAGCTTGTCGATGCCGGTGATGCAGACGATGTCGCCAGCTTCTGCCATCTGTGTTTCGATACGCTCGAGCCCGTGGAAACCAAGCACCTGCAATACTTTCGCGTTGCGTTCCTTGCCTTCGGCGCTGACCACACGAACCTGTTGGTTAGGTTTGAGCTGGCCACGCTGAATGCGGGCAATACCGATGACGCCAACGTAGCTGTTGTAGTCCAGCGAACTGATACGCATCTGCAGCGGACCGTCAACGTCGACATCCGGGGCAGGGACTTCTTCGATAATGGTTTCGAACAAAGGCGTCATGTCGCCTTCAGTGACTGTGGGTTCGACCCCCGAGTAACCATTGACCGCTGAGGCATAGATGACCGGAAAATCAAGCTGCTCATCGGTAGCGCCAAGATTGTCGAACAGCTCGAAGGTCTGGTCCAGCGCCCAGTCTGGACGAGCACCTTCGCGGTCGATCTTGTTAATGACAACGATGGGGCGAAAACCCATGGCAAAAGCCTTCTGGGTGACGAAGCGCGTCTGGGGCATGGGGCCTTCGGCTGCATCGACCAGCAACAGTACAGAATCCACCATACTCAGAACGCGCTCCACTTCACCGCCGAAATCGGCGTGACCCGGCGTATCAACGATGTTGATGCGGTAGTCGTTCCAGCGGATAGCGGTGTTCTTTGACAGAATGGTAATGCCGCGTTCTTTTTCAATCGCGTTGGAGTCCATCAGGCGCTCGGTTTGCTCCTTGCGCATGTCGAGGGTGCCCGACTGCTGCAAGAGCTTGTCAACCAGTGTGGTCTTGCCATGATCGACATGGGCTATGATGGCTATATTGCGAAGTTTCTGGATCACGGTTTGGTCCTGAGCGCGCTAGGTGTGCGCAGCGGTCATGCACCCCTTTTGAGGGTGTTACTTGAAAAAAGTCGATATCTGCTTGACGAGATGCTGACAGTGTCGGGTTTGGTACGAGCGCCAAGCGCTCGAAGAGTCTCGAATAACGGCCCTGACCCTTGGGTTAACGCACCAGTATAGCGGACAAGGGGCAGGCGGGGTTCTCCCGTCTTGGGTAAAGTGCACAATTCCGGCCACTTTCTGCTGGCAGGATTGATTATCCGACTCTAATAAAGGAGTAAGCGTGGCGTGAGTAAACTAAACCTGAGATCAGACGCGGCAGCTTCGCTGGTTGACACAGCAATGGGCCGCACTCCTGCGGATATCGTGGTGCGCAATGGCAGGTGGGTGAATGTGCACTCCGGGGAAATCATTACCGGAACGGATGTAGCTATCGTTGCCGGGCGCTTCGCCTACGTGGGGCCAGATGCCAGCCACACCATTGGTGAACAAACGCAAATCATTGATGCACAAGGTCGTTATCTGGTACCTGGCTTGTGTGATGCGCACATGCATGTGGAAAGCGGCATGGTTACAGTCACAGAATTTGCCCGGGCTGTTATCCCTCACGGCACCACCTCCATGTTTATCGATCCGCATGAGATTGGCAACGTTCTGGGTCTTGCCGGGGTTAAATTGATGCACGACGAGGCCGTGGGATTACCGGTCAATGTCTATGTGCAGATGCCCAGTTGTGTGCCTTCCGCCCCCGGGCTTGAAACTGCTGGTGCGACGTTGGGTGTGACAGATGTGGTTGAGGCCATGCAATGGCCGAACATCATCGGTCTGGGAGAGGTCATGAATTTCCCAGGTGTGGCCAACAATGATAAAAAGATGCAGGGCGAGATCAGTGCCACCGTTAGCGCAGGCAAGACCGTTGGCGGGCACTACGCATCGCCTGATCTTGGTTTACCGTTTCACGGCTATGTTGCCGGAGGCCCGGCTGATGATCATGAAGGCACACGTGTTGAAGACGCGATCGCTAGAGTGCGGCAAGGGATGCGCTCGATGCTGCGTCTTGGTTCTGCCTGGTATGACGTGGCGCCGCAGATAAAAGCGGTTACCGAGCATGGTCTGGATCCTCGTTATTTCATTCTGTGTACCGATGACTCGCATTCGGGCACGCTGGTGAACGATGGCCATATGAATCGCGTGGTACGCCATGCTATTGCACAAGGGCTCAAACCCATGCACGCCATCCAGATGGCGACAATAAACACGGCTGAGCATTTCGGGCTTGAGCGTGAACTGGGATCTATCACACCCGGGCGTCGCGCAGACATGATTATCAGCTCCGATCTGGTGCAGCTGCCTATTGAACAAGTGATTGCTCAAGGTGTGGTTGTGGCAAGTCACGGGGAGCTTGCCGTTGATATTCCTGCAGCAAACTATCCTGCCTCCAGCATGAATACCATACACATGGGACGCACTTTGGTGGGTACTGACTTTCATATCCGGGCGCCGTTGGCTGACGCATCGACGGTGACGGCTCGCGTAATCGGTGTGATAGAAAATCAAGCGCCGACACGTGCTTTGGAAAGAGAGCTATCAGTGAGTGATGGGCTGGTTCAGATGGACACCGCAGGGGATGTTTGTCAGATAGCTTTAGTGGAGCGGCATCGCGGCACCGGTGAAGTGGTCAATGGGTTTGTATCCGGATTCGGTTACAACACACCGTGTGCCATGGCGTCTACCGTTGCTCATGATTCGCACCACATGATTGTTGTGGGTACTAGTCATGAGGACATGGCATTGGCTGCCAATCGTCTGCAAGAAGTGGGTGGCGGCGTTACCTTGTTCGCGGGTGGGCGTCAGCTGGCTATGGTGGAATTGCCCATAGCCGGATTGATGTCAACCGAGAGAGCGGAGGTTGTTGCACAGAAGGCCCAGCAACTGGTGAATGCCATGCGTGACTGCGGCTGTACATTAAACAATGCCTACATGCAGCATTCACTGCTAGCATTAGTGGTAATACCAGCGTTGCGCATATCGGATAAGGGCTTGATCGATGTGACAACGTTTTCGCCAACCTCTCTATTCGTCAGTGAGTCTGCATGATTCGGTTTTTATACGAGAATGAACAGGTAGAGCTTGACAGTTGCGCCGCTGATTTAACGGTGTTGGACTGGCTGCGATTGCATCGGCATCGTACCGGTACAAAAGAGGGTTGTGGATCGGGTGATTGTGGTGCGTGCACCGTGGTGACCGTCAGTGTCAGCAAAGATGAATCAGGACAGTCCGTGTTGTTGCATGAATCCATTAACAGCTGCATTACGTTTGTGGGTGCTTTGCATGGCAAACAGCTGTTAAGTGTTGAGAGCCTTGCACAAGGCCCTGAACTTCATCCAGTACAGAGAGCGATGGTTGAAGAGCATGGGTCGCAGTGCGGCTTTTGTACACCGGGTTTCATTATGTCAATGTATGCGTTATACAAGCAGGATGAACCGGAGCAACAACTACGCGTCAAGATAGATCAGGCGCTGGGTGGTAACTTGTGTCGGTGTACTGGCTATCGTCCGATAAAGGCTGCGGCTGCCAAGGCGTTGGATTATCGAGAGGCACAGGGTGGGCATGAAGCCGACCAGTTGCATCCTTCAGAATCCGCAGCTGATCTGATCAGTGTTCTGGATACCTTACGTACATCCACTGCTGATACAAACGGCTTTCATCAACCGCAAACACTGGGTGAATTGTCACAGCTGTTCAAAGACAATCCGCAAGCAAGGCTTCTTGGCGGAGGCACCGATCTGGCGCTGGAAGTGACTCAGCAGATGAAAACGCTGTCGCAGATAATTCATGTAAGCCATGTTCCGCAAATGCGCACTGTGGAGGTGCACGCTGATCACATGGTGTTGGGTGCTGCAGTGACATTAGCTGAGTGCCTTGCCTTGATGAGTGAGAGGCTGCCAGCCGCTCGTGAGTTGTTGTTGCGTTTTGGTTCTGACCAGGTGCGTAATCAGGCCACTATTGGCGGCAATATTGGATCAGCATCTCCCATTGGAGATCTTCCCCCACTTCTGCTGGCGCTGGATGCAACGTTGACGCTTCAATGTGGTGACAGCTCGCGCGTTGTTCCAATACAAGACTACTTTCTGGGTTACCGCAAGACGTGTCTGCAAGCAGGTGAGTTTGTGCTGCAGATACATATTCCTATACCGGCAGAGGATAGTATTTTTGCGGTACACAAAATCAGCAAGCGTACAGAAGATGATATTTCCAGTGTCTGTATGGCTATTCATCTTCCACAGAACAATGGCGTAACGCACGATGCGCGACTGGCGTTCGGCGGTATGGCTGCGATACCTGTACGAGCTTATGGCACCGAGGGGGTGCTTGAGGCCAAGGTATACAACCAAACAACGGTTGATGATGCACAGGCAGCACTTGCTACCGAGCTACAACCTATTAGTGATGCACGAGCCAGCGCAAGCTATCGATTGCAGGTAGCTAAAAATCTGTTGCAACGCGTGTTAATGGAGGCAGGTGCGTGACAGAGCGTCCTCGCAGTCAGATTGCCGGAGTTTCAAACGCTCACGATAGTGCGCGTGAACATGTCACAGGTGTAGCGCGCTATGTGGATGACATGGAGCAGACTCGGGGGCTGTTGCATGTAGCCATTGGTCCGAGCGCAATAGCGCATGGCAAACTGGTGTCTCTGGATGTCGATGACGTTCAATCATCACCCGGTGTTGTCGATGTCATGACATTTGCCGATTTGCCACACGCCACGGATATTGGGCCTGTTTTTCCGGGTGACCCATTACTGGTTGAAGACACCATAAATTATCTGGGCCAGCCGCTGTTTGTGGTTGCAGCGACAAGTCATCGACTGGCACGTCAGGCTGTGCTCAAGGCGCATGCTGAATACGATGAACATGAGCCTTTGCTGGATATCGCAGACGCGGTGTCAGGACAGGTATTTGTGCGGCCACCACACACCATGAAGCGCGGGGATTCGAAGGCAGCTTTAGCCAGTGCACCCAACAGACTACAAGGCGAGCTACACATCGGTGGTCAGGAGCACTTTTATCTGGAGGGGCAGGTAGCACGTGCCCGACCCGAAGAGGATGGCGGTGTTACGCTCTGGTCGAGCAATCAGAACCCCACCGAGACCCAACACCTGGTAGCAAATGCTCTGGGTATAGCCATGCATCGCGTTAACGTTGTGGTGCGACGAATGGGTGGTGGCTTTGGCGGCAAGGAAACGCATGCAACAGCATGTGCTGTGTTTGCTGCGTTGTTTGCGCTTCGCAATGGGGTGAGCGTCAGTTGCCGTTTGTCGAGACGCGATGACATGATCATGACGGGTAAACGCCATGGGTTTCTTAATCGTTACGATGTCGGTTTTGACAATGAGGGACGTATTGTCGGCATAGAGTACATGTTGGCTGGGCAGTGCGGCCATTCACCGGACTTGTCGGACGCTATTGTCGACAGGGCGATGTTTCATTGTGACAATGCCTATTATCTGCCCGACGTCACTATTGATGGACTGCGCTGCAAAACCCACACCGTCTCCAATACCGCATTTCGTGGGTTTGGAGGGCCACAAGGGATGATGGTGGCGGAAACTGTCATCGATGAAATTGCGTTTGCGCTTGGCAAAGATCCGTTGGAGATTCGCAGAATTAATCTCTATGGTGATGGTGAACGCAACATCACACCGTATCACCAGAAAGTGGAAACGTTTACTGTGCCGCGGTTGCTTAGTGAGCTAGAGCAGTCGTCTGATTATCAGGCGCGTCGCGCGGCTATCAGGCAGTCTAATCAAAGCAATGGTGTCTACAAAAAAGGCATTGCCATCACACCGGTTAAGTTCGGTATATCGTTCACCGTAAAGCACCTTAATCAGGCAGGTGCGTTGTTGCATGTTTATTCTGATGGCAGTGCGCAGCTAAATCATGGTGGCACCGAAATGGGCCAGGGACTGATGGTGAAAGTGCAACAGATTGTTGCGCAGGAGCTGGGTATGAGTCTGGAGCGGGTTGCGGTGATGGCTACCCGTACTGATAAGGTGCCAAACTCATCTGCTACCGCTGCTTCTTCGGGAACTGATCTCAATGGTATGGCTGCGCTAATGGCTGCGAAGGAGATCAAGCGACGTCTGATGGAGTACTTGCAGGCGAAGCATGGAGTGGATGCAGCGTGCATACACTTTTCGGCTGACTGTGTGGTTATTGCAGAAGGCGAAACGGCTAATGATGTAGATGCCCACGCCCACGCCCACGCCCGCGCCAGTGAAAGTGGCAGTGGCAAGGTCTACAGCTGGCCCGAGCTTGCCATGTCAGCGTATCGTGATCGCGTGTCCCTCAGCGCTACAGGATTTTATCGCACACCACAGATCCACTATGATCGTGAGCAAGCCAAAGGTCAGCCGTTCTACTATTACGCCAATGGTGCTGCTGTTTCTGAAGTCATGATTGATACTCTGACCGGTGAGACTGAGATTCTGCGAACCGATATCCTCCATGATGTCGGGCAGTCGATAAATCCGGCAATCGACATCGGGCAGGTGGAAGGAGGGTTTGTGCAAGGTGCTGGTTGGCTTACGCATGAAGAGCTTTCATGGGATAACAAAGGACGCCTGCTCACCGATGGGCCAGCGACCTACAAGATACCCGCTATTGGTGATATGCCACATGAATTCAACGTCAATCTGCTCGGCGATAGCCCTAACGATGCGGCAACAGTTTTCCATTCCAAGGCAGTGGGAGAACCTCCTTTAATGCTGGCAATCTCTGTGTTCGCGGCCATCAGAGATGCTATAGCGTCTCTGGATAACTATCAGCAGTTTCCCTTGCTCAATGCACCGGCAACGCCAGAGGAAGTACTAAGAGCGTGCACAGCTGTTGCAGCTAAGCGACGTGCCTGATGGATTGGCTAGCAGCGCTATGTCACTGTCGTCGTGATAACAGCGCTTGTGTTGTTGTTATGGTGGTGCACGTAACTGGCTCTGCTCCACGAACTGTGGGTACGCGTATGGTGGTCACTAACGAGAAAGTGTATGGAACTATTGGTGGTGGAGCGCTGGAACTTGAAGGCATTGCACATGCTCGAGCGCTGATGGATTGCTCTTCATCATCTGCACCGTTGGGTGAACCTGTTAGCACACGAATATTCAGTCTGGGTAAGGAACTGTCGCAATGTTGTGGTGGAAAGGTAGAACTACAATTTGACATGCACATGGCTAATGATTTCAGATTGCACGTTTTCGGCGCTGGGCATGTAGCGCAAGAAATTGCCAGAATTGCATTACGCCTCCCGTGTGTGACAATGTTTCATGACAGCCGCGCCGACTGGCTTGCACATATTGATGAACTTGTCGAGCGTGATGGCGATGGAGTTTTTGCCTCTCAGGTTTCTACCAGCTTGATGAATGCCAATACCTATCAACACATCGAAGCCTTGAGCCCATCAGCATATTATCTCGTAATGACTCATAGCCATGAATTGGATATGGAGGTGGTCGAAGCTGTACTTTCGCGTGGTGATTCAACCTACTGTGGGCTTATAGCGTCACGCAGCAAGGCTGTAAAATTTCGTCATCGTCTAAAGCGTAAGGGCTTTGATGATCAGGAAATTGCACAACTGACAGCACCTATAGGAGCTGGAGTTGAAACTGGCAATACGCCTATGGAAGTGGCGATAGCAGGTGTTGGTGACGTGTTGACAGCCCGGCAGCGCTTTGCCTTCTCAAGCTCAGGTTGTAAGGTATGAAAGCCGCCATCCTCAGTGCGCCTAATCAGCTATCCCTAAAGGACACACCATCTCCAACGTTAGAAGCGGGGGACATGTTGATCCGTGTACGTGCTGCCACCCTCTGTGGTACTGATATACGCATATATCGGGGCCGCAAGACAGCGGGTGTTCGCTATCCATCGGTAATCGGCCATGAGTTTGCCGGAGAGCTGGCTGATACCGGTGGACACGAAGGTTTTAGTGTAGGAGATCACGTGGCCTTGTGTCCCGCCATGGCTTGTGGATACTGCCAACAATGCAAGCGTGGTTACGAGAACTTGTGCGAACATGGCGCCAACATTGGCTACGAGGTTGATGGGGCGTTCGCAGAATTCATTCGTATCCCGGCGTCAGCGGTACGTGCAGGCAATCTACGCTGCATACCGGCTGGAATGAGCTTCGAAGAAGTGGCCTTGGCTGAACCACTGGCGTGTGTGTTGAACGGTCAGAACCGGGTTGGTTTATCAAGTGAAGACACTGTTGTCATCCTTGGTGGTGGACCTATCGGACAGCTACATGTTCGTGTGGCGAGGCTGAGGGGTGCCAGGCGAATCATCTTGTGTGATCCGAATTCTCCACGGCGCGATATGGCACTAGCTGCCGGAGCTGATGTGGTCATTGATTCCCGGCATGATGATGTCACCAGGCGTGTGCTGGATGAGACCGGCGGACACGGTGCCGATGTTGCGATCTGTGCTATTGGGAGCATCAACCTGGCCCGGCAAGTGACTGACCTGGTTGCATACGCTGGACGAGTGAGTCTTTTCGCCGGTTTTTCCGCTGGCGAGACAGCCGTAATGGATGTCAATGCAATCCACTACCGGGAGCTGGTCGTTACCGGCGCCTTCGGTTTGTCGCGCGAGAACTATGATCAGGCTTTCGAGCTGATTGCCTCTGGGCGGCTGGACGTGAAACCACTAATCACGCATCGGTTTGCATTGGATGACATCATCAAAGCGTTTGAAACAGCAGAGTCTGATCGTTCTGCAATAAAAGTGGCTGTGGTCAGCGAATAAATGTCCTTGCATGGTATACATCAAGGAACTGCTGCCTTGAGCAATTCACATGGCGACAAAGCCGCGATAGTATGCCAATACACCAATCAACCTATTAATTGAGAGACACCATGCACCCCCAGACAGTCCCCGACGCCTCCTTTCACACACGCGTCCGTAACGACACGCTCAACAGTCCTAACCCGTTTGAATGGAAGACCCTGACAAGCGATGACGTCTTCGCGGGCAAACGGGTTGTGCTTTTTGCTCTGCCTGGCGCTTTTACTCCGGCTTGTTCGGAGAGTCATTTGCCAGGTTACGAACGGCTACATGACGCTTTCATGGCAGAGGGCGTTGATACGGTGGTTTGTCTTGCGGTGAACGACGCTTTTGTCATGTACCAATGGGCGCTTTCTCAAAGCATCGAGAAGACTTTCATGCTTCCTGATGGTAACGGGGAGTTCTCGCGCAAAATGGGTATGTTGGTAGAGCGCACCGAACAGGGCTTGGGAATGCGAAGTTGGCGTTACTCGATGCTGGTCATCGACCGCACCATAGAGAAGCTGTTTGTCGAGCCTGGTTTCAAAGACAATCCACCCGGCGTGCCACTTGATGTGTCGAAAGCTGAGTCTATGCTTGATTATCTGAAAACGTTGTAACTTCTGGAAGTTTTACTCGAGAGGAAGGTAGTGGGCTATTCCGATGCTGTACAGATAGAGAACGGAGTGTGACTCAATCGCACATCGTCTGCGTCAATGCCAGTGGATGATTCCCCAGTTTTGTCAATTGAAAATCCCCCACCCTGTCGCTGTTCAGTCGTCAATCCAGCCTTTCGGAAGACTCCAACGTGTTAATAACTGTATTAGTTAGTCGGGCGAACATCGCCCATTAATTTTTTTGCGTGTGCGCACTTGCATCACAATAAAATACGTACCAACAACAGAAACGAGAAAGCCGATTATAAATATAATCATGTATTTTTTTGCTTCGGAAGCCTGATACGCAAGCTGCTTTGCCGTTGCATCTTGGTAAGGCATACCATTTGAGGCAAAAAAGATGAATGCAACGGCCATCACTACAAGCCCTAGGATCACGAGAACAACGGACAAGAATCGGTTATTCATAAAGATTGAACGCACATGGTTGAAATCGCTGCATCATCCAAGTCCAAAATTGGCCGAGAGTCGGCCATCACTGACGTTCAGATTACCCTAAACAACGTGTAAGTGAGTCTCCACGCATATGCTAGAGGTCAATTCTTGTTGCAAGTTCAGTGGAGCCCACTAAATCGACAAACATGACTGGTAAGTGACGCCGTTCAACATCAGACGAATGTGTCGAATTCGAAGAGGCAGAATCCAGCGCAATACCTGCGAAAGCGACATATCGCAGACCGAACTTTAACGGTTACACGGTAGTATGGCGAGTAGTTCCACTAGTGACAAGCCACAACTACTTGATACCTGGCAGGCTGCTCTGTTGTTAACTGTGTAGCCTCTGTAATGCCTATGAATCGCCTTTGAAGATCACCCACCTGATGGGAATAAATACCTGACACCGGCTCGGCGCAGGTTACACGTGTATCTTCAACACTGGTTTCTGAATTGACTTCTGAATTCTGAAGGTTGCCGTTAGCCGCGTTGTAAACGGTCGATTGGCTATAGCGGATATCGGTGCCATTGGCATCAACGACGCGAAATC
>CAYGSW010000004.1:0-49555 GCA_964352535.1 uncultured Granulosicoccaceae bacterium | reverse complement strand
ACGCTCTGAGTATTATAGCGAATACGCTACTATTACAGGGTATATCGAATCATCATGCAATCTAAAGCTACGGATTCAGGTAAATGTAAAAGGTTAACGATGGGGTTATATAACACTATGCTGCGAGATTGTGGAATTTTCGGCCTTGGAATCTCTCGATTGATATATTCATCAAAATACCGATATTCCTCTCAAGCTCATCCCTTTCCATTCCTACGAAAGCCGCTTTTACTCGTTGGATGTACTCTTCTTCATCACTAGGACATTGGCAAAATGCGTTCGTTTCGACTGTATCTATGTCAATCTCATACTTCTTTAACAAATCGTGCTGATGGGATCTTGGGCCAAGGTAGATGGCCATTGCAAGTCTTATGTATTCGGGTAGCGTGTATGAATAGATTTTTATCCCAGCAATATACTGAGGTGCTCTTGGCTCGAACTTAGGTGTTAAATAATCGTTCATGCTGGTTCCATATATATATCTAATACCTATAGATTTTTCCTTGTGTTGGTTACCCATGGTATTCCGCATAACACTATAATCAATTCGATTAAATGAAAATCCAGTGAAATTGATAGATTGCGATTGGATAATAGCCGCAGCTTAACGTGAAGTTAACCATTAATAAACGTTATCAATATTTTTTGATTACAGCTTTCAAGAATTAGATTCACGCCAAAGTTATGGAATGAAAAATATTTAATTCGAAACTGATTTTTCCATAACAACGCAAAGTCATTCAGGCCCCATCAATGGCAATCAACACCTCTCTGAGATGTCGAATAGTTAGGCTAACCATTACCCGCATACTCTTACACCTATCTCAATCCGATTCGCTACAGCATCGATCATAAGGTTTTGTAGGCAGTTACCCGTTCCATTGTTAAATATTCGATACTGACAACAAACGTATCGTCTGTGTAGTTCTCGCGCTTAAGTAGACAATAAGATTATTACCCTGCGATGGCCAGAAATAATGCATTGATCACAGAATTTCTATATTTAGGTAAATGTGTGTCTCACTTAGGCATCCATAGGCATCGTATCTTGACAGATATCACATACTCAGATTGCAACAAATAAAAACTCACCGATTTGATTGATCGGCTGGTTTGATTATCCTCCCTGTAAAAATGTGCTGCCTCAGACATTTTGCATGTAAATGTTGTCTCTTTTAGAACCCTCATTAAACGATGTAGCTCCACTTCTAGACCTCTGAGAGATCAAAATTCACCTATTGCCCCTATCTTCGTAACTAACCATTCATTCTGAAAAGCATGATTCAATTCAAGATTCCACAAATAATGGTGCTGGTATTACTATTGCTCGTTTTTCCAACAATCGATTCTTCGAATCCCCTGCAATGGATGCATTGCGATAAATGCATTATGTAAAAACAATGTCCACAAAAGCCGGATCGGAGAACAACCCCGGTGCCCTCCAAAATGAAGCCACCACTCAGATCTCTTCAATCTATGGATTCGACAACAGACCATCAGTAGTGGACCCCTTTTTCTGGACAGGGGTTTTAGCGCCTTCCGATGTTAAGCAGCCTTCTTGACTACTGGTTGATTGTATAGCATATCAGGAGTCAGACCATTAATGCCTTGATGCCGTCGTTTGGTGTTGAACCGCTCGAAGCATGCACCCAATCGCTTCTTGGCCTCAGCCACCGTTTCATAGGCATTGAGATACACCTCTTCGTACTTCACACTACGCCATAGGCGCTCCACAAATACGTTGTCTACCCAACGTCCTTTGCCGTCCATGCTGATGGCGATGTCATTGGCTTTGAGTACACCAGTGAACTCCTCACTGGTAAACTGACTGCCCTGATCGGTATTGAATATTTCTGCGCTCCATAGGTCTCTATGGCCTCTTCACGGGAGTCAATACAAAAGCTGGTATCCATGCTAGTCGATACGCGCCAGGACAGCACCTTGCGCGAATACCAGTCCAACACCGCTATTAAATAGATGAACCCTTTGACCATGGGGACATAGGTAATATCGGTCGACCAAACCTGATTAGGTCGATCGATTTCAAGCCCTCGTAGCAGATACGGATAGACCTTGTGATTCTGATTGGCAAGACTCTGATTGCGCTTCGGATACAGGGTTTCCATGGCCAGCAAGCGCCTGAGCCGCTGTATCCGTTTACGATTGACTACCAGCCCATGCTCATTGTACAGCCAGTCTTATATCCGTCGTGTGCCGTAATAAGGTAGCTCCAGATAGCACTGGTCTATCAGCTTCATCAGATCCAGTTCCTCATCACTCACAGGCTCTGGAATGTAGTAAAAAGAAGATCGAGAAATGTCCAGTAACTCACACTGGCAAGAGATGGAAAGCTCATCCTATGAGCTTACAATTTCTTTCCTCTGGGCCCGTGAATCCATTCGAGCCCTCGTTCTAAAAAATCATTCTCCATGGTCAATTGACCGATCTTGGCATGCAACTCTTGTACTGTTTTCTCGGTCTCTTCAGCATCCTTTTCACCCTTGTCAAAAGCAGTACCAGCATTCATCAATAACTGCTTTTTCCACTGACTGATCTGGGCTTGTTGAACCTCGAACTTCTTGATCATCTGTGCCATGGTCATCTCACCTTTAATGGCTTCCAATGCAACCTAGGCTTTAAACTCAGGCTTGTGCAATCTTCTCTTCCTTCTCACTTTCACTATCTCCAGAATAATGGAGAAAAGCGCTTATGTCATCCTTGATCTGTCCAGGAAGAAGGGTCCACTTCTATCAATCATTGAAACCGCGGAGGCTCATTACAGGTGTGTATGCAATGGAATCTCATTTGCCTATGCATACATAAGTAAGGAAGAACGCATATTCAGCATGCATGATTTTCATTTGTAACACCTCTAATCACAGGACTAGGTTGAGAGCGGACATCTCACAACTGGGATTCCTCGCGACGCATCATAAGATTGAGAATATTGATGACTTTTGCTCTGCCGATGTTCGTTTTTTTATCTACCGTGACCCTTTCGAAAGAGTAGTATCTCTTTTTCAGAACAAGTTAATAATGTGTGCTGGTAATACCGATGTCTTTCGTGACTACAAGCGTGTGACTGGAAAGTATCCGGCTGAAGCTACTTTCACTGATTTTGTTTTTGATTACCTCGATATTGAGGTAGACGTACTAGACCTCATCGCCGCACACAACACAGCCATTTGCTCCCGATGCAACACACACACGCAATTCAAATGGACGATCTATGCGAACAAATCTCCTCTCTCTCACAAGATGTACGCTATGTACGCTCGGCAAACAGTACTTTTGCCATCCTGTTAACGCGTCGACGGCCGAATTGTCTTCGGTACCAAGTGCCACACTTACGTCCACTGAACTGAATGAGCACTTCGCAGAGACACGAAGTATGCTTAATAGCGAGGCATTGCTAACACCCGAATTACGCAAGGCGTTACGAAGGATTTACAGAAACGATTTTATGATGATATCCGGCATCAACGATGCTAAATAAGTCGTATCGCAAACTACAGACGACGATAACGTAGCTTTAGAGATTGCTTAAGTCGAATTGCCACCAGCTTGTGCAAACGTGATTTGATAACACGTAAAAACGACTGATTGATTAAGTCATACGCGTCAAAATCTAAACATTAAATCGATCGCTCTGGAAAACTGAGTTTCTTGATAATCCAGATGACCGGATTGCCTGGCAGTAGCATTTGTAGTATCAAGCACACCGAAGGTCATTCATGTCCACGCAGAAATCCCTTCTATGCTATGCAATGCACACAAAGAACAGTCACAGGACACAGGACACAGGACACAGGACACAGGACACAGACAAATGTAGGCTACGAAGGCATGGTTTTCACAGCGGCCAGATATCAACTTTCCCCTAACCCACTAATTCACCCCAAGCTCATCCAACGTAGCAAGCGTTCCTGGAATATCAACATCGAAGGCATTCCTGCGAAGCTCCCTTGCCGATTCATTGTGCGGTGAAGCGCTGCCAGGCAAACCGGTTGAGTCGTCAATATATCCACAAAACTGTATGGCGTGGCGCAAATTGAGTAACTCACTGATTACCCAGAAGCAGGCTGCTATGTGAGCATTGAACAGTTCGAGCACCACTGTACCAGGACGACAAAAGACGGTATTAGTCAATCCTGCACCATGTGGACCGATAACAGCGTCAGCAGCAGCAAACATTTCTGCCTGCTCTGAAAGTGTGTAATCTTCGCAACGTACCAACTCGAAACCCAAGGGCTCAAGAGCACCCATCAACTGTTCTTCGTTACTGATTCCACGTGGCCCTGTCGTACCACGACTGATATACAGCCTTCGTCCCTTTTCTGCAGGCGGTGTCTTCGGTCCGAAAACGCGATTCAGGAATGCCGGGCTCCACTCTCCTTGACGCAAACCCAGTGAATTACTACCAAATATTGGTACGAATAACTCATCTGCCTGAATGTACTCGCCGCGATCTGTCGTGTGCAGTCTATCTTCATCGATACCAAGCCGTGCCAGAGAGTCAAGATGAAAATCGTGTTTTGGCAACTGCATGACAAAGTGGTCAATGGAGTCAAGATCAACACCTGACTTGCTGAGGACCTCCAAACGGGGCAATGTATCGCACATCCAGTGGTAGTAATTGACAAAACTGCGGTTTCCAAGAAGACATACGCGCCCGTCAAGCTTCACTGGATCTCTTGACTGCATACTTGCATGAACGACACGGTGATGCCCAATGCTTATGTCCTCCACCAAACGTCCACGTTTGTCCCAGGCCACTGCATTACCACCGTCATACCAGAGCTTTCCATCCGGCACGTATCCGACAAATGCTTTAGCCGACTCCATTGATTTGTATTCCAGTTCTGGGACCTCTACGGACCCAGTCTGAAACGGTGGCTTTAAAGTGTAGTGCTCTGATTCGAAGGCCGAATAGTGCTGCAAGCCAGCGTCATCAACCGTCAAGCTGGTTGTGGTGATGTATTCAAAGTCTGAGAAATGATCGTCTATTATAGATGCTGGCAATTGGAATCGAAAACAGGCAGCTGCTTCTTCAGGCCTGTTCAGACCACACAGTGCGTTACCGAATACACGCATTGCGTTTCCATACTTTGGGTAAGCCAGCAGCGATCTTGCCGCCATGCGTTGAGCGGCATCCCAGCGATTTACCAACAGCATCAGCTTACCCGCTTCACACCACTGGACATGGGCATTGCCTCTGTCAACTACTGACTGCTCAACAAGTCTAATCGCCTCAGATATAGCATCATCATTTTCACTGGTGATAGCTGCTTCAAGCGCGACATGTGAATCACGCAGAACTGGTGCATCAACTACTTTATTTGACTGACTATCATCTTCGTCAGACCTCAACTTAACCATGATGTTCTTCCACATGAGTCTTCTTTAATTCTTGGTAATCTGGTAGTGCTCTCGGCACAACCTGAGAGATAATTATTAGAGGCAATTGAGCCAACTCAAAAACGAGGATCCAAGTCCTGAAAGAACTTGCCGCCATAGAGTAATCTTCACCCCAAAAAAATATCAAACTTCTACTGCAGCCACTGCATCAAGGGGCAAGTTTCCATAACCTGTTATTCCCTGAACTTCCTGCACTACTGCATGAGGCCACTTCTTGGTGAACCCTTCGAAAATGGAGTCTTCTGGCTCTTGATCATGCAACCAATTTGCCTCTCTTGGTGCGCATATCATCGGATAATGATTGTTTTTTGCGTGCACAGCAAAACGCACATCCACGTATTTCTCAGATCCCAGCATAAATCCAGAGTTGGGAGCCTGCCAACCTTTGCAATATACGGTGCCAGTCCCTAATTGATTAACCACTCGCGGCCGGGGTAAACGAGTTCTAAATGAATACACATTTCGTGATCCATGGTCACCATTGAAAACGTCAGAATATATTGTGCCGTGATACCCGATAATCGGGGACAAAGCTGAATACCTTTCGTGTATGGATTTGCTGTGCGACACGTACTCCTGCGGATAAGTAATATCGTCATCGACATAGAACACATCATCTTCCGCATTCATCTCAACCAAAAACTTACCCACATCCTTGTAATCCTTATCAGGGATAAATGCATTTACATTCTCCAGATCATGAATAAACTCTGGAATTATCGTGTACTGATTCAGGCAGAGGTTAACCACATCAACTTGTTCTGATACAGAAGCTAAAGCAGTCTGGAGTGTAGCTTCTTGCCTATCTGGATAGGTCGCCATGTTCGCTATAATCATTATATCAATACCTTTTAGATACTCACCTGAACAGTCTCGGATCCACACGATTCTCGGTAGATTCCCAATGACTTAAGCTTTTCATCAACCATGGCGTTGGTCACAATCCTCGAACCCAGTACTCTTTGTCTTGCAGCAATATCTGCATAAGCGCGTCGACGAGGTGCAACAAATCCATTGTTTTCTGCAGTTAGGTCTGCCTGCCTGGTCAACGATGTTTCAGACCACAAGCCCAGTATCAAAGGACGATTGTCTAGATATATGCTCTCCATTCCCAGAAGCTTCTTTGCATTCTCATAGAACTCAGTATCAGCCGCAACGTAGGACGATCTAAACCTGGGTAGTCTTTCAAAAACTGAACGATGCCCCATTGCGGATACTACGCAAAATCGGCTAATAAGCCCATCAAAAAAAACCACGACCTTTCCGTCATTTCGTACCCTAAACCACCGGGTAAATGTTAACAGCGTGTCTTTCTCCAGTAGATTATTGACCTGCTCCTGAATTCTAATTGGTACAGAATAGTCGTCGGAATCCTGGAAAGTTATGAACTCGCCTTTACTGACTGCAACCATGTCATTTCTGATGTTGTATGTTCCCTGATTACCTCTTGACTTATAAACTTTGACTCTAGAGTCATTTTCTGCCAATTGCATGAGCAACTCCACAGTGGCATCGGTACTCCCATCATCACAAACCAGCAGCTCGATGTTTCTGTACGTTTGATCAAGAATTGAACTCACTGCGTAATCAATTGTTTTTTCAGCATTGAATGCAGACATAATCACCGACACAAGTGGTCCTTGTGCGATATCAGGGCTATTCTTGAACTTGAGACTAGAGAGGAATATGTCATCACTGAAACTCAAGCAGGAAATCTCTGGTATCGATTGACTATTCAGGTACTTGTTCAAATAGGATAGATAGGCGCTTTCCTTACCAGTTTTTGATGCGAATACATTTGCCATAACAGCATACATATGCGGCTTGTTTTTCAACAGGTTGGGGTCTTCACGCATCTCTTGTCTTATCACCTTTGAAAGAGTACCCACATCATTCTGAAAATCATAAATGGGAATACCACTGTTAAATGCCCTGTGATCGGCTTCGGGAGCTTCACAGTCTTCCTGTCCAGCAAGAAGTGAGAACATGTCCGTATTCAAATCCATTTGAAAAACCATCTCAGGACAATGCATATATATAATGTCCATAAGTTCCCTGTCGTGTGATATCAACAATGCAATACGCAGCTGAGCTTTCATATTGGATTTTTGACTGTCCGAAAGTTGGTGAAACCTGACCGCCAGATACTTGATCATTCTTATAAACGTATCTGGCATTTCAACACGCCTAAGTGAGCATGCGTACTCAAGGACAAAGCCCAATTCGTCACTTTTTGCTTTTTGATCGAAGACACTGTTATAGGTATCAATGTCAACATATTCCTTGGACTTGGCTTCAGTCATCACCAGAGGCAACTCTATCTTGTTACACTCTTCTGCCATTTCCTTCAGTTTTCTGCCGACAGTTTCCACATCAATCTTCAAATGGGCCACGTACAGATCGATACTTTCATCCAGAGTTTCAAATCCCATCCAATAGTTCTGAACCCCATCACCTAAATGTAACTTTGTTGAGTATTTTCCGTTTTTTAGCTCAAGTTCAGAGTGCCTGTCGAATCGACTACCATCCAGCGTCTTAAAAACAAACACTCGGTAGCTTGCTTCCGGCTTGTCGGTTAATGAGCGTGCGCTCAGTGCTACAGAGTAAATGCCAGGCTTTACATCACCACCTAAGGGACTTAGCAATCTGACCCATCCTGTGGAATTGCGGACGGATATTTTAAGGCCTCCGGTCAAAAGCTTGGTAAAGGAGAACTCGGCAGTGTTCTTGTCACTGTTGTAGGTTAAATCCCACGGTCCAATTTTATAGAGATTCTTCGCTTCGACAATCTCATCAGGGCTAAGGCTTGACGTTGTGATGCTTGAAGCCATTTTCTTTACGCTGGCTTCGATTTTTCTAAAAGAAACACCCTGTCTGATCGATTGCATTTCCGGTCCTAATGACATTTATTGTTTTCAACACTGCAGCAGGTTCATGCTCCGAATCCACATGGACTCGATCACACTCACAGCGCATTCTGGTGGTTTTGCCAGTCTGAATATAATGTGGGAGGCAAAACAGGTGGACAAAACCATCACAACCACTATCCACTTCCATTGCAATATATCTGCCAGCGCTCTGGCACCGCGGCGTTCAGTATTCTGTTGGCTTGATACTTCTGTTGGGCATTCAAAAAAATGGTTAGAAAGCATGTCTCTTAACATGCTGCCCGCTGTAGAGAAAGTATGTTCAGGACGTTTCTTCACACTACACAAGGAGGCTGTTAATATCAGCATTGATACAAGAGGGCAGATGTAATGTTTGATACTTTTTTCCACCAGCTACCCTCTGTCGAAAACCCGGACTCAGCCTTTTTTGAGCACAGTATCTCAATCATTTGCTCTACCGATATGAATTCGCCGCTGTCCAGGTCAAGATAATGCGGGTAGGCGATCAGAGTCAGGAACACAAGTTCATCAAGAGATCGTTTTTTTACTCGTCTGTTACATTGACATTCGTCGCGTGTCAAGCCCCAACCCGCATAGAATGGCAAACCATATGTCACCACGGGTTTGTTACGCATTATCGCTTCAAAACCGGATAATGACGTCATTGTGTGTAGCTCATCGCACTCATCTAGACAGTCGAGAAATTCGCGGGAAGACTCCACACGATTGACGTTTTCTCGCAGTGTATCCGCTGCTACGGAGCCAACTCGATTTCCAGATACGACATCCGGGTGTGGCTTGTAGACTATGTAAGCATCAGGGTTAGATTCTCTGACTGCCACCAGCAATTGAGAATTACTCTGAATATTCTTACTGCCCTTCAATATTGATTGATCACCTTCTACCTGTCCGACAACAAGTATCCTCTTACATGTCATTGGAGCCGATACTTTGAAGCTGGCATCATTTTGAGCTGCAGTAAGGTTGTATTTTGTGAGGTTAGAAGAGAGTATGCTGCATCTCAGCCCTCTAGCTCTTTCCAGCTCGGACTCAGTGCATTCCCGGTTATTCAATAGATTTTCAAGCTTGCTCGGACCGCTTGCATCAAAATAAAGACCTATATCGTCAAATACGAGCGATCCTGGCGGTGTAAAGTCTGACCCGAGCCCTCTTGATCGAATAAATCCGTCTTCAATTCGTATTGGTTTTCGTCCAGAATGCATAGAAGGCATCACTTCTGCCGATGCAGCCTTGCAACCACCGGCTATATTGGGTTCGTCAGAGAAGCTCCAGTACACTGCCTGTTCGCTATCGACCTGATGGTTGTTTCTGGAGAATCTGACCATCCCATACGGAGACCGCAGATACTGGTTAACATATCTCTTTTTCCACGGCGTGATGCCCACGCATACATATCTACCTGCATTTCGCTCAAAATACTCTAACTGTAGGGTGACATGATCAAGACAGTCTTGAATCGTCCAGGGCTGGCCAGTGACGGGACAGCAGTAGCGTGCAAGGTATACGTGAGTAGCATGAAAAAGCTGATCCAGCGATCGCCTCTGTGTACGCCGCTCAACGGGTTGCATGTCTTCAGTCAAGCCCCAGCCCGAGTAGAATGGCTTGCCTGCGACGATAACTCTGCATCCGCACAATAGCGCTTCATACCCCAGTTGTGACGTTCCCACGTAGACTGAAGATGCGTGCTTTAACCATGGCAACGGGTTGTCTCCTTCTGCACTAAGCTCGATGCCCAAGTCCTTTGCCTTGCTCTGCAAGTAACCCTGTCGGATTCCAGCTACCACATCAGGGTGCGTTCTTACTACTATTCGAGAATCAGGATTTTCGCTGATGGCCCTATCCAGCATAATGAGGAATGCACTTTCATCCATACCGCCATACCTGACGGATGCATCATCCACGGTTTGATCAATGACGAGAACCATGGGTCTGCCATCACCTTGAATCACACCAGGGTCTGAAATCTGGCAGAAATTGTATTTGGTGATGTTGTTGTCGACCATGCGTTGGCGACATGCATGGGCAAACTGTAAATCAGCAGGCTTGCAGTCAGTATTGAACTGCTCGTCAGGGCGATTCAGGAAGTTTTCCAGTTCCGAAGGCCCTGTACTGTCGTAATACACCCCCACGCGATCCACAAGTATGGAATAACAGGTGCGCGAGTGCGCATTGGCTGAGCAGCTGCGTATCCAGCCATCCTCTACAAAAAGAACCGGGAGATGCCGACGGGCAGCATACCGCAAGGCACGTTGGCTATTTTCCTTACGCCCCCAGACAACAACACACTGTATATTCAGCTGTTTTCGTAATGCATGAGATGGACTAACGACGCCCGCAACGTTCAGGAAAACGCTGATATTCTTTAACTTCCGGATACCACGGGAAAAAGCTACCGCATACCCGTTTTGATGGTGTAGCTCACTTTCTCCAGAAACGGCTAACCCGTCGTACAACTCATGCGCGCCCACTTACCCAACCGTCCACACTAGTGATTCAAGCACAGCAAGCATCTTCCACGCCAGCGACACTGGAAATCCGATATGGCTCGAAGGTTGCACTTTATTAACCACTTCATGGCTGTGCCGTCACTGCACCTTCGATATCACTTGAACATACTGTTTCTGCATACTTCTCGCCATGAGGGGTCACCGTGGCGAGATGGTTCGACCAGATACAGGTGCTATCACCTGGCAGAGGCACTCCGCAGACAGGGGCATATTGCTGATGTCATGTCTCTGGCGGAGTTGAAAATCGACCATTTAAGCAGATACAGCGCGGTATCTGTCCTGCGGCCACACCCCAGCAAGACGCTTGATCAACTACTGAAACGATGCCAACGACTTGGCATACGGACCCTGGCGGATGTAGATGATCTGGTTTTTGTGCCCAGATTTTCTGCGTTATCACCAAGCGCGATCAACAATCAGGCAACCGAATTCAGTGTTCGCGCGCGATTCAAGCGTAACCTCGAGGCAATGCTGAGCTTTGATGAGATAACCGTATCTACCGAACCGCTCGCGCAGCATTGGAGTCAGGAGACTGGGAAAAATCAGGTGACCGTCATACCAAACGGATTATCAAGCAGATGGCTACAGGCACCTGTTCAACATTCTTCATCTGATCAAAGTGAGCAGAAGGTCATCACCTATTTGCCCGGTTCCAATAGCCACAACAAGGACTTCTCCGAAATTACAGAGGTTCTGTGCAACACGATGAACACGTACAAGAATGTCAAGTTGCTGATAGTTGGTAGTTTGCAAATCGATGAAAGAATGTTCCCGGCAACACGATTGGTAAGATCACGCTGGGTAGACTACTACAAGCTCCCGCAAATTATCGCGAGCAGCACGGTAACACTCGCACCGCTTGTGTCTTCACCTTTCACATTCGCCAAATCACACATCAAATTCATCGAATCAGCGGCGTTTGGAACTCCAGCCATATGTTCGCCGAACCACGACATTTGCAGGCATCAATCTGTCGGCTTACATATTGCAGACACTGCAGAAGAATGGCACAACGCCCTGGAAAAAACCCTAAGTGACTCTCTAGATAGTAGCGATCTGAAACGAATGCAATCTCACATCAGAAACACTGAAACTGCTGAACGATCAGCTGATATCCTCTTTGCCCAACTCGAACAGATTGACTCGCGAGTATTGTTGCAGTCAGTGGGTAAGTTGTGAAACACCACGACGTCCACACGCTACATTTTTGGTTTTGACAGTACGATGAATTTGCAAGCCTTGCAATACATAGACATAAGCAGCGCCATTGCTGAGGGTCTACATGCTGGTGAGCACGAACTTAACGCTGCGTTAGTTCAGCGTATGGAAGGCTCTGCAGGCGAGCGATATGTCGTTGTAGAGGGTCCCAGGTGCAAGGCTGAAGATCCATCCGCTAACCGGCAAACCAGTGCGCGCCCGCTTTATCTAAAAGCTCAACCCGTGTTCAGCAATTCTCTACTGAGCACCGAAGTTCTGGTGTGTCTGACAGATGCTGATCTCGCTGTGCGTCAGCAGGTGAATCGGGTGAATACAGCGAAAAATGGCTCGAATATTATTGATATCCCGATGGACAGTGAGCTTCACTACCGACTTCAGGATCCACTACCCGAATACCTCGGAGCACAGATGTATCGCGAAGGGCGCAGGCTGGTGCTGATACTGGATGATCCATCAAGATTAGCGATGGCTGACAGATCATTGGTTCTGAATCTGCAGCAAACACTTCTAGAGCAACATGATGAAAGATCACCCAATGGCAAGGTACAAATATCCTGTTTTATAGACAGCAACAGCCTGCCCTTTAATAATCAGACAAATCCATTTGCTTTCGATGAGGACATAAAGTTCCACAAGATCTCTAATCCATGCCATCGCCTCAATGTAATCGGCAAATCCCATCTTGTGCTTTGTGATTCTCCGGGCATAGCGGTGGATGCTATTCGCTCATCTGTTCCAGCTGTGTTCCTAGGCGGAGTACCGGCAGGGTATGACAAAGTTCAGGAAAGCGTGGAGAATTTTCTGCATCATGGTGTTCAGCATCAATTGCTTGCAGAGCAACAATCGACCGTTGAGGGTATGCTGCTCGACCGACCGAATACTCATTACATAATGAGCAACCAGAGCACCTTGCAATCATTAATTGCCAACGTGAAGCAGGCTTTTTTTCATGAAAGTGCGCGCCTCAGCGAGAAATCACTTATCAGATCAGCCGATGTGCCCAAAAGTGTCATGGCCTGCAAAGCGTCACAGGGTAAAGATACTCTGATACTCAATACCCAGCATACACTGTGCAGAAAAACGACAAACACCGTTCGACTGAAATCCAGTCTGGCATCAAGTCGCAGAAAATACCAGAAATTCAGGGAGTCTCCTGTTCGCTTCATGGAAGACAGCCACAGCAGCATACTTCGATATCTGGCCGCCAACAGAACTTCATAGTGAAGCCTGCGTACCACTACCGTAACTCTGTGCGTATTCGAGCTTCTCGTGGGCAATGGGAATCTGAGCTCGTGCAGATCAGCTTTGCTCAGGCGCAAGAGCGCTGCCAAGCTGCCGATTGGATCAACTACATTGATATAACTCAGAGCATTCGAGGGATATCATGGCAAGAGTGGCTGCACATTGCAAAACTCTACATCACTCTCAATCTGAGCTCAGCCGGTCTGCGGCTCAGACTGCTTAATCTCATTCTGACACCCGGCTTGTTGCAGGGTCCTGATGACAGCGAACGATCCGCCTGGAACGATAGATTATCCGCAATTGCTAACCCACACCCCACGCGACAACTGCTGGAGATCACGCATACAGGCTATCTTGGCACCCGGATTAGCCATTATCCTGTTCTACTTTCACAATCTGATAACGTCCCTGGACAACAGCTTTTATATAAGTTGTCCGTGCAACACCACATAACTCGCGCCAACGCGCTGATTGCCTCAAGGATTCCGTTCGAAAAAGCTCTGCGCGATATGGCATTCTCTTCATCTGAAAAAAAAGGCGTTTCAACGAGTGCCCTGAAGGTAGCCGTTGTCGGTAACTCGCCTACGCTTCTTCACGAAAAAAAGGGCGATGAGATTGATAGTTCAGATATTGTCATCCGGTTCAACAATGCACCGTTATTCAAGAACAATCTGAAACACACTGGCAGCAGAACAGATATCTGGGTGATGTCACCCTCTACATCAGTTGATCTTTGTCCACAAGACGCAAAGATCGTTGTCGTCAGTGGGTTGCATCCGTTGGATCGAGCTTCTTTTTTCTGGCGCAAGCTTCCTTGTCTTGACAAAAAACTGACTCAACTCCCTGCAAGCGTATGGTACGAGCTGGTCAGTTGCTTTCAGGCCCCCCCCAGTGCCGGAATCCTGATGATGGCATCACTGAATGCGCAGCAGCAGGATTTCGATTTACGCCAGTATGGATTCACAACAAATGTTGCGCAGATTAGCCAACTTCCCAACCATCATGCTGACAACAAACCACGCTCTTCGAGACACAACTGGGAAGCCGAAGCCAGGTGGTTACGTCAGAGCATCACCTAAGGCAAAACTCTCACTATCCCTTGTCAGCAGCGGATGGTAGGCAGGATCATCGAAGCTATTCAGCTTCCAGCGTTCAAGCATTACTCGCCGTTCAGAATCCACTCGTTGAATCTTCTGGCGAGTGTCATCACCGCCTCTGCTCAAGCCTTCATGATGGTATAGCTGTGCGTACGGTGTCCATAGATTTCGATAACCTAGCCGCTGAACTTTCAAACAGAAATCAACGTCATTCCAGGCAACACCCAGCTTCTCATGATCTAATCCACCTGCTTCCAGATACGTTGAGCGACGGATGGCAAGACAGGCGGCAGTAACGGCTGTCATATTCTGCGTTGATACAAGTCGATTACAGTACCCTCTGGCGATCCTGTCGCAGTATCGATGAGCATGTCCTGCTACCCCTGTTATGCCAACGATGACTCCTCCGTGCTGGATGCGGCCATTCGAATAATGCAATTTTGCACCAACACAACCGATTTCCTTGCGCATGGTTTGGCGCACCAGCTCGCTTAGCCAATCTGTTGAAATAACCTCTGTATCGTTATTCAAGAGCACAATCGCAGGGGCATCGCTGTTAGCCACTGCATGGTTGTTAATCGCTGAATAATTGAAATCACCTGCATAGCGAAGTAATATGAAGCGCGAATCATTGCGCAGCTCAGCGTAATAGGCTTCTGTCTTGCTTTGCTCACTATCGTTGTCCACAACCACCAATCGATAGTTTGGATAGTCTGTCTTTTCAAACACTGACTCAATACACGCTCTGAGCACGTCCACCTTGTCTCTTGTGGGGATGATGATGTCAACCAATGGCGCATTGCTTGGTAGCTGCCAACTGATCTGACAGATATCCTCATGCACCCCCGGCGTAACAACGGCAGCATGACCGGCATGCTCCAATGCAATTCGGACTTTTCTACGCCAGTTTTCAGCAGCTCTTATCAGGTATTCTTCTCTCTCTGGTCTTTGATCAAGCCTTACTCGTGCCAGCACCAGAGGTACCCTTTTGACCTGATGGTCGAGCAACGGTGCTACTTGGACGTATGCCTCTGAAGCTTGCGACACTCTGTCTTCATTGCACCTGCCAGAGTCTGTTGACATTGCCTGTTTTACCCCTAACGCTGCCGCAAGTAGCCATTGATCGGCATCTACAGATGTATAAACCGGGAAACCAGGCAACTGGCATATCCACGAATCACTGATCATCCAAGGCAACTGGATGTAATTGGCGTTAAGCAGCAACTCCGGATTCCATGCCGGTTTCAGGACTGGATCAGAATACCGCTCGTGCGCATCGACATGATCATGATCGGCGTAGATCAGAACAGCATCATCGTCAATGCTCGCCATCATCTGATGCAATGCATCCTGTCGAAATACTACACCACCAAGTATCGTCAGATGAAATACCCGCTTATCACGATACTCAGCAGAGGTGGCAAGATCAGGCCCATCACGCCATGCGACATTCCATCCCTTGTGTTGTGCATATACCACGGCCAACCCAACGGAGTCATCAAGCGGAATCTCTCCATCGTCGAAAGCGTTGTGAAGCAGGAGCTGGAGGTCTTGTTGTCCGGCGCTACCGACCGGGATTTCTTGCATATGACAATCAGTAGCCCACGGTTCCGGACGGTAATTTCCGTGTGAGGTCAAATTGATCATTTGCGATGAGTAGGTTCTATAGAGCGCCCTTGCGTCGATGTCAGTCGCGCCAGCGACACGACCACGACTCTCAAGCCTCTTGCGCATACGGCTCATGACGAATGAATTCGACAATCGAACGATCTCTACGCGGCGCAGTGTGCATTCAGGTTGATCGATAGACAAGGTGTAGCTTTGCACGCGAGCGTCAAACAGAATGATCCTTTTGCAAAGGCGTTTTGAGGTCAGTAGTAGATGCTCGCAAGCACCCGAATCGCTTTCCAGCGTCAGGATACAACCGATGCTGAGTACGGAATGCTCAACTTCAAGCATGTACCAGCCAGCTTGTAGCGATGCACCGCTAATTTCCCACCGAGTGGTGTTACGAGAAGTCTGGTCAGGGGAATCTGTTGTGCCGACAGTTTTTGAAGGTGCGTGATGACTAAGATAACTAGCTGGGTCTGCAAGCCGATGGCCTCGTCCCACCAAGCGCATTAAAAATCGGCCAACGGCTGATTTCATTGTTGCAGACCAGAAGCATGACGCCGCATTAGAAACTGTAGCCCGCTGTGTTTGCCCTGCGTATTTTCATAGTCCCAGCATCGACGACTGAACCGCTTTCCAGTGCCCACGAAAAATACTCTGAAAATTATACGACTTACCTCACCCGGTAGTCTGGAACAGTAGTCTGCAAACTGACTCGCAACTACACTAGTGTAGTGGACAGGTGGTCACTCAGTTGCTAGAACCAAGTCCCCACCTCACTCATGCTTCTACTATTTGGCAGTAGATATTTCGTGTACTGCAGTACCCGACTTGAGTAACGCATCAAAGTAGGCAATCGTCTTTTCCAGACCTTGCTCCAGCTTCACCTTAGGTTCCCAGTTCAACTCGTTACGTGCCTTTGTGATGTCTGGTCGACGCTGTGTAGGATCGTCGCTGGGCAGCTCTTTGAAAACAAGTGTTGAGCTTGAACCAGTCATTTCGATCACTTTTTCTGCCAATTGACGGATGGTGAACTCATCAGGGTTACCGATGTTGACCGGGCCAGTGAACTCATCGCCAGTGCCCATGATTCGTACAAATGCGTCGATCAAGTCCAGACAGTAGCAGAAAGAGCGCGTCTGGTCACCCTCTCCATAGATGGTGATGGGCTCTCCGGTCAAGGCCTGCATGATGAAATTGGAAACAACACGGCCGTCAGCAGGATGCATGCGCGGCCCGTAGGTATTGAATATCCTACCCACCTTGATACGAAGATTGTGCTGTCGGTGGTAGTCAAAAAAGAGGGTTTCAGCACAGCGCTTGCCTTCGTCATAACAAGATCGAAAACCGATAGGGTTGACGTGCCCCCAATAGCTCTCATGCTGAGGATGCACTTTGGGATCCCCGTATACTTCGCTTGTGGAGGCCTGAAAAATCTTGGCACCTGTACGTTTTGCAAGCCCCAGCATGTTGATTGCGCCGTGAACACTGGTTTTGGTGGTTTGTACGGGATCGTGCTGGTAATGAATAGGGGATGCAGGACACGCCAGGTTATAGATCTCATCAATCTCCAGATAGATCGGAAACGTGACGTCGTGGCGCAACAACTCAAAGTTGGGATTTTCCATCAATGGCTGAATATTCATCTTGGAGCCTGTGAAGTAATTATCCATGCAAATGACTTCATGGCCCTCATTGAGGAGCCGCTCACACAGGTGAGAGCCAAGAAACCCTGCTCCACCGGTGATCAGAATTCTCTTTTGCACCAGACTGCCTGGCATTGATGTAGCGTCGTTCATCAGATACTTGATTATCCAGAATAAATTGATGTGTACATTGGGAGTCTGCCTGACAAAGGCCTTCTCTGAGCTTGGGGCATTATAGGAGCTGTGAAGCCGATAAGTAATCGGTAGCAATCACACTGTCCGATATTCACAATAAAATACAAAGTTCCACGACCTATTCTGAGGCTGGAAACACTATGGGCGAAGACTGTCATTATACCGTCAGATCAGCATGTAGATGACTAACACACCGATAAAGAGGCCAAGCAGTATGTCCTGGGCTAACTTCTTTTTGGGCTGTTTTACGACATCATTAGACTTGCGCGGAATTTGCGGCAGAACCGATGCGGGACGTTGTGTCAATTCTCCGGCGATCTTGGCTAGCTGGTCAGTTTTGACTCCATAAGCCAGGGCATACCCGAGAAATGTGTTAACAGCCTTTGCACCGCCATCACCTGGGTTCTGCTGAACCATTTGAGTCAGCATGGACAGTGCTTGAGCATCCAGCCCCTCTCCACGCGCAACAGAGCGTGCATGGGTCAGGTCGTGCTCCAGTGTGACAATGGTTGCAATGTAGTTTTCAAGCACGTGCCGCTCAAGGCAGCCCTCACCAAACGTCTTCTCCGCCTGCTCCATCGCGCTATCAATCGCCATGGCCTGTTTCTCAGGTTTTTTCTGCACCCCAAACTCAACAATCATTCGGGTGGTGCGTAATGGGATACCGTGAGCTCGCAGAATCTCTCTCAGGTCGTCCATTTCATCGATCAGCGATCTGAAATCTTCAACTGCCTGCTTGATCGGATTGTTTGATTTTACGGCTTCCGCCGCCCTGTCCTTAACGTTCACCTGCGACACATTCGGCTCTGACGACGGCTGGTATTCAGCGTCATTCGCCGGAGCTTGCTCTTGCTTGGCAGCAGGTTGGGACACACTAATACCTATTGAAAGGGTTCATTCCACAACCTGTAGCACCATACATGCCACTTGAATGCATAAGTCTTGGCCCGGCATTGTTCTCCTGGCCGAAAAAAACATGTTGAACTCGCTCATCATCGTACCCAGACCTTTACCTGAGCCAGGAGGCTGCACGCTACCGGTTAGCTTCTACATGCAGGAGTTGTGTGCTGAATCTGCCACAGGCATAACTGTAGAGTTGCAAGTCCAGCCGGTTGCGGACGCACAACTCATCAAAAAGATCGTTGCCAATCTCCTGACGCAAACTTTCGATACGCTCTTCAACAGATTTGGCGCTTGCATCTGTCACATTTTCGCGATGCTCCCGTACTTCCAGATCAGGAAAGCGATCTCGTGTGCATTCTTCCATCAATCGAAGAGAGTCTGAAAATCTGTCCACCAGTCCAATAAATGGCAAGGCATCAATAAAACGACAGGCCGCAGGTAACAGATCATGATTGTAACGATGCAGACGTTGACGTACGTCATCGTACTGGGTGTTACTCAGGCGTGATACTTGAAAGTTTGCGATAACACTGGCATTTTTCTGCTTGAACTTGTCTTCAATGTACTGTGCCAGCGTGCCTTTGGGCTCACTGAGGCCTTGCTGCTTTTGCCATTCAAAAAGCCATGCAGAGCGTACTCTTGACAACGGCTCTCTGATAAAGACAACCGGGGTAACGTGAAATGCTACGCGCGGTAGCGGTGGTACGAGCTGGTGCGATGACACAGCCTTTATGTGAGGGTTTTTCTCCAGCCATGCCTGCAATTCCTGGCCAGATATCTTTGCACCAGACTCTGTTTTATCCCAGGATTTCCAGGCGGATCCCAGAGACTGCTTGAGCAGGCGTTCAACCGATGTTCCTGCATTCTTGAACAGATGGTAGTGCACGATAACAGATCGTGCTTGACGCAATCCAATCATTGATTTGCAACCTGTTGATAGTCAACTGCTGTATCCATATTCAGAAATTCAAATACCTCTTGCATTGCCTTGACACCTGCAGCAGCTGAGTAGCGCTGATCCCTAAGCGCAATAGAATTACTGCGCAAACGCTCCCATAACACATGACTGTCATGTAGGTTATCGATGTGTTCTACCCATTGTTCGGGTGTGTGAGCAATCAGTGTACTACTACCATCAATCAGCCCGGTTGCTTCGGCAGCCACTGGCGACAGGATCGTCGGTACACCGTACGCAAGGCTGTCCAATACCTTACCCTTAATGCCAGCGCCAGCCTGCAAAGGAGCGACGAATGCATATGTTGTATTAAAAACCTCATCCAGAGACTGTGCATAACCTTCCAGTACAACACCTGGCTGCTTTTCCCAACCGCTGTCTTCAGGCACATGACTTCCCCATATGTGCAACTGCAACTCTGGCCTCCGTACCCGAAGTATCGGCATGACATTGTCGATGAACCAGTCAACAGCAGCCCTGTTCGGTGGATGCGCGTATCCACCCAGAAAACTGATTCCTGAGCGCTGTGCCAGCGGTGCACCCAGTGATTGGGCCTGTAGCACCCAGGGACAACGAAACAGCTTCTTGTTAGCCAGTAAATGAGAGGCGATGATCTCAAGTTCGATGTCACTGTACGACAGCACAACGTCTGATGACTGCATGACACCCAGCTCTCGCTTGCGAGTTATCTCCACCGGTGATAAATCAACCTGTCCATCAGCTAGCGCTGTTCTCATTTCCCTCAGGAAGTGCAGATCAGCGTTATTGAATATCACGCGAGCAGCGCTATGCTGTCGTACTAGCGGGATGACTTTTTCGGCAACTACATAGCGAGTGACATAAACCACATCAAACTCAGCTGCGCGTTGCTCCATGAATTTTTCTATGGAGCGATGAAACGGTGAATGCACACACTCCACCCCGAGTCTCTGCAAAACATCAACATGGATTCCAAGATGTAGCAAGTTATGAGGCAGGAATGTGACTTTGCAATTCAGGGCGAGCAACAACTTGAGCTCCTGCATGGCAGCATACCCACCGGCATCCTGTCCGAGCCGGGGAAACGCATTGTCTATCATCAAGACTCGCAAACCTCGATTTCGATCTTTCTGCCGCCGAAGGTTTTTTCCTTCTGCTCCTTGCCTCGGGAAACAATGCTGCCAGGTACGCTTGAAAAGCTCAGCGTTAATCACCTGATGTTGTTTTACCCCACTCGAGGTGTCTGTACCATTGCTGCGGCCTTCATAATGAATGACCGTAGCCTGAGGACAATACAAAGTACGAAAGCCTGCCTCCCTGAGTTTGAAAGCAATATCCGTATCTTCATAGTAGGCGGGTGCATATTGCTTACTGAATCCCCCCACTGTCTCCCAGGCTTTACGCGAGATCATTACTGCTGCACCTGTCAGATAGTCAACTTCACGTACATAGTTGTATTCAGGATCATCCCTGTGCTTGCCATGTCCCACGTTCCATGGCTGCCCGCTTTCCCAAACTATCCCGCCCGCATCCTGCAATGTGCCATCGGGGTAGACAAGCTTTGCACCGACGGCACCAACACGCTTGAAACGATCGAAAACGCCCAGCATGTTATCAATCCAACCGTTCTCAACTTCAGTATCATTGTTTAGAAAGACGATGTAATCACCGCGTGCTTCACTAGCTGCCTTGTTGCAGCTATGGAGAAATCCAAGGTTGTTTTCGTTGCGTATGACGCGCAAATTCCGAACTCGAGACTCGATGCCACGGGTGGCATCCGTTGATGCATCATCTACTACAATGAACTCGATATTGGCATTGTCGTCAGATAACACCAGCGATGCCAGACACTGATACGTCATCTGAAACTGATTGTGCGCTGGAATAATAATCGATACACCGGGACGCACAACCTCATTGATATCGTACTCTTTGAGGGTCATCATCGGCCACTTGCCAATAGTGTCCAGACTATTGATCAGCATGCTGTCCATTCTGGCAAGCTTTGCTATCGTGCCCGCCGGCATGGCAGGGCCAGCCTTTTTCTTATAGTGCCGACGTAGACGTTTTATGGGCTTGAGCATCGGAGATACCACCGCATCCAGTTGCCGTTTTCGCTTGCTCCGCTTCAAGGGTACTCGGCCATGCACGCTGTGATAATCAAGCTCATCGCCTGTGAGCGCTCGAGGATCTCTGCAGTGCAAGGTGAATGGTATGGCTGCTATGGACGCACCAGACAACGTTTCATACAATTCAAGCTCAACCTGCTGACCACTAAAAAAGGGAATATCAACAGCCACTACAAACCCATGAGCACCGTTGGCATAACCTGCCTTTTGTAAATCATCGCGCGCCAGATCAGCTATGCCTGAGCCAACGACTACGCCACTTGCACGTAGCTGTATCTGTACAGGCTCGTAAGGATTACTGACATTAAACGCCCAGCCTCTGACCGAGTTTGCATTGACTGCCTCAATCGATCCCAGGTACTGCGTTGCAGCTACAGGATCGGCCGCAGGGTTTAGAACTACCATCGATTTCATGTCACCCTGCTTGCAGTTGGGGATTTCCACCAAATGATTCACGCTGGTAGTAGCCTTTATCAAACCAGTATGCAAACTTTTCAGCAATTGCCTTCTCTGCGCGCTCACACATGTACTCACTGTAGTGAGCGCGAGCAGATGCATTCAGGTGAGACAATTGCGGCATATTGAAACCAAACTGATCTGCATATCGACTAAGATCATCAGCCAAATTCTCAAAACAGATTATCTGCAGGTTCTCGGGTTGTTCGCCGTTCAGAGTCATCCAGTTTCTGGGGGTACTTACTCCTACTTTTTCGCAGTAATCGACAAAATTGTTCTCATGAGCTATGACAAAGTTGGGCCTGTCATTGTTTTCTTTATAGGTTTGACGCATAAAGTGATAATTAGACACCATGAGGTCGTAAGGATTTCGAATACAGCAGAATATCGCTTTCATCTGCCGGACATCACGGCCTTCATCGGCAATGATCCTCGCAGACTGCGTCAGATTTTCATGCCCACGACCTACAACAATGCCTGTTTTCTCAAGCTCGCATCCAGCCAGCTCACTTACCTGTCCTTTTGATATGTATCCGGCAATGGGGCGAGGCCACGCCTGCAAAAAAAACCGGGTCAGGGTTTTTCCTGCTGTTTTCGGATAGTGAACAAACAGGTAGTCTTCACACCACAACATTACGTTATCTCCCACTTCAGGTCATTTGATGACCCACAGAAAAATGACCTACAAAAAAGACTGACCGTGAAAAATGAAAATATTTACTCTGCATAACCAATCAACCGACCAGGATATACCGACATCGGACATCGTAAACTGGCCACGTTACATTGGAAGAAACTGACAAAACATGAAAACCATCATTATCGCCATCTACCTCAATGAAACATTTGTCCACGCCGGTGAAAGCTGAAAGCCGATCCCTTAAGCCGTTCACTAAAGCCGCTACAGTCTTGATTGATACACTGCTCTATGCTGACTTGCGCAACTTGCGGTGCAAGGATTGATCCATGACTTCCAGAATCCTGTCAACACGATTTTCCCACGCGATCACATTCATCGACGCCTGCCACTGCGCGCTACTGGTATCGACGGGACTGGCCAGTGATTCCCTGATGGCTGAAATAAAATCCGAGGCGTTAGTTGCTGTTTTGAGAACACTGCCAAGACTTTCAAGGTTGGCCACCTCGGACGACACGATCGGTAATCCGGCTGCAAAGTAGTTATACACCTTCAGAGGGTTCATACGCTCGGTAAGCTCGTTGTTCAAGTGCGGCACAATCCCGACATCAAACGCTTTCAAATGAAATGCCAGCGCATCGTAGGGAATGATTCCCAATACATGTACGTTGCTATGTTGCGCAAGGCTGAGCGCATTCAGATTGTCACCGGCAGGACCAAAAAACACGAAAGTGACATCGGGCATTGCGGCCACTACCTCATGCAGGAGCGTCCAGTCAATTCGATCTCGCAGATTTCCGACATACCCCACGATAGGACCCTTGATATTCTTTAACACATCAGGAACTGGTGCTTGCGGGTATTGATCAAATCGCTCCGCACCATTGGGTACAACATGGATTTTTGAAGTAACGTGATCTTGCATGGTCTCCGCTAACGATTCGCAATTTGCGAAGACAATATCGGCCGAAGACAAAGTCTGAAGATAGTTTTCTTCCAGGTTTTTCTTTTGCTCAGCGGTTCCACCCCAGGCACGCTGATCGTCAATCAAATCTGCTATTACGGCACGAAAACCGATGCTCTCAATCAGCTCGGGTGCATCCCAAACTACGGGACAGAACCACGCAACCGCATTGCGCGCGCGCATGCCATGTTCTTCCAGCTGTTCATTAACAAATCGCACATAAGCTCCTTTGGGCAACAAAGTCTTGCCCAGCAACCGCGTCCTTCTGGTCTGACTCGAATATACGTGGGTTCTAGAGCGAACCACCCGGGTATCATAAATACCCATCTGACGATCTATCAGACTGTCCAGTATCATATCCTGCTGATCGTCCGGGGCAAGCATTGCACGCTCGAAATAATGACTTATCGAAGATGCAGACAAAGGAGCGTCCAGATGCAGCATTTTTCCGACACGTCCCGACAGACTAAACTCCTTAGCGATCATGTCAGAGCGACGACCATATAGATTGCTGTCGTTCTGTTTCCAGAAAAATGCAATATCATAGGATCGCGACAGTGAACGCACAATGGAAGGCAGTCTGTTAAATCGTTCGGATAAAGCCGTCGGGCTTTTCTTGACAGACTTCTCTCCACGACGCTGTCTGGTCATATGCAATTCCTGGCCACGCAAACCTCGATAGTGATTCCGCATCATGCCTATCATCTGCGCCAATGCTGGAGGCAGCTGACCAGATACCTCAGCCAACGCGCTCTTGGAAAAGAACGTCAGTGAAGACTGGGTATCCAGACACTGCTGCTTGTTTTTGACCTGTGCTTCATCAATGGCAAGAGCAAGACGGGTTCTGTTGACTGCCAGACTCATTTCGCCAAGAAAATTCACTCGCTCCTGATTTCTGTCAAAAGATTTATCATTATTACTGTCGTTCAGACGCAGTCGCTTAAGATCACCGATCACTTTTGCCAGATTGTTGCGATTGGCCTCATGTATGGCACCACTGGCAATCAAATCTGCCAGCGGTGGCGTGCGGGTGGCGACAACGGGAATTCCTAACGACAATGCATCAGACACTTTGGCAGGAATCTGATATTGGCTGATGGCATGATCAACATCCTGAATCAGCGGTACCAGATCAGCACCGGCTAGCAAGTCAGGCAACTCGTCAAACGCGCAATTGGGATGCATGACAATCAGTGCCTGCGTGAACAGCTCCAGTTCGTCTTTCAGTTGATCGTCTGTGGCACTTCCCACGATATGGAATACGATATCAGGATCATTAAGCTCGTTCAGTGCTCTGGCGACATCCAGCACGCCCTTGTGTGACCTGGGTGTTCCAACAAACATCAACGCAAAGTCGGAGTGGGAAATTCCCAGCCGTTGACGCGCCGATGCCCTGCGCTCTGTAGAGTTGATGAATCGGCTCTCGTCTCTGGCGTGCCTGAGCATATGCCCTCCAAAGCGTGAGCGCAATGCAACGTTGGAAACAGTAAGTGCATCCGCCGACGTAATCAGCGATTGCGCATATCGTGTGGACAGCTCTTCAAACGGCTCATGCAACGCTGCATGTATGGTTTGTTGCAACTCTTCAAAACTAGCGTAGTGCTCGTTCTCAAAGAACGATAACTCAAAGTCATCCACATCCAGGATCAAAGGGCAGTCACTGGCCTGCTTTATCAGTGCACCAAGATAGAAAGATGGTAGACGAGGCTTGCACACATACACAAGGTCGTAGTGCTGTGTGGCAGCCATGGCTTCAGCCTTGGGCACAAAATCGGATACGCTCGAACAATGAAAGCTCTTTATCGGTAGACCGCTAGCACGTAGCGGTTCCCAGACTTGCGTCCCAAATCGAGACCACATAGGCCCGATCAGATCAACATCCCAGTCCTGTTTGAGGAGTTGATAGAGTACGTAAGCTCTGCCTGCAGGGTTATGGCAAAGATCCCAGGAAACGACGGCGGCTCGTCCTCTTTTCTTGCTTTTACTATCTTGCTGTATAGACATTGCCGCAGTCTTGCGAGCATCAGCAATCGCTGCATCAGATCGCGCCGATTCAGCGGCGCTGTAGGCAGCAACATCTTCAGCCAGTGTCAACAGGTTACTGGTTAACCGTGCCACCTTTACATCATTTGCTTGCATTGACTTGCAATCCTTCTACCTTGACTTGATTAGACGAACATGCCTGACTCGATCAGACTTACTTACATACCCATGGCTCTCCGACAAACGTTGCTTCATGACCGTTCTGATATCAATGTTGTAGATTCATTTGCGAAACTGCCCAGTCAGAGTGAATCATGCAACCACCCTTTGTGTCCGCCATGATCAAGGGTCTCATGAATAGTGCTGGCGTATACAATCGGCTTTCAGACAGGGTGAGGTTCTTCAGAGACCAGTACAAATCCCAATTGTCGCGGTTCTGATGATTGATCAACCTCCTCTGGCTCGCATTGCAGGTTCAAATGAAGGCGGCCTTTGCTGCCACGCTCCAGCAACGGTATGCGGGTTTTCCTGTCTCTCTCCATCCAGATTTCCCTCACCTTGCCATTCTGATTATTCAAGATAGTCAGCGTCTTGCCGCCTGAGTTTTTTCTGGCTGGCAAATAGGCTTCAAGAAACATGGCTCCTACATTATCCAGCATAATTTCAGCATCGGCACTAACCCAGCCATCTCTGAATTTCCTGGTAATCCAGTTCACGTTTATCAGCGAACGCTCGTCCAACACAATGACCAATGTGTCTATAAGAACGCCAGCAGCCGTCTTCAAAGTAACCTTTATTGACTTCTGATCTGACTGAACCAGCGTTGCTGTACCAGCCTGATGCGGCTGCTCTATCAGGTCGTGCTGATCCACCATTTTCAGTGCCAGTCCACCAAGCGCTAGTTCCACATGGGCCAGATCATGCAATCTGTACCACGCATCAGTATGCTCTACAAACCAGGCTTCTTTTTGAAGCAGGAAGATCAGTCTCATGAGTTGCAACTTGCGCCTGCATCACTATTCGGGAGTGTCGTGGGTGGAGGGTGCATGGAGCGTGCCATGGACATTCGCGTCGTTTGAGAATGGCATAGCTTGTGAAGGAGAAAGCAGTGAAGGACGATATGCGAAGGGCAATCCATGTCTGCAATGCATTACCGCTAACCATGATTTCCACCAGTGTTGACTCACTTTACAAGCGCAAACGCGGTCTATCGCAGCACATGAAGCGTCAAATTATCAGCATACGCAAATTCACACGGCCGAAAGCATCAAGCACGTGCAGGCTCTGACCTCCTGATGAACCGACAACCGGCATTGCTACGCGCGCTCAATGATTTGAAGGATGTTACAGAGGGAGACGAACAGTCACTTGCTGCAGCATTCGAGGCTTGTCGAAGTGCATCGGATGACGTTCACTACGCCCACGTACTCTACGCTGAGATTGGCGAGCTGGCCATCCAGCATCAGCAGTGGCAGGTTGCTGAGGAATTTGCCGTAAGAACACTCAAACGATTACCTAACAGTGGTAAAGCACTGAAGCTGCTGGGCAAAGCACTGAAAGGGCAAAACCGACTGGACGAAGCTGCAATCTGCCATCGCTACGGAATGCCTAACTCAATAAGGCAACAATACTTCAGCGCTTCCTCGTTAAATACAACGCACAGTAAACACGCAGAAAATGTCACAAGTCTGCAGGCCTATCCTGCCCAGAGCATCCCTTTGGCTGCACCCGTCTCAGTGAACAACAACCCTGTATGGGAACTGTCACAAGAACATCTACATTCCGCACCTGCACAAACCTTTCGCCTCACAGACGCCAGACTGTGGTTCGATGGCTTCAATGCGGTGGTATGGGACACTGACAAACGTGTTGTCGAAAATGTGTCACGTGGCTTTCCCGACGTTGTAAGCAGTGCCTTGGGAAAGCGCACTGCTCATCAACTCACTGGCAAAAGCTGTGTGCTTGGCAACCGTAACCCCAACAACTATTACCACTGGATGAACGATATCCTGCCGCGCATTCATGTCCTGCAACGTAGCGGTATTGATATCAATGAGATCGACCACTTTATTGTCAATGCTCTGCAAACGGATTTTCAGCATGAAACGCTTGATCGTCTAGGCATTAATATGTCCAGACTGGTCATTGCAGATCACGATCATTACTTCCATTGCAGCGAGCTTCTGGTACCAACCTATGGTAGTAATACGCTGGGTAAAGGCCAGGCTAGCTGGAACCCAGCATTTCTGAAGGCTGCATTTCTTAAACCCGCACAGGAGCGGACAGACACCAGTATCGAACCGAATCGGCGACTCTACATCAGCAGAAAACACGCAAAAGGTCGTTCCATTAATAATGAAAGTGAGCTAGTTACTTATCTGAGCACATTTGATTTTCACAGTGTGTCACTCGAAAACCTGTCCGTAAGCGAACAGGCCGAGTTGTTCAACAGTGCAAACATAGTGATTGGAGCACACGGCGCCGGAATGAGCAACATTGCATTTTGTGAAAGTAACACCACAGTCATCGAGTTGTACAAGGACCATATTGCCCCCTGTTTCTGGTTGATCAGTGAAATGACAGGCTTACGCCACGCTGTGCATTTCTGCGGTGAGAATGAATCGACTCGATTTGTAGCAGGAGACGAGAGCTATCACGACAGTGCTGACAAACGCAGACTGTCAGATTTCCGAGTCGATCTGAATACGCTCGACTCACTCTTTAAAAAACTGCAAATAGCAAAAAGAACTGAGCCCTGAGGCTTGCACACCACTACTTGCGTACCTCTTGTAACGTTCACAGACTGATTCTCTTCATGCACAGCGACAAAACCGCAACAATCGATGAAATAGAAGCCAGACTGGTTGACGCCATCCGGCTCAACCCTGGAGCAAGAGCACCACTGGTTGCGCTTGCCCGTCATCTTGAAATACAGGGCGCCAGTGAAGATAGTAAACGCGTTTATCGCGGGATCCTGCCAGGCTCAATCAAGGAACGTCATCAACTGGATCCTTATCCGCATAGCACATCCAGCAACATGGAAACATGCCATAGGCTGAGCTGGTACAGCAAGGAAACCTTGCCACTGACACCACCACTGAACAATGATCACAAGAGAAATACCGTATTTCATGTAGCAGCAGTACAAACAGACTATGAATATGTCGATGTGATGCGTAACGGTTCGCTGCTGTATGACGGAAAGAACAAACTGTATGTCGATGAACACGGCACGCGTAATTCAGAGCATTCGACGATGAACAGCTATCTACTTACGCCAAGAATTCAGAAAACCGATGAGGCACAGGATCTTCATGGTCTCTCGATTTTACTGGCTGCTCACAACTCGCACAACTTCTATCATTGGCATTTTGATCTGATTGTTGCTCTCGGTCTGGTTCAATCCGCCGGCATACGGCTAAACCAGATCGATAACATTCTGCTGGATAGTCACAACACCGCGTTCCAGATACAAACACTGCTGAACGCAGGTATCACGGAGGAGCAGATAACGTTTGTTGATCGTGATAACTGTCAGTACAGATTCGAAGAAATACTGATGGTTCGTTTGCACAATCGGCAGGGAATGGCACAGAGTCACCGGCATCCTGACTGGCTGAGGAGCACGTTCCTTCCTGCTGCACAGGTGGATCCTGCTTTTGGCTCACCTACACATATTGCAGTAAAGCGAGAAACCCGAGGCTTCTCTGATCCGAAAGGTACCTACGCGTTACTCGAAAAAAACGGATACACGTGTATTGAGCCGGAAAAGCTGCCTTACCGACAGCAAATTGCACTATTTGCCAATGCCAGTCAGATAATCGCGCCTCACGGGGCTGCGCTCAGCTTACTGGTGTATTGCAAACCAGGTACAGCTGTACATGAGTTCTATTCAGATCACGTACAGCCATGCTTCTGGGCACTGTCATCCGCTCTGGGATTGAAATACTACAATTACAACTGTTCCGACATTGTGGACAAGGAGACGACACTCAACAACAAGAACCTGAGCAAGCGCCTGTCGCAGTCTATAAATGTTTCTGAGGAGCAGCTGACAGCAGCTCTGGGCTTCTAGCCCGGACTACCCATGAAACGCGCAGTCTCCTGACTGGAAGGATTGGGTGATCTTATGAGAAATCTGGGCGAGGACACGGCCGCTCACCACGTAGATGTGCTTTAACACTCAACTACTGTGTATATTCGTGAACAAAATCAACGTCTGAGCTTTCAAAACATCTTGGCTGAGCCGTTACTAAGGACAGTTATCAATTTCAACGGACACGAATTCACTCAATGCGTAACTTGACTGCCAGTATATCCATATTGCTGACTTGCACAATGTTCTACGGAGCCGCCAATGCTGCATCAGATCGCATATACCTTGAAGAGGACGGCATTGTTGTATTTGATGTAGAGGATGCGGAGCCAGCTGAAGGTTGGCAGCTGAAAACAGATCTGGAAAACTTCAAGGGAAGCGGCTATTTCGAGTGGACCGGACGAAACTCCTTCCCGAAAGAGACCGCTGGAAGGGGGAGTATGACCTATCGCATACGTATCGAAACGGCAGGCAACTACCAGTTGCGCTGGCGTAGCCATATTGCGGTTGGTGAGTTAAGCACAGAGCACAACGACTCATGGGTTCGCCTGGCGACGGGACAAAACATTGTTGATGAGCATCCTCTGGATAACTGGACAAAGGTTTACATGAACACGCTCAATGATTGGAGCTGGGATTCAAGAACGGTCGACAATGTTGGCTTTCCGATAAGACAGTACTTTTCAGAAGGAGATCATACCGTCGAGATATCCGGGCGCTCCAACGGGCATGCCCTTGATCGCATCGCACTGTACCGCCATGCAGACTACGGTTTCAACCCGTCGGAAATAGAAAACTGGGAACTGTCCAGAATGATCATGGATGATGGATCGACGGTTGAGCCTGACGAAACACCAGAGCCAGAGGAGTCTCAGCCGCCCGTTGAAATTGTCAACGAAAATCTGGAGATTGCAGAGGATAGCTGGCAACAACAACCGAGCAATCAATGCACCGGTAACACTCTGGCAATACCGGCCTTTTTAACAGCATCTTTCAATCCTGCTGACCCAGCGAGTGGTTATTCCTCGATGGAGTACCTGAGCGCAGAGTTCGGTGCATCCACGGCTTTGCTCAAATTTGACATGTCGCTGGTTCCTCCGGCAACTTCTGCTGTACTCGAGTACACCACAAACGACCAGGCGGCAGAAGGTGCTGTTGTCTATTCACTGGGGTCACACAGTGACTGGCCCATGCGCAATGGTGAGACCACCCCATTCCCGGATTCGGTACTCCAGTTGGGCGAGGCCAGTGGTCGATGGGAAGCAACAAGCAGGTATCGATCCACTATTCCTGCAAACCTGTTGAGCAGCCAGATCAACACCATTGCCATCAGCGGAACGGCGCAAAGCGGCCCGTTAACATTTTATGCACGGTTGTCTGAAGATTTAACACCACGATTGGTACTGACAGGTGATGAGACGTTCTGCGACACTTGGCAAGCCAATGTGGACGCCAGCAATGTTGTGGCAGAGCCACCACCAGAAGAAGAGAGCGAAGAGCAGTCTGAAGTAACATCGCCAGAAACACCAGAAAAAGAAACAGAAGATGATAAGGATGCTCAATCAAACAGCAGATCTTCCGGCGGCGCACTGTCGTGGCTGTTAATGCTGATACTTGCTGGCACGGCCCATGGTCAACGTATGCTTTGCCAGCGATTTGTACACAGCAATAAATAGACTCAAGCAGGGCTGAGCCGCATGATTATCAGCGGCTCTTATCTGGACAATTTATAAAGCCAAGAGAACGCCCTGTCCAGATTTTTCTTGAATAGGCCGCCCCCGGCTGGCCTTCCAGTGAAAGCCTCAAGCGGGCGGCCTTCCGCGGTTCATCTTAGTCTTTAAATATTTTGAGACCTTTCTGCCTGGCTACAAGCCAATGTGAATCATCACGCTTGTAGTCCAGACTCACTGCTGGTTTAAAGTACAGAGCAAATTCTGCTTCATCAATGATATGTATATCATCAAACAAAGCAGCGCAATCCTTGTCAGCATACAGCGATTGCAAAATGTGTGGCCCAGTTACCTGCCATACACTGTTAGACGATTTGGTGGAAATGTTCTCAATGGCAACCTCCAGCACCGTTTGAGCAAGACTGTTACCAGGCTCCCGCAAGTACATCATACTATTGGTCAATCCTTTCTCACGCAGATACAAACACCCTTTTGTGTGAGCAGTAACCAGCGGTTCAATACTGGCAACAGCCGGAAAATCAGCGTCGATATAAACGCCACCACGCCTGGCAAGAAAGCAATATCTGAAAAGATCAGCCCGCATGGCAGGAATAGCGCAACGGTTGTAAAGCTTGAGTACATCGCTACCAATTTCCTTCCTGATAAACTCGGCAGCACTCTCATCGTCAAATATGAGGTAAGGCAGCCCCGAGTTCATCTGCGCGACACCTTGCGTCAACTGTGCAACTGCCTGCGGAATATTCTTATCCCAGAACTGGACTATACACACAGGACTATCAGACTGCTTCTGAAGGTTGGCAGATGCCGATACGCTGCTCATTGTCTATTGCCCTGCACTTACAGTTGAACGGCTACGGATGCGGCAATGGCAACTTTGTAGATTATGTCAATAATGGTTGAGGCGATCTGAAGGTTCTTGACGGGCACCTTGGGTAGAACGATTATTTCGTCGCCTGCCACTATCACTGGGTTTTTACCACTACTGACTTCACCGTTGGCATGCAGTATCACCAATCGATCTGTCTGTGCTTGCTGACTGAAACCACCAGAGCGATTTATGTAATCCAGTGCACGCATACCTTTTTCATACAGGATTGCCTGCGATACCAACACCTCGCCACTGAGAAGAACAGAATCCGAAACGCGAGGGATGGTAATGGTATCCCCTGATTCGAGCAAGATATTGGCAATCTCACCGTTTCTGGCCACCACCATTCGCCCGCTAGGCTCTGCCTGACGAGCATTGGCAACAAACTGACTGATGAGCTGCGCTTCCTGAGCCCTTATGGCTGATTCCTGATCGGTTTGTGACGACGCTGTGAGGTACCTTGCTTCAAGACGCATGAGACTTTCTCTCAATGCCTCTTTCTGCCTGATGGCAATGCTTTTACGTCTTAGCGATATGGCCTTCAGATTGGTAAGATCAGGATCTACCTCTATGAAATCCAGAAGATCTTTCAATCGTGTATTGGGCGGTACGGCGAATTGTGATTGACCCAGATGGGTTCCCTCGACTTCCACAACAATAATACTTTCATGCTGGTCTGCGCGAAAACTGACAACGTCACCATTTATAAGTGGGAGCTTTTCAAATTCATCCACCGGCATGTACGCCGAATAGGGTTTGTTATCCCGGATGCCAGATACACCTGCGTAACTGACGCCGGGTAACAAGCGTGCCATTTGCATGACGTCACTGCCCAGGGCCTGTCCGTCACGAAGCTCGAAAAGCGCAGCATCCAGCACATCGCCCGACACTGACACCGCATCGCCTCGTTCTCTGACAAGAATGGTGTCACCGTCCTGAAACTGCACGTTGACCAGTTTGCCTTCGCGAATGAACTCATACAGGTCGATTTTCTCAATGACTTTTCCGGAGCGGAGCAGTTCGATATTGCGGTAGCTACCCTTTTGCGCATCAATCCCGCCAGCCTTATCGACATAGTAGAGTACGGAGTTGGACGGAATTCCTGCATAGCGTCCGGGCGCAACGACATTCCCTGTAACAAAAACTGCCACTGGCTGCGAACTGTCGAGGCTGGTGTAAACCTTGACGTTGTCAAAAAATACTGTGCTAACGGCTTGAGTCACTCGTGCGTTGAGGTCCTGATTACGCACCCCTCCAACCATGACAGGCCCAACCGATGGCAGGAAAATATTGCCACGCGGGTCAACAACCAGGCTCTCATTAAAATCAATGGCGCCCCAGATTCTGACGCTGACTCTGTCTCCAGGCTGAACGACATAACCCGGATTGAGACCATCTTCGCGGCTGTGGCTGAATCCGCCTGTAAAGAGATTGCTACCAAACGGCAATGGCATAGTAGCCTGCAGCAAAGCACTTTTTTGTTGCTGCTCATTCAGAATATCAACAGCGGAGAGTCGTTGCTGCTCAATCTGAGTGCCTGCAGAGTCTACAGACTGTGCATGCAAATAAGGAACATGCAGCATGTGTCCAAGTAGCAGAAGAACAAAACATCTGTTGAATCTAATCACGAGTACGCCTTTGGGTATTGAATGGTTGTGTCACAGTGCATTCCGTGCTCTGAGTGAACAGTAATTAATCTATCGCAAATAACATGCCGTCAAGTTGAAACGCCATACGCAATACTAGGCACTGAACTCAAGCATCCATGACACCACAACAGGATTATCTATCGTCCTATGTGATCTTTGAGAGCTGACCACATCAACCCAAAGATAAGATATACGAGAAACGAAAATACCGTTACCGTCACAATCCGATTAACCCTGTGCGGTTCTATGGCTTCATCGGGCAAACTCGGCTGTATGAATGTCACGAGATATTGTTTTTTTCGTTGTGCCTCTATTCGGGCAAGCTCCAGCGAACTCAAGGCAGAGGCATATTGCTGTCGAGCCAGCTCCTGATCAAGAATAAGAGGCTGATAGGCTTCTATCAAGCCACCCATTTCCAACTCCCCTTCTCCACCAGACAGACGGCCACGCTCAAGAGCCATCTGTCTTGAGATAGCGGTTATCTTGTTTTTCAAACTGACAACCTCTGAAGAGTCTTCCCGCATGAATGCTCTCTTCTCACTCAACAAGGCACGGGTTTCAATCAGGCGAGTCTCCAGACCCGATACGATCGTTAAGAGGGCGCTGGATTCTGCTGCCGGATTGAGTGAGGAGCTACTGCGTCTGAATGCAGTCACAGAGGCACTGGCTTGCTTGATTTTTTCCTCAGCGCGCCCAACCTCGTCACGAGCTGTTTTAAGTGCATCCTCTTCCATGCGGGTGGATAAGGTGTTTACCAGACTTTCACTGAGTTCAATAACCAGCTGGGCAATCTGTTGTGCCACCAGTGGATCAAAGGCGCGAGTCGTCAGGGTTATGACATCACTTTGTGAATCACGCATCAGACGTACATGATCACGAAAATAATCAAGCATCTCTTCCAGAGTCGCATCTTTCGCCAGTCGTGACAGGGGGTCGATAGACTCATCAGTAAAGTGAGAGCGAATATCCAGCCGGTCCTGAATTTTCAACATCATGTCCTGGGATTCTGCGTAGTCGATGACAACCATCACCTCCTTTCCACCAGAAGATACAATAGGAACATTAACCAGCGCTTCCAGTCCTGAAGAAGCACCAGCTGTCTTGGCGGATTTTATGGAAAAGCGTGATTCTGAAACATAGACGTCGGACGCGATGAAGCCAAAATAAGCGATGGCCAGTAACGTAGGTGCACCAACCACTGTTAGTAAACTTTTTATAATAGCGTTCATTGATCAGGCAGCCCGGGTCTGCAGCAGTTTGTAAAAGCGCAATGCTTCCTTCAGATCGTCATACATATCTATCCTGCCATCATGCAGGATTGCAGCCATATCGCAGTTGCGACGGATCGTCTGTTCGTTGTGGGAAACAAGAATGACCGATGCGTTCTCACGGCGCTCCTCAAACGCTCGTCGGAATTTTTCCCGGTAGCGTGAGTCTCCGGTCTCCAATGCTTCATCCACCAGATAGTAGTCAAAGTTGCAGGCCAGACTCACTGAAAAGGCGAACCGACCACGCATGCCCGCAGAGTAGCTTCGCAGTGGTACATCAAAGTACTTTCCAAGCTCTGAGAATTCTTCAGTGAACTGTTCTATGTACTCGGTGCTTTCACCATAGATTCGAGCGACAAATCGAGCATTTTCACGCGCTGTCATGGTTGGCTGAAAGCCACCTGTGAAGCCCAGTGGCCATGAAACTCGTCCTGCTCGAATAACTCGTCCGGAGTCGGCCGGCTCTGCGTCACCGATGATACGAATCAATGTTGACTTACCTGCCCCGTTCATGCCCAGTATGCCAACGCTGAACCCCTTGGGAAACGTCACGCTGACATTGTTCAATACAGTACGCACACCGGCAGTGGTCTTGTAGCGTTTGCTGACGTTTTCAAGTCTGATCATTGCGCTACAGCCCTACAATAGCGCGGCGTTTGAGCGCCTGGTACGTCAACAGACCAAAAGCAAACATTCCCACCACCCAGCTACCGGCATAAGACCAACTGCCGTAGTTACTTTCAAATTCATAAAAGAAACTGGAACGTAACAGTTCCATCAAATGCAACACGGGGTTGTACAGCAACCATGTGCGAAACGGCTCAGGTATTGAGCTGGCCGTGAAGAACAATCCGGACGTAACAAACAACGGTCTGCCAAATAATATGCCGGCTATCTGACCGGATGACGGAATAATTGGCGTAATAGACGCCAGAACAAAGCCAAGTCCGCTACCGAGCATTAAAAGACTTACACACGCCAACAGAACACCCAAAGGATTTTCAACGCGTATCTCAAAACCAAGCAGATGCGCCATGCTCAGGATAAGCGCAAAGACAAACAGGATTACACCACTTTCCAACAACATGCGCGCAACGATGACGTCAAAAATCGTGACTTGTGGAAACCCCAGCAACGTACGATTGGCGCTTACCGCACCCTTTAGCTGATTCATCGCGTTTCGGAACATGACAAAAGGCACAAATCCTGTAATCATGAACGGTACTAATGGCATTCCACTGGGCATATCTGAACGCATGGCTGCCATGGAGCCTGCGATTACCGTGACAAAGAAAAGCGGCTCGAGCAACGCCCACATGAACCCAAGCTTATGATCACCGTATCTGCTCAGTGTTTCTCGAAGTATCAGCGCATGGATTACCCTGGCCTGAGTGTTGACCGCCTCCCACACCTCTGTCCAGACGAGACGCTCATCCTGAGCAGCCTCTATGGTATCCGTGGCATCCGTTGAATTTGTGATTGATTGATCCATAGCGCTGTAGGTACTTGTTTACCCTGAGTGGCGTACAGTGATGTAATACTGCCCACACCAAGCAGATCCTGTAAGTTCTATCAAGGCCGTGTATCGTCTGCCCTTAGTCTTCAATCAGTCTGATAGAGCCTTGTGCGCAAGGGCTATCAACATCATTCAGTGTCAATCAGTTTCCGGAGAAACGCGAAAATCAGTGATTCCACCTGTCTCTGCCTGCAATGGCTTTCGCATGTACCAACGCTCGTTGTCTATCTTGCACGCTACGCAGAGCAGTTGGTCACCGTGAATATTCAAGATACGTTTACACGCACGCCCATTGGCCGAATGGTAATCACGACCAATCATGACCTGCCCCATGTTCGCCAGAATACCGGTGTAGAACACAACGCGATCACCGCGAGACAAACCATCCAGTTCGAGTGCATGCTCTGCTGAAGCTACACCTGGCTGCACAGCCGCATCTTTGTATCGCTCTGGCGCTGTAGCACAGGCTTGCATTAACAAAAAAAAGCAACATGTCGTCCATAGCTTGATGGTTTTCGATCGACTCATTGCATATTCAACGCTTTTCAGAATTTGCAAATATCTCCAGCAGGCCACAGACTTCTTCCTCGTGACCCTCACGTGCATCAGTAACAACCAATGCGCGAATCTTGTATTTACGCATTAGCAGTTCCGCATCAGAGACCATGGCATTGGCGGAAATCGTGACGGGTACCGGCGTCATGAAATCACGTACCTGCTTGTTCATCATCATGGGATCCATGATGAGAGCACGACGCAGATCACCATCTGTGAGTATGCCGATTAAACGGTTTTGCTGGGCAATGATCGCCAGGCCAAAGCGGCCAGATGTCATGCAGAAAATGGCTTCTCGCACTGATTCCTGAGGATCAATGATGGGCAGGTTTTCAGTGACCATGACATCCCCAACCCGGGATAACAATCGCCTGCCCAGCATGCCACCAGGATGAAACTGGGCAAAATCAGCAGGCTTGAAATCTCGGGCCTTGATCAGGCACACAGCAATCGCATCACCCAATGCCATGATGGCAAGTGCCGATGTTGTCGGGGCCAGATTGTTAGGGCAGACTTCGCGCTCGATATCACATCGAAGCTCAACATCAGCCTTGCTACCGATAGAGGTATCCCCCTTACCCACCATTGCAATAATGCGATTGCCAAAGTATTCCAGCGATGGCATCAGTTTGAGTACTTCCTCCGTCTCACCACTATGTGATATCAGCAGAATAAGATCGTCGGTGGTAATCATGCCCAGATCGCCATGCAAGGCCTCACCTGGATGAACATAGAAACTGGGTGTGCCGGTGGAGGCCAGCGTGGCAGCAATCTTTTTACCGACGATCCCTGATTTGCCCATACCTGACACAATGACGCGTCCCTTGCAAGACAGAATCAGTGTAATGGCTTCGTCGAACTGACCATCAAGTCTGGCAGCTATACTGGACAACGCTGACGCCTGAATGCTCAGGGATTCAACAGCAGTAGGAATGAAACTCGAGGAGTGGCCTTCGGTATGCGCTTTGCGCTGGGCGAGACTCATGTTGCGTACGATCCATAGGATGAAACTCAGTGGCTATGCCAATGCGAGAACCATACCAAGCTCCCTGAACCAGTGTTACCTACTGCAATAGAGCCTCATACTGACCCATTGCCAGTGTTTGCGCACTTGTAGCATCCGCGGCCAGGCAGTTAATGTGGCCCATTTTTCTGCCCGGCCTAGCTTGCGACTTACCGTACAAGTGCAAGTGACAACCCGGCTGTGCAAAAACACTGGTGAATGCAGGGGTTTCAGGTGTCCACAGATCACCCAGCAGATTTAGCATGGCCACGGGAGAGAGTAACGTTGTGCTCCCCAGAGGCTGTGCACATAACACGCGCATCTGCTGCTCGAACTGACTGCACAGCGTTGCATCGAGTGTGTAGTGACCGCTGTTATGGGGCCGCGGTGCCATCTCGTTGAAATGCAGCGTGTTGTCGGCAGTGATAAAAAACTCTACAGCCAAAACACCCACATGGCTAATCGCATTGGCTAATGCGCACGCCTGTTCGGACGCCTTGCGTGTCAATGCCTCCGGTTGAGATGACGGCACGACCGATGTATGCAGAATGCCATCCACGTGCGCGTTCTGCGCAACGGGAAACACGGCAATACTGCCATCAAACCCTCGAGCAAGAACCACTGACACCTCAGCCGCCAATTCAACACGCTGCTCCAGCACACAGGCAACACCGCCGAAATCATCGAATGCCGATATAACCTCAGCAACATCGTGACACGTACGTTGGCCCTTACCGTCATACCCCAGTCGCGCCGTTTTGATAATGGCTGGAAAACTTACCTCAGCAGTCGCGGCCTCAATGTCGTTGTGCGAACTAACAGATGCATGAGGTACAGGCAACAAGCCGCAGCCAAGCGCATGCTGTTTCTCCAGCAAACGGTCTTGCGATATCTGAACGCTTGTAGAACCCGGTGCAACCCGCGTAATACCCTGAAGTAACTCCAGACTACTGGCAGGCACATTCTCAAATTCGATCGTGACCGCATCGCAGGCCTCGCCCAAGGTGTGCAATGCCTGCTGATCATCGTAGGCAGCCACTAATGGCACCGATGCAATCTGCATGGCTGGCGCGTTGGCGTCAGGGTCCAGCACCCAGACCACATAGCCGAACTGTCGCGCTTTGAGAGCAAAGTAACGCCCTAACTGCCCACCACCAATAACCCCCAGCGTGCTGCCTGGTGGCAGCGCTCTGATCGACACGCTGTCATCGGATGCAGCATTACTGCCCGGATTATCCGTTGGATTAGCGCCAGCATCAGCATGTGTGTTCACGTGAGTTCCATCGCTCTGGCCATCGTCGTCTGTGCACTGCGCGATTGCAGGAGGCGTTCGCGCAAGGTGATGTCTGAACGAGCCAGCATACTGACAGCAAACAGTGCAGCGTTGGCAGCACCTGCCTCTCCAATGGCGAACGTTGCCACGGGAATCCCCTTTGGCATCTGCACAATGGAATACAGCGAATCCTGCCCACTCAGATAACGTGTGGGCATTGGCACACCCAGAACGGGCACCGTGGTCTTGGAAGCCAGCATGCCGGGAAGATGTGCTGCGCCACCAGCGCCGGCAATAATGCAATGCAAGCCTCGCTGCTGGGCGCTTGCCGCATAGTCGAACATATCGTCTGGCATACGATGCGCCGATACCACGCGACACTCATGCGTCACGTCAAAATCGTCCAGTACCGAAGCCGCCAGCTGCATGACAGGCCAGTCGCTGTTACTGCCCATCACAATCCCGACAAGTACGTCTTCCATTCCAAGCTCTGAGGTTCCCACAGGAGCCATAGTATACTTCACGCCCCTTGTCCCTCGTGCGCATGAACATGATTACCACGACCGTCGTCGATAGGTCACAGCGTCCAGACCATCCTGATGCCTTGCACACCAGCAGCATCACCTCACTGCCATTGCATTACCGGGGAAAGGTTCGCGACATCTACACCATAGACGATCATCACTGGTTGATGATCGCAACCGACAGAGTGTCAGCGTTTGACGTCATTATGCCCAACGTGATTCCGGGCAAGGGCAAACTGCTGACGCAGCTGGCCATGTTCTGGTTTAACCGCGTGCGCGCACTCATTCCCAACCATCTTGCCAACATCAGTCTGGATAGCGTACTGCCTGATCCTGCGGAGCGAGCGCAGGCTGAAGGGCGCAGTATGATCATAAAACGCCTGAACCCGTTGCCCATCGAAGCCGTTGTGCGTGGCTATCTTATCGGCGGCGGCTGGAAGGACTACCAGAGCACGGGATCAATATGCGGCGTGCAACTGCCCAAGGGTCTGCAGCAGGCCAGCAAGCTTGAACGTCCCATATTCACACCCGCCACCAAGGCAGAATTGGGTGATCATGATGAGAACATTTCATTCGAGAAGGTGAGTGAGCTTATCGGTCATGAACGCGCTGACGAGGTACGCCGAATAAGTCTGGCGCTGTACAACAGCGCAGCAAGCTTCACCAGCCAACGTGGCATCATCACCGCAGACACCAAGTTCGAGTTCGGCACTAATGCGCAAGGAAATCTGGTGCTGATGGATGAGATTCTCACACCCGACTCATCACGATATTGGGAAGCAGATGCCTGGCAACCAGGCAGCAGCCCGCAGAGCTTTGACAAGCAATTTCTGCGGGACTGGCTGGAGACTCAAAACTGGAACAAACAGTCGCCAGGACCCAGCTTGCCTGATGATATTATTGTCAAGACACGTGCCAGGTATCAGGAAGCGGTGGACCGTTTAACCGCATAGCCTGGACTGTTCACGAAACGCAGAAGGCCGCCTTGCAAGACTCTTCACTGGGAGGCCAAACCGCAGGCTAGGAGGCTGTCCGAGAATAAGCTGATCGAGCGCAAGCGCGATATTTCGGCCAGATTTCCGCGTAAATCTCGGCGAATAGAACAACTATTCACCTCAATTGACGAGAAAATCTGACTAAAAATCTCACACTCTCGCCTCGATCGTTATTCTCGGACAGCCTCCTAGGCAATCGTTACCTGCTCATCCAGGTAAACATCCTGTATAGCATTCAACAGCGCAACACCATCTTTCATGTCTTTCTGGAACGCCTTACGCCCTGAGATCAACCCCATGCCACCGGCACGCTTGTTGATAACAGCAGTTCGTACCGCCTGTTGCAGATCGTTCTCGCCCGAACCACCACCGGAATTGATCAGCCCGGCTCGGCCCATGTAGCAGTTGGCAACCTGATATCGAACGAGATCAACAGGATGGTCTGTGGTGAGCTCGGAGTACACCTTGGGGTGTGTGTTTCCAAAGCCGATGGCATTATAACCGCCATTGTTTTCAGCTTGTTTCTGCTTCACGATATCAGCCTGAATAGTGCTGGCCAGGTGGTTGGCCTGACCCGTTAAATCTGCTGACACATGGTAGTCGGTGCCATCCTTTTTGAAGCTCGGGTTTCGCAGGTAAGCCCATAAAACCGTGATCATACCGAGCTGGTGAGCCCGATAGAACGCCTCCGAAATTTCCTGAATCTGTCGGCGAGAATCTGGCGAACCGTAGTAGATGGTGGCACCCACTGACAGCGCCCCAAGATCAAACGCCTGCTCCACCTGAGCAAACAGGGTTTGCTCGTAAATCGGTGGCAGCGTAAGTGTTTCGTTATGGTTGAGCTTGACCATAAACGGAATACGGTGGGCATAACGGCGCGACACAGCACCTAGCACACCCAGGGTTGACGCAACGCAATTGCAGCCACCTTCAATAGCCAGCTCGACAATGTTGGCAGGATCAAAGTAGATCGGGTTGGGTGCAAAGGATGCCCCCGCCGAATGCTCAATGCCCTGATCAACAGGAAGCATGGACATATACCCGGTACCGCCAAGTCGGCCGGTGTTGAATATCTGTTGCATGGAACGCATCGTGCCTGACCCACGGTCACTCACACCTATGACGCGACTGACAAAATCAGGCCCGGGAAGCTGCACCATCTCTTTTGGCAAGCCTTTGCACGTGTGGTCAAGCAGGTATTCGGCTTCATCTCCCAACAGTGAAAGCGTGTCAGTCATAGTTTTTCGTCTCAGATAGTTCGCAGGCGCAAAAGCCTGAAAAAAGTGAAAAAGAAACCTTCAATTACGTGATTTGAGCATGACAACCGCAGGTAATTGCTTACCTTCGAGAAACTCCAGAAATGCCCCGCCGCCAGTAGAAATGTAAGACACTCTGTCCTCAATCCCATATTTGTCCACGGCTGCCAATGTGTCTCCGCCGCCGGCAATGGAAAAAGCGTCAGAATCGGCAATTGCTTCGGATAATACTCTGGTTCCATTGGCGAAAGCATCGATCTCAAACACACCCACCGGTCCGTTCCAGACAATAGTGCCAGCGTCACAGATCAGCTTCGCATAAGCTTCGGCCGTTTGCGGTCCAATATCAAGGATACGGTCCTCAGATTGCACATCGGCTGTGAGACGCGTGCTGATCTCCACGTCATCACTGAGCTCTGGTGCGCATATCACATCAAGGGGAATCGGGATGGATGCACCTCTGGCTTCTGCTTTTTTCTGCAAGGAGGCGGCCTCTTCCACCAGATCGGGCTCATACAGGGATTTACCCACCTCGTACCCGGCTGCGGCTATGAAGTTATTTGCAATTCCACCGCCGACGATCAGTTGATCCACTTTCTCCGCAAGTGACTTCAGAACAGTGAGTTTTGTTGATACTTTGGAGCCACCGACGATGGCTAGCAGTGGCCGCTTCGGGCTGACAAGCGCTGCTGACAAGGCGTCAAGTTCGGCGGCCAACAACGGGCCGGCACAGGCGATGGGTGCATGCATGCCGACACTGTAGGTTGAGGCCTGAGCACGATGCGCTGTACCAAACGCATCCATCACATAGATGTCACACAATCTTGCGTAGCGTTTACCCAGCTCGTCGTCGTTTGCCTTTTCACCCACGTTAAACCGGACGTTTTCCAGCAGGACCACCTCACCGTCGGCTATGTTGGGTTCTTTGTCCAGGTAGTCGGTGATAAGCCGCACCGAGGTACCCAGTAGCTCACCGATTCTGGCGGCTACGGGTGCCAGCGACGAGACGGCCTCGGGCTGACCTTCAACTGGCCGGCCAAGATGCGACATGACCATGACCTTGGCACCGGCCTCCAGAGCGTATTGCAAGGTAGGCAAGGAGGCACGGATTCGTTTATCCGACGATATCTTACCGTCCTTGAAGGGCACGTTGAGATCCTGCCGGATCAGCACACGCTGACCGGACAGGGGCTGCTCTTTGAATAGCTTCATCATTGCCCAAGTTTACAGCTGTTCTGTTCATTGCGCTGCCTTGCTACCCTGTGCGAGGGTTCTCAGGCGTTCATTGCAGCCAGTGTGGTATCGAGCATTCGGCAGGAGAAGCCCCACTCATTGTCATACCAGCTACACGCTTTCACCAGATTACCTTCCATGACACGAGTCATGCCTGCATCAAAGTTGGACGATGAAGATGTGTGGTTAAAATCGATGGAAACCAAAGGTTTATCGTTGTAAACCAGCACTTTCCCATCGGCCGCATTTTGCATGATGCTGTTGATTTCATCCACGGTTGTGTCGCGTCCTGCGGTAAACGTCAAATCGACAATGGACACGTTGATGGTAGGTACGCGCATAGCGAAACCGTCCAGCTTGCCGTTTAAAGCCGGAAGAACCAGCCCGACTGCCTTGGCAGCTCCGGTGGTGGTCGGAATCATGGACATTGTGGCTGAACGTGCTCGCCGCAAATCCGAGTGATAGACATCGGTAAGCACCTGATCATTGGTGTAGGCGTGAATGGTGGTCATCAATCCGCGAACGATACCTACCGACTCGTGCAATGCCTTGGCCATCGGCGCCAGGCAGTTAGTGGTGCAGGACGCGTTCGAAATAATTTCGTCAGACGCTTTCAAGGTACCTTCGTTAACACCAAAGACGATTGTGGCATCAATATCTGATCCGCCAGGTGCGGAAATGATGACCTTCTTGGCGCCAGCTTGCAGGTGCATTCCGGCTTTCTCACGGTTCTTGAAAAGGCCTGTGCATTCGAGCACGACATCAACACCCAATTCACCCCAGGGCAGCTTCGAAGGATCGCGTTCGGCGAAAACCCGAAGCCTGTCACCGTTGACCACGAGGTGATCGCCATCCACTGATACTTCACCCGGAAACCTGCCATGTGCTGTGTCGTATTGCGTCAGGTGCGCATTGGTTTCTGCGTCCCCCAGGTCATTAATGGCGACCACATCGAATTCTGATGCGCGTCCCAGCTCATGTATTGCACGAAGCACGTTTCGGCCGATCCGGCCATAGCCATTAATTGCGATCTTCACTGCCATTTCGATATCCCCTGATTTGTATAGGTTTAACGTCTTTATTGTTCAACGTTTGTAGTTTTACTACATTCTTTTTTAAATGAGTGTTCGTCGGCTTAAGCATTTTGCTCAATATTAGCCAGTATGCGCTTGGCCAGATTCGCCGCATCAAGACCAAAATGCTTGTACACCTCACCGGCAGGCCCTGATTCACCGTAGGTATCAATGCCCAGCACATCACCGTCAAGACCGACATACTTTTGCCATCCATCCGTGCTGCCAGCCTCAACCGCTACACGCGCACGCAGTGATGAAGGCAACACTGATTCACGATAGGCCTCATCCTGAGCGTCGAACGTATCGGTGCTTGGCATGGAGACCACGCGAACCGCCTTGCCCTGCTCGGCCAGCGATTTCGCCGCATCCATGGCTATGCCCACTTCAGACCCTGTAGCGATGACAACGGCCACAGGGGCATCCGCAGGTTCATACAAAACGTAGCCACCGCGTGCGACATCAGCCAGTTGTGATTCACTTCTTTCCTGGTGCGATAAACCTTGCCGGCTAAATATAAGACACGAAGGCCCTTGCGTTCGCTCGACAGCCAGCTTCCAGGCGATAGCAGATTCAACTGAATCTGCGGGACGCCAGACCGACATGTTGGGAATCAACCGTAATGTTGCTGTCTGTTCAACGGGCTGGTGTGTCGGACCATCTTCACCGACACCGATGGAGTCATGCGTAAAAACGAAGATGTTGGCAAGCTTCATCAGGGCACACATGCGCAAGGCATTGCGCGCGTACTCGGAGAACATCAGGAAGGTGGCTGAATATGGGCGAAACCCCCCATGCAGGCAAATGCCATTGCTGATGGCTGCCATCGCAAATTCGCGCACACCGTAGTTGATGTAGTTGCCGTCCGGATTATGCAGGATCTCTTTCGACCCGCTCCAGATGGTGTAGTTGGAACCTGCCAGATCTGCCGAACCGCCCAGAAATTCAGGCATCAGCGGGCCAAGACCATTGAGCGCATTCTGCGAGGCTTTTCGAGAGGCAATACTTTCACCCTTCTCGACCACCGCCTTGACATAGGCTGACGCACCCACCTCCCAATCCTGTGGCAACTTGCCCGATGTGCGTCGTTCGAACTCAGCCGCCTTTGCAGGATGCGCCGCTTTGTAGGCATCAAACGTCCGTTGCCACTGCGCTTCCAGCGCTTTGCCTGACTCGCAAGCATTCCAGCCAGCATAAATGTCATCGGGTACCTCAAAAGCAGCGTGCTTCCAACCCAGCTGCTCCTTCGCCAGCTTGATTTCATCGTCGCCCAACGGTGCGCCATGGCTACTTTCCTTACCACCCTTGTTCGGCGATCCAAAGCCGATGGTAGTTTTGGCACAAATGAGCGTGGGTCTGTCTGTTTCTTTTCTGGCTGCTTCCAACGCCGCTTTTAATGCATCACTGTCATGCCCATCAACGCCTGCGATGACATGCCATCCATAAGCTTCGAAACGTGCTGGTGTGTTGTCGGTAAACCAGCCTTCCACCTCACCGTCAATAGAGATACCGTTATCGTCATACACAGCTGTCAGCTTGCCAAGGCCCAACGTGCCAGCCAATGAGCATGCCTCGTGAGAGATGCCTTCCATCAGACAGCCGTCACCTAGAAATACATAGGTGCGGTGATCGACAATAGCGAGCTCGGCAACGTTGAATTGCGCCGCCAGCGTGCGCTCGGCAATGGCCATCCCTACCGCGTTGGCAATACCCTGGCCCAGCGGTCCGGTGGTTGTTTCAACACCCGGTGCATAGCCGTATTCGGGATGGCCTGGCGTCTTCGAGTGCAATTGTCTGAAATTCTTCAGTTCCTCCAGTGGCAGCTCGTAACCACTGAGGTGCAGTAGTGAGTAGATCAACATGGACGCGTGGCCGTTGGACAGCACAAAACGGTCGCGATTCACCCAGTCCGGATTCGTTGGGCTGTGCTGCAGAAAATCATTCCACAACACTTCAGCGATATCGGCCATACCCATGGGTGCGCCAGGGTGGCCAGAGTTGGCTTTTTGCACGGCATCCATACTTAACGCCCGTACGGCATTGGCGAGTTCGCGACGAGAAGTCATGCGACAGGGATCTCCCAGGGTTTGATGCGCACTTGGCATAAGCACGCTGGTAACTAAACTACTAATTGAGCCGCGCAGTATAAGCTAATGAAAGTTCTGCAGCATACTCTACCTGCCCAGCTTATCTGGCAGTCGCTAATCTGCCTTGTACACGCAGGCGTGCTTAATCAGCGATATCGCACTGGATCAAGCTGCCAAACCGCCTCGACAGCACGTGCAGTCACTGACGAGGATTTGGCACCCTGTAGCCTCTGTTGCAAGGTGAGTAGGCTGCAGGCCTTGATAACGCGGAGCTTCCAGGAAAATCTGGTGACAATTAGACCCACAAAGCCCGGTTTTACGGCGTGCAGGCATGTTTCAGGGCTTTAATTTCTTGCAGCTGTCATTACGTTCCTCTCACAACGTCTCCCCTGAAAATCAGTCGCTATCGATCAGTTTTTAACCTTCCATTGTGCCGACGTTTGAGTATAATAGAGGGTTACGCTGACAGCAGGTACTATATGACCGCTCGCATTGCCATGGACAAGACCCAGCAGTCTAGCCTTAAGGAGCTTATCTCCAAAGGCAAGGAACAGGGTTATCTCACGTACGCTGAAGTAAATGACCATCTGCCCACAGAGATCGTTGATCCCGAACAGGTAGAAGAAATCATTGCGATGATCGTCGACATGGGCATCTCGGTATCCGAGATCCCACCGGATGACGATGAAATCAGTATTTCTGACAAAACATCCAACACTGACGAAGACGCTGCCGATGAAGCAGCTGCCGTATTGGCAACGGTCGATGGGGAATTTGGACGTACCACTGACCCTGTGCGCATGTACATGCGCGAGATGGGAACCGTTGAACTTCTGACGCGCGAAGGCGAAATCAAGATCGCCAAGCGTATTGAAGAAGGCCTCAAGCAGGTGCTGCGTGCGCTTGGCACCTACCCTGAAACCATCAACGTATTGCTAGAGCGATACCAGCAGGTTCAGGAAGAGCAACTGCGCTTCACAGACATCATCATCAATTTCATGGAAACCACTGACGAAATCAAAGTGGCCAAGCCACCGTCGGATGACGACGATGATGACGAAGTGGTAGACACGGGCCCTGATCTGGAGGAGGTCAAGCGTCGCATGATGGCGATGCAAAAGACCTACGCCAAAGCGTTGAAAGCAATTGATGCAGCTGGCGGAATTCAGGATGAAAAAGGCAAGGCTGAAATGGAGAAGGTGTCTGCCATCTTCCTTGAGTTCAAATACGCACCCGCCTTCGTGGTTACGCTGGTCAGTGGTTTGCGTGGTCAGGTGGATCGCATCCGATCCCTCGAGCGACAGATTCGCGATATCTGCATTAAACAATGCAAGATGCCTCGCGGAACCTTTATCTCTACGTTCCAGGGACGGGAAACTGACCTTACGTGGCTGGACGATGTCACCAAGGTGAAGAAGCCGTATGCAGCAGCGCTGGAAGAGCGTCGTACCGAGATCGAGCTGCTGCAGACGCGCATCCAACAAATCTGCGTGGCCAGCCAGCTACCCATCACTGACATCAAAGAGATAAACCGCAAGATGTCTATTGGTGAGGCAAAGGCCCGCCGCGCCAAGAAGGAGATGGTTGAGGCTAACCTGCGACTGGTTATCTCCATTGCCAAGAAGTACACCAATCGCGGCCTGCAGTTCCTCGATCTTATTCAGGAAGGCAACATTGGCCTGATGAAAGCGGTAGACAAGTTTGAATACCGTCGTGGTTACAAGTTCTCTACCTATGCGACATGGTGGATTCGTCAGGCTATTACGCGATCTATTGCAGATCAGGCTCGCACCATCCGAATTCCGGTGCACATGATCGAAACCATCAACAAGCTAAACCGTATTTCACGGCAGATGCTGCAGGTGATGGGACGCGAGGCGACGCCAGAGGAGCTGGCTGAAAAGATGGAAATGCCTGAGGACAAGATTCGCAAGGTGCTGAAGATTGCCAAAGAGCCTATCTCCATGGAGACACCGATTGGTGATGACGAAGATTCGCACCTGGGTGACTTCATCGAAGACCAGAACATCCTGTCGCCTGTTGAGACAGCCACTGGCTTGGGGCTGGGTGAAACGACGCACGAAGTACTTGCCAGCCTCACACCACGTGAAGCCAAGGTTCTGCGCATGCGGTTCGGGATCGATATGAATACTGACCACACGCTTGAGGAAGTGGGTAAGCAGTTTGACGTGACGCGTGAGCGTATTCGTCAGATTGAAGCGAAAGCGCTGAGGAAGTTGCGGCACCCTACTCGCTCTGAACAGCTCAGGAGCTTTTTGGATAATCAGGAATAATTTGTTTTAGTCAGCACTCGTGTTAGTTCGATGTTTCGTTAAATCACTCAGCGTAGCGCTGTTTAACCATACCTCTGGCTGAGTGATTTTTCATAATTGGTACCGAACGTGAGTCTACACGTGTAGACTCCACGTCGTTGTCCAGGCATGATGCCGTCAACGAACCCCGAAAAGGGGCCTGTAGCTCAGTTGGTTAGAGCAGGGGACTCATAATCCCTTGGTCGCAGGTTCGAGTCCTGCCGGGCCCACCATTTTTGGTGACGAGCATGTTTCTTAATACCCTGCTACGGAACAGAGATGCCATTCTCGAACTTGCACTGACGCA
>CAYGSW010000003.1:52709-56234 GCA_964352535.1 uncultured Granulosicoccaceae bacterium | reverse complement strand
AATCTGACTCGAACTCTCACACTTTCGCTTCGATCGTTATTCTCGGACAAGCTCCAAGGCGTTATAAAGTAACGATGATATGTATAAAGAAACGTCAGCGACTTCATTAACCGCACTCTGTTGCACAATGCCGAGTTTGAGTGTGGTAAATATTTCAAAGCAGGAATTACATTGGTTTAAGCGGGTATAAAGAAGCTGGCAGTATGGGTTGTTCATAAGCTGTCCCTGGATGATGTGCAAACCTGGTCATTGTTTACCATTCTATTCCGCAGTTAGTTTTCGATAACTGTGTCTTGACACGTCTTACAATTCTATATGGAGAGAAAATTATGTTGAGTTCTGCGCTTACATTCCTGGTCGTCGCTATAATTGCTGCGGTCCTTGGATTCGGTGGTATTGCCGGTACGGCATCCTGGATTGCTCAAATACTGTTCGTGGTATTCCTTATCCTTGCCGTCGTATCCTTTGTTCGTGGCCGTACTCCAAAGGTATAAGTCTTCGAAGGATGTAAAGCTATCTTCGGTTTTCCCATACGTTCAGTCAGGATTACCGCAGTCAGGAGGTAGGGCGCTTTGCTGATGAGCAGTGCACTTGCCAATCACTTCGAATCTGCTGCGCTGCGACCTACATGGTCAGCAACGTAAGCTTCACGTTCTCCTAGCGGTTTAGGTTCACCGGTAGTTGTGTCATGCAGAGTCTGGTGCTCCAGCTCTGCATTGAGCGTAGCCCCTAGAATTACTGAAAAGCTTGTGACATAGAACCACATAAGCAGAACCATAATTGCGCTTAACGCACCGTACGTTTGGTTGTAATTGCCAAATTGGCTAACGTACAACGAAAACCCTGTAGAACTTACCACCCATACACACGTCCCCAAAAGTGCTCCGGGCGACAACCAGCGCCAACTGGCAGGACGCCGAGGTGACGCGAATTTGTAGAGTATCCCTAAACTGACAACTGACATCAAGAAAAACAATATCCAACCGGTCAAGCCCGCCGTTGCTATTATCCATTCAGGTAGCGGAAGCAGTGATATTACAGCGGGAATTCCGACCATTAGTGAAAGTGTCAAGACGACCAGGACAACGGCACCTAGTGTCAAAGCGTAGGTAAGTGCGAGTAATTGCAGAAAATTTCGTGTTTCCTTTTCACGGTAAGCCACTGTCACCGCTTTTACAAGTGCCTTTACACCACGGTGGGCACTCCAGATGGCAACGAGGATGCCACTTACAAGACCCAAGCCCAGTGACTGTTGCTCTCGCGATGCAAGGGTAGTCAGTTGCGCAACAAAAATTTGCGTTACGTCGGTCGGTACAAATCCAGAGACCGCGAGAAGATGGGTCTGTATTTCCGCAGGATTTGCCAGAAGTGCGTAGAGAGATACGATTGCAGCCAGTGCTGGAAAGACGGCTAGCGTTGCATAGAAAGCCACACCTGCGGACAGCATTGACAGGTTGGCATTGCCAAGTCGATGAAATACTCGTAGCGCAACATCCCACCACCCTTGCCATGGTATTGCGCCTGGTGTACGAGCTGTTCGTCCTCTCGCGGGCGTCTTTCCAATTCTATTCATGGCTATCAAGCTCCTTTTTCTGGTTGATCACAGATAGCTAAAGGCGAACTATTGGATAAACAGGATAGTGCTTTTTGCGCTGAATCTTTTTCCACCGTGACAAGATAGCTAAATCGCCATGATTCGCGATAATGCGGCTCAGACAGCAAAAGAGGCGAAACCCATTGATGTTCTGATCTGTCGCCAGCCACTTATAAGCGTCATGCTCCGTGCCATTACGACAGACTGATGGCTGCTGCTCCCCCATCTACAGTATTCTTTGATCAGATGCCAAGGCACTATCGCATCGCACGTAATGCGTGACTTTAAAATAGGATGCATGATTACAGATACGGTAATTGTAAAGCCTCAAGAGGCGGACTCCTGATGATTGATGGCAGTGCTGATTATCGAATCTCAAGCAAGTTGATCACAGATATACCGGTGCTGCTCTGACGAGCAAGACGTTCAGCTGTATCCGACTCTTTCTGTGTTCCAACAAAGCCGTTGAGTACAATTGCTCCTTCGTTATTCATTGTCACCTGGATGCTGGCAGCATTAACGCTCTGGTGTTCGATCAGCGCTGCTTTTATCAATGTTTCAGTTTTGGCCTGTTGGGTATTAACCTGTTCCAGCTCACGTGTGGCTGCACCGCACCCAAGCGTCAACGCAAGTACCAGAAAGAGCGTAATGCCTGATAAATGACGACTTGGGTTGTGGGTAGACCGAAATGGCATTTTCATATTTTCACTAAACCAGTGACAAGCCATGCGCAGAAAGTGAGGGCTATTCACGTGCATCATCCAGAGCGCTGATCATCCCGTCGCAATATGCGCTGTCCGACCCGATACCGGTTTCTACAAACGGGATCAGAGCCGCTGCAGGCGACGCAAGGGTTGCCAGAATTGTAGCTGCAGCCGCACGTGCATACAGAGTCCTACCTGGTTGTACGGATAGATCGCTTAATGTTCCGCTGATGTATGCAGCCGTTTGTGCCGCAAGTATGCTTGCATCTTTCGGATGTGGCTCTATGATGAGGTCGACTGATTCATCGTTAAGATCAATTACTCCGTCTGCCAGAAAAACAACGTCATCTGTGTCGAGTACCAGCGTGGCAATGTCGTTGATGCCACTTTCTGATTGTAGATCTAGGTAGGCACAGTTGATCGCTGTTCTAATCTGTTCTGGATCAATGAGCACTGTCAGGGATTCAAAAAGGTCTACCCCAGCAAGCTCCACCAGCAGCGCATCAAGCTTTCCTTGCGTCATTAGCAGAAACATCCCACCGTCTGCGCTGGCTGCCATCTTTGCGATGGAATCGCCTTCAAGCCAGTACCTCAATCGTCCACCGAGAATGCCAAAGCTCTCGTCATTAACGTCGAGTGCATTTAGGAGTTGTCCGATATTCACCCGTTGAAATTGCAGTGTTACTTCACTTTGCACAGGCGTCAATGCGGTATCCATCTTTAACGATCCAGCCACGTCACCACCGGCTACACCGATTTGCAAAGGATCGATTATAACGTCAGTCCCCTGTATTTCTGTACGAATATCCAAAGATTGAATTGGCCAGAAAGGTGATTTGATAGCGTCGGCTCGGTATTCGATAGCGCCGTTAAAATAACTTGCGAGTGCTATCAATGCAATCGGATCATCAGCCAGTACAGGTTCGCCCTTAGCGTTGCTATCGGTCGTCTCGGTTTCCTGCTGATTGCTGGCCGTCTCTGCTTGATCTGGTGCACCGCCGAGAACGCCTGCCAGATCATCGAGATCGAGTTGTGTCGAAATTATATTTGCGTAGACTGTTGGAGGTGACGCCGAAGGATTGATACGAACATCACCTTGTAGGTTACTTTCGCCTAGCGTACCGTCAACGCGTTTAAATACGAACTCAGAGTCGTCAACTTGTAATTTACCTGCCACGGCAAGTGGTGGGAGTACGGGCAACGCCAGCCCGGTTAGTACCTCCATAT
>CAYGSW010000003.1:15343-52699 GCA_964352535.1 uncultured Granulosicoccaceae bacterium | reverse complement strand
GCTCAACACCTTGAATAGATTCAAGATCAGCGATTGATCCATCAACGCTGATTTCACTGCCTCCAATCTTGGCATTCAGATCCACAGTAAGTGCTTGGTTTTCACGGAACGTTTCTGCGAGCAGATTGGTAGTGAATTCCAACTCGGCAGGTAACGCGTTTATCGTACCCGTTGCGTTCATTGTTGCTTGTGTGGCTTCAAGTGTTGAGCCGTTTAGAGTCATCTGAAGCTGTGCATCGAGTGAACGCTGTGCGTCTAAAATATCTAATTGAATCTTGTTGAGTGTTAGTTGCTCGATGCTCGGTAGCGTCACCGAAACGGGCTCATCAGTTCGGTTGGGCAATGAGACCGTTGATTTGTCTTCTTGAAGTAAATATTGCCAGTTTTGATTGCCTGCTGAATCTACTGCAGCAAATAAGAGACTGTCCTGCACGACAAGCTGTTTGATATAGAGCTCACCTGTAAATAGTTTGAATAAGTGAATGGATCCGTTAAGTGATCCAATTTTCACTCGTGCCTGAGTTTCGGGTGACATTTGAGCGCTAATCGATGCGTTGCTCACTGTTACTGATGGGTGTGGACTTATCAGATGGAAATCAATTGCTTCAATGGTCACAGTCGCGCCAACTTGCTCACTCATGGCTTTCTGAGCTTGGCTGGCAACCCATTCAGGCGGAGCAAACTCTATAACGAGCACCATCATGATCAGTAACGCAAGCAGCGTCACAACTCCTTTAGTGGCCAAAATTATCATGGTATATCAAACCTCAGCAATATAGTGTTATCGCAACTGTGTAATTGGAGACGGATCTGTTCGATCGAGTTAGCCTCAGTTAAACTGCACGAGCTCATTGACTATGTGGCGCAAGCAAACTCATGGTGTATCCAGCTGGCTGACAGCGACACCAGTAACACTGATGGATAACACAGAGAGCATCACAGCAAACAACATTAATCGCCCGTCATGTAACAACATGGCCGAACCTATAAGAGCTACCGTAAGCATCGGAGCAGATGAGGCAAACGGGAACAGTTCCAGCGGTGGAACACTGATAGCAAGTGCGATGCAAAGAAGCGCAGCGAACGGTGTGAATGGCCGTTGAGTGAGTGCTCGTAGTCGTTGGCCAGAGAACCAACGGTCCATGAGCTTCATCAATGGTTCTGCTTTCGTGAGGGCGGGCAGGATTTTGTCATTGTCGAGCTTGTACCGTGCAACGAAATGAGGTAGCCAGAGACGTTCGCGACCTACGAGCAATTGACAGGACACTATGATGATGAAAACAGCCAGAGCGGTTGGTATTCCCGGCACAGCACCAATAGGGCTGAGTTCCACAATAGCTGGTAGTAGGAGGAAAGGGCCGAAGGCACGCGAACCAAATATGTCGACCAATTCTTTCACTCGGATACATTTGCCATTGGTCATGGCTTCACGCAATGACTCGCTAATTTCAAACAAACGCATACTCTTTACGCCAGTGCTTCGGGTAACGAAGATGCTGCCCATGCCCCAAACCCAGCAAGTACAGAGAATAAAGCGATCATACCTATGGGTGGTAACCACATCGACAGCAGCGCAGTTAGCAGTCCCATGACGAGGATGATGATGCCGATAAGCGTGTTACTGATGGCGACAAAGTCAACGCGATTACCGTCGTTAGCAAGATCTACTACATAAGTCTTTCGTGCTACGCGTACACCTTGATGTGCAACTTGCAATAGGCAATAGAGTGCTGGAACAAGCCAAATAGTGTTGAATACCTCTGGCACCAACCAGTAAAGTGTAACAGTCAGAATGCCTAGAAAGACTACACAAAGTGCAGAGATTTGCAAGACCCAGCGTGAAGAATAATCCGAGTATCGCCCCCAAAAGGGCGAACTGACAAAACTTGCCGCACCACTGGCAAGAAGTAAGGCTCCGACAGAACCCAGTGTCTCATTAGTGGATATATTGAGTAACACATACCAAGGAGCGATTAGTGCTGTTGAAACTAGAAGCGCGCGTACCAACACGAACTGACGAAAAGCGGGCTGATCTCGTAACAGACTAAGTCTGTCCATCATTGTTTTATGCCCATAATTTTGGTTGTTGCTGTTTTTGTCTTTCAGGCAGGTAAATAAAAAAGCTGCTAGCATCCAACATACTATTGCCAGGCCCAGAAAAACAATGAGCACGCCGACTGTATTGAATTCTGGCAATGCCATGAGAACAAGCGAGATCAACATGGTGGCAATACCTGCAGCACTTGATGCCCACCCTGTTGTCTGGCCTCGCAACCCCTCAGGCACTCTCTCGCCCAACACTCCCTTGTAGCTTATTGAACATAGTGCCCTTGCAACGCTTAGTACACCCAGGCAGGCGATAATGATCCAGCCCCCGGTTTGCCCGTCCAACAACCACGCGCTGAGCAAGATGCCAAAGCAAGCCAGCCCTTGAAACACAGCTCCAAAACTATAGAGGGTACCAAGTCGATGATATCGAGCCACTAACTTAGCTAGCCATATCTGTGGTAGCAATGCACCCGATTCGCGCAATGGGACTAATGCTGAAATCGCAGGGGACGAAGCTCCCATGGACTGAAGAAGTGCTGTAAGTACAATTTTGGGATTGGCGAGAGTATCAGCCGTTTTCGTCAAAAACGTGCTCGCGACCAATATCGCTATCGCCTTTATCATTTGACCTTGGATACACTCCCCAGTGTGTGCGTTCCGAAATCTTGATTCCAGGTTTTTTCGCAGCCATAGGGTTAGTTGCATTGCGTTGATGTACCTTGATGTGTCTATGCTTAAGAGGGTTTTGCAGCAGTTTACTCTTGCTGAAACACGCGTTAGTATTTCGTTAACCCGAAATATTAGGATTCTGAGTTCACCAACCACCGCTTTGTAAGGCGCGTTTGTGAAGGCGCACTGGGCATACGTGGAACAAACCTAACGCCGTTAGGGCGGCCGGCTGGTGAGCTCCCTGCGGGCGGGGCTGTCTGCGTCCGTGCCTGTGTTGCCCTTACTCGACGTATACCCAATATGACTTTGTAAGGGTGCCCTGCCTCGAACACAGACTGGCCCCCTGAATCCTAATATTTCTGGCTGACGGGCTACCAGAATAATGCGATATCGTCGTCGTGTACGATCATGTAAAAATTACACGCCTCACAGAGAGCTCTGAACTAGCATTATGCTTCCACTGACAGATAATTTTACTGAGGTGAGCGTAAATGTACGAAAAAGGCAGCAAGGTACGTTGGAAATGGGGTCAAGGCTATGGTACTGGAGTAGTCCAAAGTGCATTTACGCGAAAAACCACTCGCAAAATAGATGGTGAGGAGGTCATTAGGTATGGTTCGAAGGATGATCCTGCGTACTACATAAACTCGGATAACGGAAACAATGTTCTCAAGCTCCACAGTGAAATTGAACAGTCATAGAGCGTTCACTGATGGAGGTATTCCTTGTCCGGTAGACTCATAACGTCAAGTAGACTTCAGAATTATTACATTGAATACGTTGATGCTTTCATGGCTGTACCATCAATTTTCGTTTCAGCGATAAATTACTACCTCATTCAGGAAGTTTCTGCAATTGATAGGCAGTGAACTACTAAAGACTACACATACTCAATATGTGGATGCTCACTGGCAAGTTGAGTTTGAAAGGTTGTGTATCATTAACATGTACTGCTTCAACGATTGTTTTGGCAGTTGTTAATATTCATGCTGCAGCGAATGCTGAATTCGAAGTAGATAGTCCTTCGAATGTCTGCGTGATATTGAGGTTGATGGTTTGGTTTATGTCTTCGCACAGTTGTCGAGCATGTGTGAAAGCGTACATGCTGAAATCGATTCGCTTACGGTATTCTCGTTTAGCTTCGGTACTTGTGTTTTCACGCGAACGGTCAGCTGAACAGTGGTGCCACTCGGAAGCAGGCAATGAAACTGGCTTCGCAGCTGGGACATTTTTTTGGTGGAGGGTTGATCGTTCTGCCACAACAGGGTGTTCACTGATTCTTTAAGTTTTTAGCAAAACCTACACAGTAACCAGGATTCTTATATGACTTTAAAGGAAATGTTTTCGTGCCAATAGATAATTCTACACAAAACTCTGAAATCGAGCAGCACGATAAAGAATACACCTCGAAATCCAACAATATAGCAAAGGAGGACGTTGAGAATGCACAAGGATTGTCTTCTCCCACCGTTTACGAAATCATTTCTAAGGAAGGGCTGGAAGAGATGGCGCGTCCGGTGAAGTCGTTGTGGTTCTCAGGTGTTGTGGCAGGACTAGCTATCAGTATGTCGCTTTACACGATGGCAGCATTGCGTATAGGTCTTGATGGTATGGGTGGATCCGGACTATTGGAGAAATTTGGATATTCAGTTGGTTTTTTAATCGTTGTTTTAAGCCGTTTACAGTTGTTCACGGAAAACACTATTACACCAATTCTTCCAGCACTTCGTTATCAAGAGAGGCAAATGTACTGGCGTGTTGCCCGATTATGGTTCATTGTATTTTTCGCCAATATGTGTGGGACTTTCATTGCTGCCTTGATTCCCCTCTATTCACCCATGTTTTCTCCTGAGCATGTGGATGCCATGATGGAGATATCGTTGCATTTTGTGAATCAGCCACTAATAGAGATCTTCATCAGCGCTATTCCTGCTGGATTTTTAGTAGCAGCCATGGTTTGGATGCTACCCAGCTCCAAGCATTTCGAGTTTTCGATTATTGTTTTCATAACGTTTGTTATCGCCATTTTGGATACATCGCACGTGATAGTCGGTTCTGCAGAATTGTTTATGGCTTGGTTTGGTGGGCACGCTACTGTCCCCGACGTGGCATCTCGCATCATTTTATCTGCTGCTGGCAATATTCTCGGAGGTACCGTCCTTTTCGCCGGATTGGCTTATGCACAAGTGAGTGATGAGATTCACACTTGATTTACTCTTACTAACGATAGTTAAGTGTGCGCACAATTAAAGTGTATTGCGTCTAGTAGCCAGAGTATTCATTGGATACTCTGGCTAAACAGTGCTTACTTTATTGCCGCCGTATCGGGCAGTTCACCCTCAAGTCTTAATTCTGGAAAACGTTGTGACAGTGTTCGCTTGTAGTATTCCTCTTGATCATCTGGAACTTTAACGATCAAGAGCAATTCACCTTGGAGAAGTGCTTCTTCGTACTCCGTAATATGACTATTGGGTACTGAAGTGCCTATTAGTCCTGATGCTAGTGCTCCAAAGCTAGCTCCACCAAGAGAAGCAAGAGCCAATCCTGCACCCCCGATGACGAATCCTGGTGTAACAATTGTCATGCCAAGCCCTGCGACAACACCTGTGACTGCGCCGATCGCACCTCCGCGTTGGACAGCTGGAATAATATCGTTTTCCATCAAATCGGCGTCTGGCAATGTCGGTAGTGGGGTTCGATCACTGGCTATTACTCCAATGGATTCTTCAGCAATGCCCAAAGTCCGCAGTGAATCAACAATTTGTTCGCACATCGCTACAGATTTAGCTGTAAAAACCAACTTTGTTGACATCAAGTGTTCTCGCATAGTTAACTTAACGTTATTATACAGTTACGTTATCGCTATTTATGTCGTTGTAAATATTACTTGTACACTTCAGACAGTGAGGGTTGAGACTTGTATTGTCGCTGTGTGTTTCCTATGGTTTTATCGGGTTGATAGAATTTACATCTGCACACCACTATGGAATCGGTTGCGCTAAGCTTGCGACAAATGTGCGAGAAACATGTCAGTGAATTAGCATCATTTTCAAGAAGTTGGTTAAAAAGACAGTCTAGTAGTTGCATCCAAAGTGGCGTAAATATTAGATGTAAGTACGAAAAACCGGTGCAGTGAGATCCAGTTATTTCACACTTTAATCGAGGAATTTGGATTAACGATGGCTGATGTTCTGGTGGTCGAAGATGACGATAAAACAAGGCAGTCTTTCTGCCTTGTTCTCAGGCGTCTCGGGCATTCAGTTCGCGCAGTGTCCTCCTATTCGTCCGCTCGCACAGAAATCGTTCGTCAACCACCTGATTTAGTGCTGACTGATTGGAATCTGAGCCAGGATGAAGGGAATGGTATCGATATCGCTAATTGTTCACTGAGTAAAAATCCCAACACGACGGTCATTATGATTACAGGCAACAGCATTGATAAGCTGAAGTCTCAAACCCAATCATTGCGTATAAAGGCTTATGTCAAGAAGCCGGTTAGCTTGATGAGTCTTCGCAATATACTAAATGACGCATTGAGAAGATAGGGTGAATCTATCCATTCTCAATCGCTAAGAGGAGACGTATCATGTTTTATGCGCACAATAATCCTTCACCTATAGATCCAGATGACCAACCGGTGAAAGCACCGGACATCAAGCCTGATCAGCCGATACCATTACCCCCCGATAGTGTGCCACCACAACCTGTGGATCCACCAGCTCCGCCTGTTGTACCGCCTCCAGTAATACCGGGTACTGCCCTTGGTAACCGACGACTCAATTGTTCTGTCGGTTATACAACGTTTTTACACTAATACCCAGTATTTTGGCTGCCTTGCTCTTGTTGTTTCCTACAGAATCCAGGGTGGCTTTGATGAGTAGGTTCTCTGCCTTACGTAGGCTCATGCCGATAGCACAGGCAACATCGCAGATCTGCGGCGAGATGGTAGAATCAACGTGATTAACAGGTGTCCACAGTTTTGGATCATGGATAATTTCATCACCATCTTCCGTGCTTCGGTAAGCAACAAGCAGTCGATTTTTCAGTTCGATCAAATTACCTTCCCAAGGCTGGGTGGTAAGGAATTTCAAAAATTCCGGTGACAATGATTTCTCACACTCAAGGATTGTGTTGAGTTGAGCAATTGCATGTTGTGCATACACCGCCACATCCTCGGCTCTTTCGTTCAATGATGGCACAGAAATATGATTTACTGATAAAGCTGCATGCAACTCTGATGAAAGACGTCCTTCTTCCAATGCAAGCTCTACATTCTCTTTCAGTATGCCAATAATATTGCATGGAAGTCTTCGTGAAGCTTCGTGAGTTGCGTCATTCGAGTTGCCAAAACGATTAACATATTCTGCTAGCCAACGTTGAATGGACAACGGTAAAAGAGAAACGTCATCTAGCACGAGAGAGCCACCTGATGCTTGTTCAATGTATCCGATCTGTGATGTTTTGTTGGTATTGACTTCTGTATTGGTGAAACGAAAAAGCGCTTCATCGTCGATCTCAAGAGCACAATTGATCAGTAAAGCAGGGCCGGATCTTTTATTGTAATGGTGGACTAGTGCGGCTATATCGCGTTTGAAAAGCCCGGCAGAACCACTAATAAGTGCATTTGCAGACGCATGTGAATCAAATTGTCTAAGTTGTTTGAACAGTCTCTGGCTCGGTTCTGACGGTGTTTCAAGTGCACCAAACCCCGGTTGTAATTCTAATGGGTAACACTGACTCGTTACTCGAACGAGGTCATAGGCGCTACTGGCACGGCGTACGGCTTGCACAAGCTCATTCCTGCCCACTGGTTTCAGTAGAAAATCGAATGCACCTTCTCGAAGGCATAACCGGGTCGTCTCAACACTGTCCGTACCACTGATGATAATGACCTGTTTTACACCTTGCAGAAGAAACTCACGCAATAGGTCTACGCCATCTGCATCGGGTAAACCGAGATCGAGTAGGATGATGTAGGGAAGGGCGGCCTTAACCTGCTCGATAGCGTCCCGGCCCGTATTAGAAACACTAACAGTGTACCGCTCAGTCTCCAGAACTCGTCTTAGTGCATTGAGCGTATTATCATCGTCATCCACCAACAGGATGTTGTTGCCCGCAATAGCTACATCTATAGTTGACATAGGGGCTTCACTGGCTATTAAGACGATTATAAAGAGTCTTTAGACTGATATCGAGAGTCTGCGCGGTTTTCGTTTTGTCGCCCTGGCAATAGTCCAATGTTGCAGCAATTAGTTGGTCACCGAAATCGCGTAAAGTCAAACCTACTAATTCGTTATACGGATTCCAGTTACTGCGTTGATATCTCAAGGGCAGCTCGAGTTCGTCATCTGTGTCATTGGAATTCTCTTTTGCGTCAACTGACGCTTGAATCGCTGCTCGCAATTCTTTGATATTCTCTGTCCAGGGCGCTTCAAGTAGATGAGACACCATGTTGTCTGATAGCTTATACTGTCGTCCGTGGTTGGAAGCTTGCACCAAAAGCCACTGCGCAATTGTGAGAATGTCACTTGTACATTCGCGCAAGTTGGGTATATTCAACGTAACTTGGCCAAGACGAGCTGAAAAGTCCTTTCGCAGCGATTCCACTTTGCCTTGATCAGACACGACACCGACTACAGCGACGATAGCCTTGTAACTTTCCTCACGTCTTGGGCGCTTGAATACTCCGCTGTCCAGAAACATGGAGAGTGCAGATTGAAGATCACGCGATAGCATATCAACGTTTTCCAGAACAAGCGTTCCTCCAACAGCTTTGACAATAGATCCACTAGCACTGTCCTGAGTGTTATCGCCTGTACCGAAAAGCTCATCACTCAGGGTATCCGTAGAGAATGCACCACAATCGAGAAAAACAATACTACCCACGCGCCTTGAGCGTCGATGCAATGCCATAGCCACTGATCGCTTTTCAACACCTGGCTCACCAACGATAAGAGCATGTCCTTTTCTTAGCTCTGCGCTATAGCTGATTGCGGTGCGTAGTTGGACCAGGCGTGGACTGCTACCATGATTAATCCAGCTATCCTCGAGTTCAGATTGATATGCTGCAGTAGAGTTTGCTTGATGGCGTGGTCTGTCAGCAATATTAACTGGATCCTGTGCTGTGGTTTTTCCAATTACCCGTTTTAGGTCAGACAGGGAAACCGGTTTAGTGATAAATTCAATCGCTCTGTGTCGGATACTCTTTATCGCTGCTTGTTGACTCGTATTGCCGCTGATAACAATGAACCGCTCTTGAGTAGAACTTCGTAACTCATCCATCAAGTCCAGGCCGTTACCATCAGGAAGCTCGATGTCAACAAGAATTAGGGAAGGTGCAAGATTACGTATGCACAATCGGGCATCAGCAATCGTACTGCTGACTTCAACGTTATATCCCAAGTCTGAAAGTACGCGGGAATATGCGCGACTAAGCTTTTCATCGTCTTCAATTATCAGTGCGAGTTTCTGGTTCATTCGCTGGTAAATGAGTTTAAACGAGGAGATTGCATTAACTGTGTGAACTGTCATGTGAATTGTAAAAATTACATGATGTACTGCTCTTGGTAGTCTGGCAAATCGATGCGTATCGTGGTCCCGACGCCCTCAGCAGACGTTAACGTCATCTCGCCATCAAGAAATTTTACCGCCTCATCGACCAGAAACAAGCCGATTCCGTGTCCTTCCACAGGGGGTTGATGCTTCATTCCTTCATAAGCTCGTACTTTGAGTTCTTTGACCTTCGATAAAAGTTCTGCCGATATGCCAATGCCGTTGTCCTCAATGATCAAGCTGATACGCTGATCCCCGATATCCTTGCGGCTAAGGCGCACGTAAGAATTGTTTCGGTTTGGATCACTGTATTTGATTGCGTTGGATAAGAGGTTAGACAGAATTAACCTGAGTTTTCCAGTGTCGGTGGTCAACACTCCAAGATCGTCATCTAACAGCACTTGTACATCCTGGTCAGCTATTGATTGATGTAGCTGATCGGTAATATCAGTTGCCAGCTCTGCCAATCCGACTGTTTGTCTTACGGGAGTATCGACAACAGCAAGCGTTGTTGGATTAACCAGCGACTCGACGTTACCGATGATCGTCACGACTTGCTCTATAGCTGACTTGACATCCAGTAATGTCTCGCAATTTTCAGCACTGTTGTTATCGTCATCCAGAATCAGCTCGACGTTTAACATGGCAGATTGAAGAGGTGTTCGAATTTCGTGACCGATAAAATTGTTGAAATGCAGCAGCCTTTCTGTTTGTTCCTCAATAGTGGATACATAATTGGATACAAAGGAGTCTACGGTGTCTTGCAATATCCGTCGCACAACAGCGTGGATGCCGTTACAGATATCCATCATATCCACGGGGTGCAGGACACCATGATAGTTCTCAGTCACCTCAGCTACGTAGGATTCAAGGTGTTGAGCTAATAGATCGTACTCGCGCAAAAGCTGATTCACTGTTGCATTCTGTTCGTGTCGAAGGCTACCTAGTTCAAGCGCTTTACGGGTGATAAGTGAGTTGATCATTGCAAGATTAGTATCCTCATCCTTGATGATTTTCCCAATTTCTATGATCATGCTGGGTATATGATCCAGGTACTGTTCAGTGGGAAAGATGTCTCTGGTATCTTCCAGCACAATTGATTTAAGGCTATCCAACCACAGCTGTGAGAGAGCTTCGCTGTGCTCTATGATTTGGGAAGCTACAAATTGTCGATATGTGGTGTTCACGGGCATCAATGCGGCTGGTAAATGGCGTAAAGCGTAACATAACGTGTTTTAGACGTGAGTCCAGCATTAGTGGTGTTTTTAAAGATAGAAAATATAATAAAAAGATCGGCTTCAGAAGGGGCATAACCTGATGTATTTTCGCCAGAGCTACTAACGAAACAATTTTTTCGTAGTTGTCTTATCAAACAGTCCAGCAACTCAAGACGCTATGTTGCGCAAAACAGGACTAATCGCCCATTCAAATCCAGATCACCCCGATAGCTTTGCCGCTATACGTATCCGCTGTGCATAGACCAATGGATCTCGAGATTCGGGTGCAATAGCAGTTGGGTATCAGCATCCCAGGGGAGGGTAAGGGTATGTGCTCATCCAGATGTGATTTCGTATCCCGTGCGCCAAGTCGCGACTGTGGGCGCATCTTTCGTTTGTAATTACTATCAACGCCGGTGTAACGAACAGATCGTTGTACGGTACACTCGCGCGCTGAGAAGGAAATACGACAAAGTAATAAAATTGACGCATAATGCCGAATGGAACTCATTAGAGCGGTGCCCCTGAGCGTAATCCAGAAATGCGAGACAAATTGAGAACCTTGACCCTCAACAGGCTGTGAAGTGCCATGCCAGAGAACAAGATTTGGAATTTGGAAGAGGTTGCTGTTGTGAGTGGTATCTCACGTGTCCATCGCTGACAGAAGGGACTGCAGAGGCAAGGAACCATCCCTTGATTCGGGGTTGTCTCGGTAAAGTAGTAAATGAGGAAAATCTACCCATCGTGCCCCTAATGCTTGACACAGACCTCAACCAGTATTATTAAACCATAGTATCCCTCTTCTCTTATCCCCATGTTGTCGACACAGTGCGGCGGTTGTGTCTTGATGGACCAAACAGGCAACCCAAGTTCATCGTTCCCAGTATTGCTGATCGCATTGCCAATGGTGCACCGGTTGATGGCCTGGCGTTAGCCTCAGCACTATGGCGTCGATATTGTTTCGGTGGAACTGAAAGTGGTGCGGTGACAAAGCCCAATGATTCATCCTGGGATAAACTCGTTGAACGTTCCAGAGAAGTGCAAACCGATCCGGATGCGTGGTTGGCGATGCAAGATGTTTGTGGGGATTTAGCGCACATGGGGCTCTTCGAAAGCCATTTGAACAGGCCTTGAACGCGTTGTGGGCGGATTGCACATAAAATGCGCTTCGCCGATATCTGGATGAGTAGCAGGTATAATCCGTCCATACGCGTGTTACACAACATCAGGTGTCCCTGTGGCCGATTCTGAGCAACTTTGCATGATTGAAACTATAAAAACACAACCTATCGCAGGACAGCGTCCAGGTACTTCAGGATTACGCGCCAAGACTCGTGATTTCATGCAGCCGCATTTTCTGGAAAATTTCATTCAATCGGGTTTCAAGGCATTACAGGGGGTAGCCGGAAAAACGCTGGTTCTTGGTGGTGATGGACGGTACTACAATCAGCATGCGATTCAGACCATCTTGAAAATGGCGGTGGCAAACGACGCTGCACGAGTGGTGGTTGGTTGCAACGGGATCCTTTCAACACCCGCAGCTTCTGCGGTCATCAGAGCACGTCAATGTGATGTGGGAGTCATCCTGTCTGCCAGTCACAACCCCGGTGGCGAGGACGGCGACTTCGGCGTGAAATTCAATATAGATAATGGTGGGCCAGCGCCGGAATCCGTTACAGACGCTATTTATGAATTTACCACCAGCATTGATGCATATCAGATAGCGCAATTGGAGGATGTGGACATATCGATTATTGGTGAACGTACAATAGGCAGTACCATCATCGAGATCATCGATTCTGTGGATATTTATGCTCAGTTGATGAGAACACTGTTCGATTACGATGCTATCCGATCACTTTTTGCAAAAGGCTACCGGATTCGTTTCGACGCGATGCATGCAGTGACAGGTCCCTACGCTAAGGCCATTCTGGAAGAGGAGCTTGGTGCTCCTGCTGGCACTGTGATAAACGGCGAACCACTCCTCGATTTTGGTGGCGGTCATCCTGATCCCAATCCTGTGCACGCGCATCAGTTAATGAGCGAGATGTTCTCAGCTGATTCGCCAGAGTTCGGGGCAGCCTCTGACGGAGATGGGGATCGCAACATGATTGTTGGCAGGGAATGTTATGTCACACCTTCTGACAGTCTTGCCGTTTTAGCTGCTAATGCACACCTGGCACCCGGTTATGCTCAAGGGCTTGCGGGTGTTGCGCGTTCGATGCCCACCAGTAGAGCGGTAGACAGAGTGGCCAAGGCGCTTGATATTCCTGCCTTCGAGACGCCGACAGGCTGGAAGTTCTTCGGCAATCTACTCGACGCTGGCAAAGTTACTCTGTGCGGTGAGGAGAGTGCAGGCACCAGCTCTAACCATGTCCGCGAGAAGGATGGACTATGGGCAGTATTACTGTGGTTAAACATACTGGCTACACGAAAACTGTCTGTCGCCGAACTCATGCAGGATCACTGGTCGCGGTTTGGACGAGACTACTATTCTCGACACGACTATGAAGGTGTCGACAAGTCGTCGGCAGACGCGCTAATGGCTTCATTGCGAGAAAAGCTGAAAGAGCTACCCGGAACGGTAGTGAACGGGTTGACTATCACAGCTGCTGATGAGTTTGCCTATACTGATCCTGTGGACGGTAGCAAGAGTGAACGTCAGGGACTACGCATTATCTTTGGTGACAGTGCGCGCATCGTATTACGACTTTCTGGCACAGGAACGGTGGGTGCTACGCTTCGTGTGTACATGGAGACGTTTGAAAACGACCCAAGTCGCCTGAATCAGGATACCCAGCAGATGCTTATGCCTCTGGTGCATGCGGCAGAACAGCTTGCCGGAATTTCTGACCGTCTTGGACGCGAAAAGCCTGACGTGACGACCTAGGAGTCTGCGCGGCAGAAATATTTCGGCTACGAGCAATCCCATTTTGGCGGGGCTGCCTTCAGTCGTTTTTCCCGCTCGTTTTCGTCATTTAGGCCCGCTAAACTCCTCAAACGAGCGGGAAAATCGACTGAAGGCAGCCCCATGGAATCACTCTCGCTCGAAATTTTCTACCGCGCAGACTCCTGGCCTACTGCTAAGCTGGCATTGAGACTGACTTCGAACCAGCACCGTGTAGAAAAGACGGTCTGCCGGAGTGTGTGGATCTGCTGTCTGTGCGGCGCAGTCTGCGGCTTCTCGACGTTGCGCAAAACTACTCGTATAAATATTACATTTACTAACTCATCGCAAAAAGGGGGCATTTATGTCAATTGATCAGGACTCTCGTTATGTCAGTCGCCTAACCAAACAGACGTTGGCCCTTGTGCTGGCAGGAGGTCGTGGTTCGCGCTTGTACGAGCTAACCGATTGGCGCGCAAAACCCGGAGTGCCTTTTGGCGGAAAATTTCGCATCATTGATTTTCCTTTGTCAAATTGTGTCAACTCAGGAATACGTCGTATTGGGGTGCTCACGCAATACAAGGCGCACTCTCTGGTTCGGCATCTGGGACAAGGGTGGAGTAAATTTCAGAGTGAGCTTGGTGAGTTCGTCGAGGTACTACCGGCCTCACAACGGACCGGTGAAGAGTGGTACAGCGGTACGGCCGATGCCATATATCAGAATCTGGACATTATCCGAACACACAAGCCAGAATACGTTTTAGTACTCTCTGGTGATCATATCTACAAAATGGACTATGGCCCAATGCTGGCATTTCATGCGGCGAACAATGCCGACATGACGGTCTCCTGCCTTGAAGTGCCTGTCGCTGAGGCTGCTGGTGCTTTTGGCGTCATGACAGTCAATGAGGAGAGTCGTGTGCTCGGATTTGACGAAAAACCAGCCAATCCGACACCTGTGCCCGGCAATAGTGAAGTCACGCTGGCTTCCATGGGCAACTATATATTCAACACACAGTTCCTTTATGAACAACTGATTGATGATTCAGACAACAAAGATTCAGCGCACGATTTTGGGAACAACATCATTCCCAAAATAATTGATAAACACCGGGTTTTCGCCTATCCCTTTCGTGATGCGGAAACAGGGAAACAGGCGTTCTGGCGCGACGTCGGGACACTGGATGCTTACTGGGAAGCGCACATGGAGTTAGTGGCTGTCGAGCCGCAGCTGAACCTCTATGATCAAGAGTGGCCCATTCTTACCCATCAGTCGCAACTGCCGCCGGCAAAGTTTGTATTCAACGACAATGATCGCCGAGGAGAGGCACATGATTCCATGGTATCGGGTGGTTGTGTCATTTCCGGCTCACGCGTGCTGCGCTCGATGTTATTTTCTAACGTCAACGTCAAGTCCTACAGCACGGTGACTGACTCAGTGTTGCTTCCGGAAGTTGTTGTAGGACGACATTGTCGAATTAACAAGGCCATTATTGATAGAGGCTGTCAATTACCCGATAACACTGTTATTGGCGAAGATCATGCGCAGGATAAGGCGCGTGGTTTTCGAGTAACAGAGAATGGCGTGGTATTAGTGACCCCCGATATGTTAGGACAAAGCCTGCACTCCATACGGTAGGTGAATAGAAGTCTTGTCTGGATAAGTCACCGAAGTATTTAAATCAGCAAGGCTCTTGTAATTGATGACGATCTGTAGCACTACCCATTCATTGAGAGGGGAGCGCATGGCATGCCGCCGCCTTCCCCAGTCAAACATCAAGAGGAGCGTGTGATGGTTGTTATTGACAACGCTGCAGTTCAAGCTGTTTCTCGTGGAGAACACAGTGATCCGTTTGCCGTATTAGTCCCACATGGACAAGACAGTGAGACAGTAGTGCTATGGGGGCAGTGGTGTCGGTAATCTGGGTGCCGTGAATCCAGACGAAGTCTCATCACATGGCCGTACTCACTCATTGCGTTTGACATTGCCACCCTTGTCTGGCGTGGTGGCTCAAACACCGGGGGAGTTACCTGCGCTTGTCTGATCAACAGTACTCTCTACAATACGCTCTTAAGAAAAAGACTGGCATCATGTGAGGACAAAGCGCAATGCCATACTGTATCGCGTTACGGCTTTGAACTAGAACTATGAACTCTTATCCTGGAAAACCTTATCCGTTGGGAGCCACCTTCGATGGCACGGGTACCAACTTTGCACTATTTTCCGAAATTGCCGATACCGTTGAACTCTGTCTGTTTGATGCAATGGACAGGGAAACGCGAATCACGCTCTCTGAGGTAGACGCTTTTGTGTGGCATATCTATTTGCCAGATGTCTTGCCTGGGCAACGCTATGGATTCAGGGTACATGGACCCTATGAACCGGCACAGGGTCATCGATGCGATCCCAGCAAATTGTTGCTGGACCCCTATGCGAAAGCTATAGACGGAAAAAGCCGGGGTGATGAATCACTCTATTCCTACCACTTTCTTGAGCCTGATAAGAGGAACACCAGCGATTCAGCAGCTCATGCAATGAAGAGTGTGGTTATCAATCCCTATTTTGACTGGGAACATGATCGTCCGCCCGATCGCGCCTATCATGAGACCATCATTTACGAGGCTCATGTCAGAGGCCTGACCATGCAGCATCCGGATGTACCCGAGGACCAGCGTGGAACCTACGTCGGGTTTTGTCATCCTGCCATTGTGAGGCACCTTGTCAATCTTGGCGTAACCGCCATTGAGCTGATGCCAATTCACCAGTACGTCAATGATTCAACACTTCAGCAAAAAGGGCTGTCCAACTACTGGGGCTACAACACGATCGGCTTTTTTGCGCCACATAATGGCTATGCCTATTCCGCTCTACCAGGGCAGCAAGTGCAGGAGTTCAAACAGCTGGTCAAGACCATGCACAAGGCGGGTATCGAGGTGATTCTGGACGTGGTCTATAACCATACGGCTGAAGGCAACCATCTGGGACCCACATTATGCTTCAGAGGTATCGACAATGCAGCTTATTACCGATTGGTTGATAACGATAAGACTCATTACTACGACACCACGGGAACTGGTAACTCGCTGTTAATGAGACACTCAAATGTGCTGCAGTTAATCATGGATTCATTGCGGTATTGGGTTCTCGAGATGCACGTTGATGGATTTCGATTTGATCTTGCCTCAACACTTGCCAGGCAGTTTCACGAAGTTGACAAACTGTCTGCCTTCTTCCACTTGATGCAGCAAGACCCTGTTGTCAGTCAAGTCAAGCTTATTGCTGAGCCTTGGGATATCGGTGATGGTGGTTACCAGGTGGGAGGGTTTCCGCCTTTATGGACTGAATGGAACGGGAAATACCGTGACACTGTACGAGACTACTGGCGTGGTGAACCCGCCACTCTGGCAGAGTTTGCCAGCCGTCTCGTTGGCTCCTCCGATTTGTACGAGCACAGTGGACGCAAACCCATTGCCTCGATTAATTTTGTAACAGCCCATGATGGATTCACATTGGCTGATCTGGTGTCCTACAACGAAAAACACAATGAGGCGAATCTGGAAGGGGGAAAAGATGGCGAAGATCACAACCGCTCCTGGAATTGTGGTGTCGAGGGCCCAACTGATGACAAGGCTATACTCAGGTTACGTCGGCAGCAACAACGCAACCTGTTAGCCACTCTGTTGCTCTCACAGGGTGTTCCCATGATCAGTCATGGTGATGAGTTTGGCCGAACCCAGCATGGAAATAACAACACCTACTGTCAAGACAATGAGCTGTCCTGGATGGACTGGTCACTGGAGAAGCCGGCTCAGGAGTTGCTCTCATTCGTACGTTCTTTGATTGCACTACGGCACAGGCATCCGGTTTTACGACGCCGACGTTTTTTTTCAGGTGATGCCAGTCACGGTGGTGAGTCTGATCTGGGAGATATAGCCTGGTACAACATCGATGGTGAGAAAATGCAGTCTGACAACTGGCAGAGTGGCCATGCGCGTTCGTTCACCGTGTTTCTTAATGGCGGAGCAATTGTGGAGCCAGACGTTCTGGGGCAGCCGGTTACTGACGACAGTTTTCTGATGATGTTCAACGCCTGGCATAAGAAGTTGCAGGTAAAGATACCCTTGGAACTGAAAGGGCAATGGGTGTGTGAGCTGAATACGGCGACTGATTCATCCCATGAAAACAAGTCATCCATCAGTCCAGAATCCGATGAATTGATCCTGACAGGGAAACTGATAATAGAGGGGCGCTCATTACTTGTGCTGCGTCGAGAGAACATCAAGAAGACACCCACAACGCTACGATATGCAGGTTAGTTTTGAACCTGATCAGTAAACCATTCTTCAAGGACTTCTCCCCACCCTTTGATGTCCAACGTGCTTCACAGGTGAATCCGTTCACCGTGTGCATCTCAGGTAAAGCTTGCCAATTGTGCCGGTCTTTCATAACCAAGGAGTTTACCCGTGTTCTCGGCAAAGTCAGATTGCCAAACCACTAGCTCTGTCAGTACGCTAGCCCTGTATTAGTCAGAGTGGCACGGCTCCAATAGGTCCCACAGATTACCGCTGACATCTTCGAAAACAGCAACCGTTCCGTAAGCTTGCGTTACAGGCTCGCGGGTAAACCTTACACCACGGCTTTTGTACAACTCATAATCTCGCCAGAAATCATCGGTGTACAGAAAAAAAGCTACTCGTCCGCCGGCCTGCTGGCCAGTTGCCTGTAATTGTTCGCCAGTGGAGGCCTGCGCCAGCAGCAGGCCTGACTCATTGGATCCCGAGGGTGCCACGATGACCCAGCGCTTTTTTTCAGACGCAATCAAGGTGTCCTCGATCAGATCGAAACCCAACGAGTTTACAAAGAACGCAATGGCACTATCGTAATTGGCCACCAGCAGTGTTGACAGGGCAATTCGTTGCTTCACCGATGATTTCTCTAACAATGTTTATGAATGACAGCGATCGTAACCTTGTGTGATATGTGATCGCGTAATGCGTAAACGTATGATGCTTAATTGCGTCGGTATCAACCCGACATGGTCAGTCCACCATCAACTCGCAGGTTCTGGCTAGTCACATTGCTTGGAGCATCCGAGATCATGAAGGCCACTGTCTCAGAAAGCTCACGTACACTGGCATAGACTACACGGTGTACACCATTCCGATACGCAGCCTCCCGCACATTATAGGCAGCGACGATGTTAGGACCCACAATGGTTTTAAAAGGAGCCTCATCACCGTAGGCGCCAAAGTGTACGACCATGTCAGCACCTTCCGGTAACGATACCATTGCAGCGAGTTGGGTCAGATCGGCTTTGGCATACGTTTCACCTGGAAACAGTTGGCCTACATCGTCAGCCAGATCTGATGACACCAGCGTGTCAGCCAGTTTCGCCAAAGGTTCACGTAAGTGGAACCCAGACGCCCTGCAGCGCCGGTAAGAACAAGTTTCATCAAAACATCTCGACATGATTGAGGGTGTACATCAGATAACCGCTTTTTCGTCGAACGGTATATTTTGCGCGATACGCTCGTAGTTGAACGCTGTGAGATCCAGTGCCCGGTATTCACCATAGGCGATCAGCTCAGCTGTGCCACGGCCTATGGCGGGCGACTGCTGTAAGCCGTGACCAGAAAACCCGTTAACGAACAGAAAGTTTTCTACCTGCGTGTGAGGGCCAATTATTGCATTATGATCAAACGTGTTAAATGCATAGTGCCCTACCCAGGAACGAATCAGCTTGACGGCTTCGAACTGTGGCACGCGTGTGGCCACAATAGGCCAGACCTTTTCCTGCCATAAACTGTGATCTTCAATGAAATCGTCATAGTCCACGGCAGGATCATCATCAGGCGGGCAACCTGCCATGAAGTGCACGCCATCAGTTCGCATGTGAATGCCGCTGGGATCGATGGTTAATGGCAAATCTCTGTCCAGCGGCTCTTCGGCTGAGAAAATAAATGTATATCGCTTGCGTGGTTCTACCGGTAGTTCGATACCTGCCATACGTGATGTTTCCACGGCGCGCGGACCTGAGGCATTGACAACCGTACCGCAGTGGATCACTTCACCACTTTTAAGAGTTACAGATTCCACACGTGTGCCTGAATCGTTGCGAGTCATCGAAACGACTTCGTTAGCGATAAATTCGACACCTCGTTCACGCGCTGAGCGACGCCACCAGTCAAACACGGTTATACCGTCCCAATAGCCTTCGTCAATCAGGTTATGACTGCCCAGAACGATGTCGTCGAGCTGATAGAACGGATAAGCTTCTTTAATTTGCTCGGGCGTCATTAGCTGAGTGCCTGCACCACAGGCAACCTGTGTCTTGTGACTCTCTCGCAGAATGTTGGCAAAGTTCTCGTTATCTGCCAGAAACATGTAGCCAAAACTGTGGATGGATAACTCCGGTACGCGCTCATCATTGCCCATATAGCGAGGCAGGTTCTTCACAAAGTCTGCAGCAAACTGTGAGCTTTTCACGTTCACTTCACGTGAAAATTGCTGACGCATACAGCTGTTGGTGGCCATCGTTGAGGAATTGACATACGTAGGGTCACGCTCAACGACCAGTACGGAGCCGTTGAAGTCGGGGTTATCCGTGAGGAACCAGGCTACGGATGCGCCGAACATACCGCCACCGACAATGATGACATCGTAGGTGCTTTGATTGGGTGCAACAGATTGCGTGCTGGCATTCATCAAACGATCTCCCCGTGTTTTACGGCATCTTCAATGCTGGCGATATCGCTATCGCTGAGTTGGTAGTCACGTTGTGCCGTCTCTGCAGATATATAACCGCGTGCCAGATCCCGTCGTACCAGTGAAGGATCACGATCGCTCGGATTGCCATATCCCGCACCGCCAGGAAACGCCAGAATGACCTTGCGTCCATGCGCCACAAACTGCTTGCCTTTGCCGTTCATGGCTACGCCATTATCCTGTGCAATGGTGGTGGATGCACCATTGGCACCACCTTGACGCCCGCGAGCCGGATGATCAACGCGATCGAACATCGCCTGAAAATCAAACTCGTGTCCTTCAACAGCACCCACTTCCATGTATTGTCCCAGGCCGCCACGGTATTTTCCGGCACCGCCGCTATCAGGCCGTAATTCCTTACGCCAGATGATGACGGGCCCAGTGTGCTCAGTCGCTTCAACTGGCATGGTCATTACCCCTGAAGGAAAGGCTGTGGCATTGAGTCCGTCGATGGTAGGTCGAGCGCCTGCACCGCCAGAGTTAAAGGTCAACACTTCCGAACGGACCGCAGTGGCAGGGGCCGGTGCGTCACTGCGAGGCCGCAACGATACCTGAAAGTTACAAAGACAACCTGCGCCTTCTGCAGGCACGGTATCAGGCAGGATCTTGTCCAGTGCATCGTAGACTGTGTCCGGCAAAAAGTGTCCGATGACATGCCGTAGCGCCACAGGTGCAGGATGTACGGCATTAACGATAGAGTTTTCAGGTGCCACCACTTTAAAAGGCTCAAGTGACGCTGCGTTGTTTGGAATCTCAGGGGCTATGGCGCATTTCAGGGCATAGCAGGCATAGGCCTTTGTATAGACCATCGGCACGTTGATACCTTTCTTGTCTAGCCCTGATGTACCTGCAAAGTCGCACAGTATATGGTCTTCTTCAATGTCCAGACGCACTTTCAGGTCCACTGGATTGCTGTAGCCATCAATCGTCATGGACCCTGTAGCTGTAGCTTTGGGCAAGGCCGCAATGCGCTCGATGGTAGCGCGGCGTGAGTTATCCAGTATGAAGGCGGCGATGTCGTCAAGGTGTGTCAGATCAAATTCCTGCATCATGTTGATAAGTCGACGATGCCCGATCTCATTGCAGGTTGCCAGCGCATAAATGTCACCAATCAACTGATCAGGTTCGCGTACGTTGCCTCGCACAATGCTCACAAGTGTCTTGTCGACAACACCCTGATCAGCAAACTTCATGATGGGAATGTAGAGTCCCTCCTCATACACGGAATTGGCATCAGCACCAAATCCTCGCCCACCAATATCGACGATGTGCGCGGTGCAACCGAAAAAGCCGACAAGGTAGCCGTGCATGAATGAAGGACTGACCACGGTGATGTCATGCAGGTGGCCTGTGCCTTCCCACGGATCGTTAGTGATATACACATCGCCTTCGAGAATGTTGTCACGTCCAATGCGCCGTATGAAGTGCGCAACCGCATCGGCCATGGCATTCACGTGCCCTGGTGTACCGGTAACCGCCTGTGCCAGCATGCGACCACCGGTATCGTAGACACCGGCAGACAAGTCTCCGGCTTCACGCACCGATGTTGAAAAAGCGGTGCGCACGAGTGCTTGTGCCTGTTCCTCCACCACAGAGATCATGCGGTTCCACATGACTTGGTTGGAGACGTTGCTGAGCGTATCGGCCATGAGATTCTCCCGGTTCGCTACTAAGGTGAGTTGGCTAGGAGGCTGTCCGAGAATAACGATCGAGGCGAGAGTGTGAGATTTTGAGTCAGATTTTCGTGTCAATTGAGGTGAATAGTTGTTCTATTCGCCGTTGTTACGCGGAAAGCTGGCCAAAATATCGCGCTCTCGGGGGGCCGCCTTCGGTACGATCAGCTTATTCTCGGACAGCCTCCTAGGACGATGTCGATACAACCATCGCTTTGACGGATAGCACGTCTGCTCGAAGGCAGTATGATGGTGGTTTCATCTTCCGTGATGACAGCCGGCCCCTGTACAGTGTGCCCGGTGCCAACCTCGTGTCGATACACGATGGCGGATTCAATACTTTTGCCTAAACCTGGATCGAAAACATGGCGACTGCCTGCACTTGTTGCCGCTTCACTGCCGGCGTGGGTATCTATGCATTCAACGCTTTGCTTGGGTGTCGTTGCGTTCACGGCCCAAACCGTAATTTCCACATCCATACCTTCCACAGTACGTCCGAACAAGGCGGTGTAATCCTCTTCAAAGCGTTGCTGGAAAGTAGCCACGTCCGGGTTCATCGCTTGTTCGGCGGTAAGCTCGATGGGAATCTCCCAGCCCTGACCCGAGTATCGCATATACACTTTGAACTCCGACTGGATATCCGCTTGTGCATCACATGAGCGCACAAACCCTGTTGCCTCGCCTTGCAGCTCTGTCAGCAGCTCCTTGATAACGGTTGGCTGAAAATCAGACAAGCGCATGAAGACGCTTCGGTTAGCTTCGAAGCTGAACGGGGCACGTAGAAATCCGATAGCTGACCCTACACCGGCACCGGGTGGAACAAGTAAGCGTTCAATACCCAGTTTCTCGCACAAGCGTCCTGCATGCAATGGCGCAGCACCGCCAAACGCGATCATGGTGAATTCCGATAGCTCTTCACCGTTTTCAACGGCATGTACGCGTGCGGCGTTAGCCATGTTTTCATCGACCACTTCAGCCAGACCAAACGCGGCAGTTTGCACATCCATGTCCAGGGTGGTGCCAATGACGTTCTGCAGTGCCTGGCTGGAACGATCGGTATGCAGCTGGATGGATCCGCCCGCAAATTTATCCGGATCAAGTTTACCCAGCACAAGATCGGCATCGGTTACCGCTGGACGCTCGCCGCCACGGCCATAGCAGGCTGGGCCGGGTTCTGAACCTGCAGATTCTGGGCCCACACGAATCTGACGAAGGCTGTCGACATGAGCCAATGAGCCACCGCCAGCACCAATCTCTACCATGTCGATAACCGGAATGGAGATCGGCATGCCCGAGCCTTTCTTGAAGCGATAGGTACGCGCTACTTCGAACAAGCGGCTGGTTTTAGGCGTCTGGTTTTTGATAAGACAGATTTTGGCTGTCGTTCCACCCATGTCGAACGATAACACTTTGTCCAGTCCATAACGGGCTGCCACGTTAGCAGCGAAGACCGCACCACCTGCGGGGCCGGATTCCACCAGACGCACAGGAAACTCAGCGGCACTATCTATAGAGATGATGCCGCCACCGGAGTGCATCAGAAAAATCGAGCAGCTAACGCCTTCATCCTTCAATCTTCCTTCAAGTCGGGCCAGGTAGCTTTTCATTAGTGGCTTGATGTAGGCGTTGGCTACCACCGTATTGAAGCGCTCGTACTCGCGCATTTGCGGTGACACTTCGGAGGAGAGCGATATCATGACATTGGGAAGCCTTGCGCTTAGAACCTTGCGTACCTGCTGCTCATGTCGCGGGTTGGCGTAGCTGTGCAAAAGACCCACTGCCACACTGTCGTAGCCTGCATTTTCGATCTGTGTAACAAGCGCTTCAATGTCGGCGTCCTCCAACGGGATCAGCACTTCACCCGAAGCACCGATACGCTCGTTGAGCGTCAAGCGGCTCTGACGCGGCAGCAGTGGCTCTGGCAAGGCAAGGTTCAGATCGTATTGCTCGAAGCGCGATTCGGTGCGCATCTCGATAACGTCGCGAAAGCCCTGAGTGGTAATCAGAACCGTCTTTGCGCCTCTGCGCTCAATCAGAGCATTAGTAGCCAGCGTGGTGCCGTGAATGATCTGGTCAATATCTGAAGGACTGGCACCTGCTTTTTCACAGACCTGATGCAGGCCGTTAATGATTGCATCTTCTGGCGCGCTGTAGGTGGTCAGAACCTTGGTGGAGTATTGAGCGCCGTCAACCTCAAGGACAACGTCTGTAAACGTGCCTCCAATATCCACTCCCAAGCGATGCGAACTCTGTTTCATCTATCAATGCTCTTCCGGTGAACGACGTAGCGGATAATCCTGATTTTTTCACATAGGTGCAAATTATTCTTTGTTATGACTTGCATAAGAAAGTATTATTCTTGCGCGGTGCCTGACAAGACGACTGATGACTCTGGATCTGAAACAACTGGAAGCGTTTGTGTGGACGGCTGACTTGGGCAGTTTCAGCAAGGCAGCGTCACGGCTGAACACCACTCAGCCCAACATCTCTATCCGCATCCGTTCGCTGGAAACTAGCCTTAATGTAACGCTTCTGGAGCGTGATGCAGGCTCGGTGCGCCTGACTGCACGTGGTCAGGATCTGTTGATGCACGCACGCCAGGCGTTAAACGCTGCTGAGAACATGATTGTGGCCTCTGGCGAGCCCTCGCTGCGTGAAGGGACGTTGCGGCTGGGTGTAACAGAGATGATTGTGCACACCTGGTTACAGCGCTTTCTCAAGACGTTGAAAGAGCAGTTCCCCAGTCTGCATGTGGAGCTGACAATCGATCTATCCGAGAATCTGAGTAAAGAGCTATTCGAGCGCAACATCGATCTGGCGTTTCAAAACGGTCCGTTTGATCGAATCATCGGTGGAACCCTGGACTTGGGGACGTATCCGTTGACGTGGGTGGCTTCGCCAGCGTTGGGATTGCCGAAAGGGCGAAAAATATCAGCTGCGAAGCTGGGATCACAGCCTATTCTGACGCACGCGCGAGACACCCCGTTATTCACAGAGCTTTCCGAGCATTTCAAGAATGTGGGTGTCAAACAGCCACGTTTGGTACCCTCGAGCAATCTGGCGGCCTGCTTGTTTATGTCGATCAACGCCATGGGCGTTGCTACCGTGCCCAGGTCGATGGTTGTTGATGCACTGCAACGAGGTGAGGTTGTTGAATTGCAGTATGCATGGAAGCCGCAAAGCCTGGACTTTGTGGCGCGCTTTGACCGGGAAAAGTCGCCGCTATACGTCGATGACATTGCAAAGCTTGCAAGTCGGGTGTCGAGTGATTTCAGGAGCGTTGCTGACTTTACAGCTATGGCGGCGGTGGGTGCTTGACACGCTGAGCCCGAATATATCACCTGGACCGACCAGTTGCCTTACCGCCTGGTTATTGCTGATGTCGTTTATAACGCGCTCAGCTAACATCCAGGCCCATCTGCCAGAAATCAATTTCAAGACGTGTGGCTGCCTCAAAGGTCTTCGACAACTCTTGCAATCGGTTGTCGTCAGGTATCGGCACGCTATTGATGGTGTCGCGATGACCCTGCGCTACAGCCTGGTATTCATCGCTTGAGTACATTGCAATCCAGTCTGCATAGGGATTGTTCTGTGTGACAAGGAAAGGTTGGGTCTCCAGCCATTTTGCACTCACCGCATATCCGACAATGCACGGTGCCAGTGCGACGTTAAGATCGGTCAGATCGCCTGCAAGGCCTCGCTCCATGACGTAGCGGGTGTATGCCATATTCGGAGTGGACTCCGCTGTGGCTTCCAGGGTTTGCTGATCAATTCCGCGATTGTGGCAATACTGGATGTGCAGATCCAGTTCCATGTTGATGATGCCATTGAGAGAGTGGGTAGCTTGTTGCAGTTCACGCACATTACGACTCTTGAACGCGGCCAACCCGAAGGCGCGGGCAAAGTGAATGAGGAAGATGTAATCCTGCTTCAGGTAGTGTTCGAATTGCTCCGTTGGCAATGTGCCATCGCCAATCTGACGCAGGAAGTTATGTTGGGTATAGCGTTGCCAATGCGGTGCTGCATTGGCAACCAGGGTGTCAAACAGGTTTGTCATAGTTTTCTGTTTCCAATAGTGCGCAATGCCTGGCTACCGTGTTCACTGTGCGAGATGTACATACAGCTCGATTTGATTTCCGTTAGGGTCATTGAAATACAACGACTGGACTTCCTGGTGCTTGAAGGGGGTAACGTTGATATTAGATGACTGCAGCTCCCGTTGCGCCAAATCCAGTTCTTTTTGACCCCCTTGCAATTGAAATGCGATGTGGTCAAGTGATGGTGCCTGATTGACCACACTATCTGCCTGGAATAACGCAAGATTATCGTGTCCATCTGCACGAAAAAAAGACCATTGAGTTTCCGTCGTGTTCAACAGCGTAGGGTAATCTCAATAGACCATGGTAGAACTGCTTTGACTTTTCCATATTCGTGACTTTCAAAGCCACGTGCCCCAGACCAGAAATCTTCATATTGCCGCCGGTTGATATATCGCTATCGATTAATCCTCCGTTATGATCCAAGGTGGTTGCCATTTATTCTTACTGTACCGCGCGCAACGTCTATTCTTATCTGTCGCGCACAACGTCGTAATTCTATTCCCGCCTTTGCATGACTTGGCAAGCGATCCAGGAACAATCCATGAATCTTGTAGGTAGATTCGCCACCTCTTGAGCTCTTCGTTGTCTACATCAGTTTCGACCCTGTAATAACGATGAAAAAATTGCTGACAGTGTTCGTGTTTCATATTACTACGGTAATGAGAATTATTTACATCAATGAACGCCAACGTTGGTGGCCAGTATGCATCCTGTGATCATTTCTACGGAGCAGTTATCTCGTTCGCCAAGAGTCTTGACGCAATTCTGCGTCCAAAGTGATCGCTCAACAGACCCGGTTTGCGGATTTACCCTTGCCTGCGCGCCTGTTGTTGGCTGTGCCACGTTTACGCGGACCTCTGCCTGAAAACAAAGCTGGCTGAACGGTACGTTCTGGACACACTGGGCCGGGTAATTGATGCCGGTCCCGAGCGTCGATGGACGATAGAAGCGGTGAATCAGCTTGCAGAAGCATTGTTATCCACCCACAGCGTTAATGAGCAGGCAAACGGGCAGGCCCGACAATCCGCTTCAGTTGCGCACATTGCAATACGCCTGCATGCACGCCTGTCAGCTCTCCACCAGACCATAGAATAGCCAGGTTGGCGTACCCTCGAAATCAGTCAGGTTTTCTTCCCTATCGCAAGTCAGGTAATCGCCTGGCAAGTTGTGCACATTTTTTCTCGCTAAACGCCTAAAATGTGCGCTTCGCAAGCGTGTACGGTCAGCGCGTATCCGCTTGTGTGAAACTGCTTTCAAACCACAGGCAATTGGACCCCGATAACGGCTAAGAGCACCAGCATGGGGTGCTGCTGATCGCTGTTGGCGGATAATGGAGACAGGCACTTTGCACGACTTGCACAGATTTCTTGGTACAAAGGAGCCAGAGTGTCAGTATTGAATGTAGAAGACTGGTTTTCTTCCGTGACCCTGACGCGCGCCAGAGACATTGTAAAACGTAAGGAAGTCATGATTGAGCATGGGCCTGACGAGCACGATAACTTCCTGTCCGGACTGGTTCAGGGTAGCGCGCGACGGCCTTATGCGGTGCAGGTATTTCTGGACGACGACGAGGTGGATTCGTACTGCTCTTGTCCCGTAGGCAGCAATTGCAAGCACGGTGCGGCATTGCTTCTTGTCTGGCTCGCCTCCAACAAAAAGGGGACAGACGCTGGAGTTAGTGTCTTCAGATCCGAGCGTCATCAACGTCTGGCCAAAGTCATCGGCGCTGATAAAACCGCTATGCAATGGGTCGATGATCTGGTTCGTGTATTGGAACCCGAACCAGAAAATGTGCACGAACAGAATCTGTCGTCTGAGCTGCAAATCATCTACAAGCTGGTGTCAGTGCCCAACCATGCAGGTACCACTACTCTGGGTGTGCATGTGATGCAAGCCAGCGTGTCGGACAGTGGTGATTTTCACGATGAGCAGTTTTACCCGATGGAAGAAGACTTTGGCCACTATACGCACGCAGTCCATGCTTCTGATGAAATCATTATTGATCTTTTGCGTGTGGCAATGGAGCGAAGCAGGCAGCTTATGTACGTTGATGACGAGGATGCTGTGCCACTGCAAGGCAGCTCTGGTGCTTACGTACTCTCGCAGATGGTCGATACAGGCAGACTGTACTGGAACAACGAACGTGAAGTGCCCATTCGCCTGGGCGCCGAAAAGAGTGCGGATGTCTCGTGGGACAATCCTACATCGCCGAAACAATCGCAGCGCAGTAAAGAGCCAAACGGCAAAAAACATAACAGCAAAACTGCTGCAAAGAAAAAAAGGGCTGCCAAAACCGGGAATCCAACTGCAGCCAATGAAGCCACAATCCAGATAACAACCACACTCCACCGTGATGGCAAAGTGCTTCTGGCCGACACCCAGCCGCTGTGGTACATCGATCCGCAAAAGCACAAAGCCGGCATTGTCCGCAGTAATTATTCGGCAGCCATTCTCAATGCCGCCACTGAGGCACCCGCATTGCCGCTTGAGGCTGCTCAGCCTCTGTCGAACATCTTTGCCGCCAATGCGCACAAAACGCAATTGCCGTTGCCCGTCAAACCCTCCATAGAATTCGTCCAACATCCTATGGTGTGTCGCATTCGGGTGTACTCCGCCGATGGTTCTGCACAGGTCAGTCAGTGGACGGTGCAGGTGCTCATGTGTTACGGCGTGCACAAGTTTCATGTGCAATTGCAGCCCGAAAGTCAGGTCTCTTGGGTGACACGGGACGACGGTGTTGAGATCGAAGTCACGCGTGATCACGACAAGGAGTATCGTCAGTATCAGTTTTTCCGTCGCCGAGTATCGGGTTTTGAACCGGCCTATGCCCAAGACCCCAAACGATTTACCATTGCCGATCATAAACCTCTTGCGCGCAACGACACCGAACGCTTTCGTTCTTTTGAAAGGCTGTTTGATGCGTTTGAGACGCTGGAAAGCGAAGGCTTTGAAATTCTGGTAGAGCCGCCGGTGAGTCTCAAGGCTGAGAGCGTCTCTGACTTTGACTTTGACTTGCAACCGGTGGACAACGGCTGGTTTGATCTTGGTTTGCAGCTCAAGCATGAGGGCACAAGCTACAACCTGTTGCCCTTGATTTTACACTGGCTGGCACAGGGTGATCGCAATACGCCTTTGACTATTATCGCTGAAGATGGCCGTCGATTGAGTGTCTCGCCGGATATGGTTCGGCCCGTGGCTGACACGTTGATGGAGCTCTACGATGATTCGAAAGAGCAGGTGGCTATCACACGTGGCAGAGCATTGAGCTTGACGCGTCTTAGTGAAGAGCTCAATGAAGCAGGTGGCAACAGTGAATGGCACGGGGATACATCCCTGCTGGCATTGGCCGAAAAAATCGAACGTGTCAGTGCCAATCAGGATTCACTGCTAAAAGCGGCCAAAGCGCCAAAGACGTTAAACGCCGAACTGCGTCCGTATCAGTTGACTGGAATGGCGTGGTTGAATTTTCTGCACGAAGCAGAGTTGTGTGGCGTACTGGCTGATGACATGGGGCTGGGGAAAACTGTACAGACGTTGGCTCATGTGTTGTCATTAAAACAACGACGACGATTGAAAGGCCCCGTGCTGGTGGTAGCACCGACGAGTGTGTTGCACAACTGGTCGCGAGAGGCGCAAAAGTTTGCTCCCAGCCTGAACACACGTGTATGGCACGGCGCTGAGCGCCACGATGAGCCACTCACGCAGTGTGACGCCCTGCTAGTCGTCACCAGCTATGCCCTGGCGCTTCGGGATCAGGCTTTGCTCGCGGCACACGGGTTTGTCTTGCTGGTTCTTGATGAAGCCCAAACAATCAAGAACCCTTCTGCCAAGATCACACAGGCGCTCAAGCGCATGCCCATATCACAGCGAATCTGTCTCACCGGCACACCATTGGAGAACCACCTCGGCGAGCTATGGTCATTATTTGATTTTCTGATGCCGGGTATGCTGGGCGGGCAAAAGCGCTTCTCGCAACACTTTCGTACCCCTATCGAAAAGCACGGTGACGCTGATCGGCAGCGACGTCTGAACAATGCCATTGCCCCATTCCTGCTACGCAGACGCAAACACGCAGTGGCCGCCGAGTTGCCACCCAAAACTACGGTTATCCGCAAGATCAAACTGGATGCCGAGCAGGCGCGGTTGTATGAGACTATCCGTGTCAGCATGGAGAAGCGCGTGCGTCAACTGCTACAGGAACGTGGCGTTGCCAGAAGTCATATACAGATGCTGGATGCTTTACTGAAGCTACGCCAGAGCTGTTGTCATCCACAGTTAGTCAAGCTGGATAGCGCACGTAAGGTCAAAACCTCTGCCAAGACAGATCACGTGCTGGGCATGATTGAGGAGCTTGTGGCCGAAGGTCGAAAAATCATACTGTTCTCGCAATTTACCCAGATGCTGGATATCCTTGAACGCGAGCTGGACAAGAAAAATATCGAATACGTAAAACTTACTGGCAGGACGCGTAAGCGTGAAGTGGTGATAGATGCTTTTCAAAACGGTGATGTGCCTTTATTTCTTGTCAGTCTCAAGGCGGGCGGCACTGGCCTCAATCTGACTGCAGCTGATACCGTAATCCACTACGACCCCTGGTGGAATCCGGCTGTTGAAAATCAGGCCACCGACCGTGCCCATCGCATTGGCCAGGATAAACCCGTGTTCGTCTACAAGCTGATTGCTGAAAACACTGTGGAAGACAAGATTATTGCCATGCAGGCACGCAAGCAGAATCTGGCAGATGCAACCGTTGAGCGTGGTGATGCCAATCCGGTCAAGAGCTTATCGTCTGACGATATCCTTTCGCTGTTTGCTGAGGATTAGCAATGTTCAATGACTTTAATGGAGAAGGGAAACACGGCTAGCCTTCAACGCGCTGATCATGTATAGATGTGCAATAGCACCGGCAGAGGCAACAGCACACAATGAACAAACACGCTTTAGACGCAAGACCCGACCATCTCTTCTGGGGATACTTTGATGCCAGCACACCCCCGGTCCTGACGGTCGATTCCGGAGATACCGTCACGCTAACCTGCCTGCCAGCCAGTACCGAAAACGACTTGCCAGCGGATCGATCTGGCGTGCGGGATGATCATGTATTGGCATTGAAAGAGAAAGCAGAGGACAAGGGTCCCAGCACTCACATGATGACGGGGCCCGTGCATGTTCGTGGTGCCCAGCCAGGTGACGTGCTTCAAGTTGATATTCTTGCAGCCCGGCCCTTACAGAATTGGGGCTATACCGCCATCAGGCCGCTGTTAGGCGCTTTACCAGAATTTACAGATTACGAGCATCTCTATATTAAAGTAGACCCTGACCAGGGTATCTGCACGTTTCCGTGGGGCAAGCAACTGCCACTGGACCCTTTCTTCGGCATCATGGCGGTTGCACCACCTCCCCAATGGGGTCGTGTTAGCTCGAAGGAGCCTCGTTCATTCGGCGGTAATATCGACAACAAGGATCTGCGTCCGGGCACAACCCTGTATCTGCCGGTATTCAACGAAGGTGCGCAGTTTTCAGCCGGCGACGGTCACGGTCGTCAGGGAGATGGCGAAGTGTGTATTGCAGCATTGGAGACCGCTCTTGAAGGCGAATTTCGTCTGACCGTTCGCAAGGATATGCAGTTGACTACGCCCTTTGCAGAAAACAACGACTACCTGATTTCCATGGGCTTCCATGAAAACCTTGATGAAGCGATGCGAAAGGCGCTACGCGACATGATCAACCTTGTGACACAACGCTCGTCCTTGAGCCGCAACCACGCCTATATGTTGCTCAGTCTTGCAGGAGATCTGAAAATCACACAAGTTGTGGACGGGGAGAAGGGCGTGCATATGGTGTTGAAGAAAGAATGGATCTAGTCATATCGCACCACGTCAGTGCTGTCTCATAGTAGTGGAGTCTATGGCGAGTAAGACATTCCTGTCAGACAGCTGAAATCAGAGTGTGTCACTATGGTCCGGGAATGTTTAGACACTACAAGTACGACACTGTTAACTGTTCGTCAGATCCTGTGCCAGCATCATGGCGTTGCCATCAGGGTCATAGAAGGTTGCGATACTCACCATTCCTTCCATGGTGATTGTATCGCCGTCGAATTTAACGGACTTATCCTCAAGTGCAGATCTGGCTTCGTTGATATTGGCGACACCAAATACCGGTACACAGTTTCCAGGTGAAGCTTTGTCAGTGTCGCCAAGTCCCAGGGTGACGCCGGGTATAGTGGTTTTCAATTCGGTCCAGCCAGCCTCATCGATAGACATTATCTCTTCAAAACCCAAGTGAGTACGATACCACTCAGCCGATTGTGCGCGGTTAGTAACCGCTATTGAAAGGGTCAGTTGATCATTGAGTTTTGCAGTGGGCATGGTATTCTCCTTCGTTGGAAAAACTAATTTATAGTAAATATATTAAATGGTCAACAGCAGTTTTATTCAGCTCTGTTCCAAGGTTTGGGCATTGCGCATTTTGTCTTATCTCGGGCAAGGGGGAAATGCCCGCATTTCGCCTATTGCGCATGAGTTTTCCACTGGTCGAACTGCCATAGCAGCCTCGATGGAGAACCTGATAGCGCTAGGCTATGTGCGCAGGACCAAAGGACATGGTCACCCGCTGCGGCCTGCATTTGAGCTCACAAGAAAAGGCGGGATGGTGGCTGCATGGGCGATTGAGCTGGATAATATTCTCGAACCGCAGAGCTGGGATATTGCCGCACGTACCTGGTCTCTGCCGGTTATGCGTTTAACGCATTCAGCACCGCGATTCGGGCAATTGCGATCGGAGCTTAAACCCGTTACCGACCGTGCACTTTCACAGACCTTGAAAATGCTTACAACAAATGACTGGGTAGCCAGAGCTGTTAACAGCGAAGCTGCACCGCCTGAGGTATCGTATTATCCGCGTGGCATGGGAGAGGTTTTGATTCCATGCCTGGAGAGAAGCTTTAGTTTGTAGGTTGCTGTTGGGTAATTGGTATCGGATAAGGTTTTATCCTTGCTGAGCCCGAACACGTAGTTTGTGCATTTCACGAAAGTACAGATCCGCCTCAGCTGATCCATCATGCAGACTACCAAACCACTTGTCCATCGGGACATTGCTTTCGCCGTAATTGACATTGTGATAACGATGATGCAAGTAGCGCATGTATCTATCGTTTTTCATAGCCTTCTCATCGCTAAACACGATTTCATCAAATTCGGTATGGCTGACGGCAGTTCCCAGACCTGTCTGAAAGGCATTGAACATCATGTGTAGTGGGTGGCTTGGAACAACAACATGAATCTACACGCAACTAAAATAGAGTAAGTGTTCAACCGGGCGCATGGCCATACCAGACCAGACCATGGGCCGACGTTGGCATTCTTGTGGTGAAGATAATGAAAGCGATCGTACAACGGCTTAGAGTGAATAAGTCGATATATCCAGTAGCAATGGAAGTTTCGCTAGAACGGAACTAGGGCCATGGCCAGACAGAACCAGATAGAGTTGGATGCGAAGTCAGCGTAAGGTAGCCATTGATTGGCATATGCCCACTACAGGATTGGCATATGCCCACTACAGCAGAAACACTTGGGCTCTACCCAGCGCAATGTATGTCGCGCGGGAGAGAGCCCAATACTTTTGACAGTTTATGGTTGTGGAGTGATCGTGACGCGCAGCACGCGACCGTTCAGGCTGACCGATTGACCACGTTCGGTCAGACTGCTCACACGTGTATCAGCATCGGCTTCACCGGTGTTGGCTTCTAATTGGCGTTGAACCTGATTAGCCCCTGTGCCAGGCTCTTCATCGGCTTCAGTGCCAGCATCCCAGATTGCAATGTCGCTTTCCAACACCTCTCCAGAAACAGGTTGGCCGTCAACGAACAGGTCCAGACTATTATCATCATCAGTGGCTGTGTAAAACCAGTCATTTGAAGGGATGAACATAGTGACAAAATCAAGCTTGTCACCATTTACCGCCTGAATTGTAAATTCGTACGCGCCACCCGGACCAATCGGGCCAGGTGCGTCAGCGTCTACGGGCGTATTGAAAACAGCTGAACCCGGTACAGCCTTTGCGTATGGCGCTACGTTGCCGTCCTCTGCAACAGCTTCCAGACCCGCATTGGCGGCATCGCGTGGCAGTACCATTGGGCTATCGGCTTCTTCGCGATGCACGATGTAGGCGCCAGGGGACAATGGCACAGGCTGCGTGCTGCTATCTGAGGCGACATTGAGTGTTTCTGGCGTAGAGACGTTTTCCAGCCTTACGACAAATGTAGTTGCATTGCCAGCATCGATCTGGCCGCGAATTTCGCCTGCCGGATTCGCTTCAGTGTGTACATTGAAGTACAGCTCGCCTCTGTTGAATGCGCCGATTTCGTCGGTAGTCAGTGGCCGTGCATCTGCAGGCACTGTCCATGTTGAACCCCCATCCTCTGACGCCAAACCAATCAAGACCGGCCCAGTGGCGCCGGCGAAACCGCGATGAATATGGGCCATCTGTGCCGGGCCTGATAGGTTGCTAACGCCCACTGTAGCTGTAACAACGCCATTCTCATCAACGGATACTTCAGCTGTACCGGTAGCACCGTCGGGAACTCCACCAGGTGTTGGTATTTCCTGTGCAGAATCGAGACTGACCGAAACGGCTTCAATGGTGCTGTTGTCGGGCTGTTCAACAGTGTCTGGCGGATTATTATTGTTCTCGTCATCATCGTCACTGCTGCTGCAAGCGCTTAAAGCAAGCAAGACAGATAGCGCTAAGACACTTTTCATTGATTGGGAGCTAACGGTGCTTCTTTTCACTATATGGGGCTCTTTTGGTGGTTGGCTGAAATGATAGTTAAGGTCGTCAGGCTGATATTGGATACTGAAAATATATTCAAAAAGTGGCAGTAATCCACCTCTAATTGGGTTGTTACAATTTCCGGTTTGTCAGAAATTCGCTTTTCATGGGCATACTCCAACTCCGCCGGAGGTGGCATTTGGTATACGAGAAAGTAAATTCGTTCCATAACTCCAGGATTAATATCAATGGAGGCATGCATTCTGGCCTGGCGGGTCGTCGAAGAGTTCCGCATATAGAGGCCACAAACAACAAAGGAGAGCAAAGATGGTCAACAATGTTATGTCAAACGAAAAGCCGGTGGCATAAATTTCTGTATCGAATTGCGTCTAGGCAAAAGCGTTCTACTTGGGAGTCCTTGCTTTGGGCATGCTTACGAGGACCACTTTGCCCTCGTGCTGGACCTGGGCATCACTCGTCTTCGGATTACAGAGCTGGAAGAATTACAGGCTCAGCCATTCACTGCGCCTGGCTGGGAAATGACAGACATTGTCTTGCCAGCAAATAGCTTGAGGTGATTGAATATTGAGGATCCCGATGGCAATCTTCCCAGTCTGTCCGGACCGATAAGCTGGTTGTTTTGCGTAGCAGCGTTCAGGTCAGAGGCTCTGCCGTCACAATCACACCATCGGTGTCGGTGTACACATAGTCACCCGGGCGGAATGTTGCACCACTGAACGTCAACGCAATGTCGCGTTTGCCTTGCGTGACAGGAATGGATTTTCGGGGGCAGGTGCCTAGCGCGTACAGCGCTACAGGAATGTCTTTGATCTGGAACGTGTCTCTGATATAGCCATTGACGATAATACCGGCATAGCCACTGGCCAGAGCGAACTTCATCAGGTTCTCTCCCACGATCGCATAGTAGGCCTGATCTGCATCCACGACCACAACCTTGCCTTTGCCATCTTCATCCCTCAATAATGTGATGAGATCGCTGTTGTTCAGATCCAGCTTGATGGTCACTACCTCGCCCTCGCAGTGAGCTGCCCCGCCGTAATTGGCGTACCCCGGACCGAGCACAGATACTTTGTCAGGGTAGGAATCGCAAAAATCTGCAATGAAATTGGTCATGTTTCGCTCTCCAGCGTGGGCGCAGCTCCCGTTCAAAGGATGCTAAAACACTGAATTCTATCATTTCATCGCCTCTAAGCAGGCAACACTTTTGATACTATGCAGCGCTGGATACAAGGCGCGAAAACATGAAAGTAGTAACGGGCGTTATTGGCAACGATATCCACGTGGTTGCCAACCGATTGATGGATCTGTCGCTCAATGCGAGGGGCTACGAGGTGTTCAACCTGGGTGTAAACACCTACCTGGAAGAGTTCTTTGATGCTGCGGTGGAGACTGGGGCAGATATTCTGCTCATTTCCTCGCTCAACGGTGAGGCTGAAGGGTGGAGCCGTGAGGTCAAATTGCTCAAGTCCAAGTACAAGAGCCTCGACGGTCTGATCATGATGATTGGTGGCAATCTCTCTGTGGGCAGTGGTAATGCCTCTGATATCGTGCCGCGATATCAGAATTACGGTTTTGATCTGGTCTGTCACCAGGTGGATCTGAATACCGGTCTGGATATGCTCGAAGACTATCTCAAGGAAAATCCACGCTTACAGGATCGCTGCGCATGAGTCAGCTTCAGGAAGAGAGAGAAATCATCCTCGGCAATGAGAATGTCGATGCCTTTGATTTCGATGAAGTGCGAGAGTTTGTCAAAGGTGCTGATGAGAAACTGTTTATTTCGCACCATTTCGACACCAAGGAGAAAATGCTGGTTCAGCCTCGAGGTGGTTTCCCTACTTACGAAAAACAATTTGCCTTGTACGAATTTTTTGTCAACGCCAACGTTGATGTATTGCCGCTGACCATTGACTCCAACACGCGTCTCAACGACTACGCTACGGCCAAGAAAATGTTGCGCCTGAGCGAGGCCAATGAGGTGGACATGCTCAACGGCTACCCGCTTGTCAATCATGGTTACCGTAGTACGCGCAAGATGATGACCCACTTTAATCATCCGGTCAGCCTGCGTCATGGCACGCCCGATGCGCGACTGTTAATCGAAATAGCTATCGCCTCCGGCATTTTTGAAATCGAAGGTGGGCCGATAACCTACCTGCTACCTTATTCCAAGAATTTTCCGCTCGACAAAGCCTTCTTGTACTGGAAGTATGTTGAGCGAGTGTGTGCTGACTACTCAACGCTTAACAAACCCATCAACCGAGAATCGTTTGGGCCGCTGACCGCCACACTCGTTCCACCTTCGATCACGATTGTTATCCAGCTTCTGGAGATGTTGTTGTCACTGGAGGAGGGTGTCAAATCATTCTCTGTGTCGTTTTCCCAGCAAGGTTCGATGATTCAAGACATTGTCACAGGCACTGTCACCCGCAAGCTTGCGGATTACTATGCAGCACAGATCGGCTGTGAGGATGCCACGATTCACCTTGTGTATCACCAATGGATGGGAGCATTCCCGACAAACAGGGATTCGGCGGATCAGCTGATCAATATGTCGACGGTCATTGCCTCGATGGTGGGTGCTGACAAGATCATCACCAAAACCCGTGAAGAAGCGGTTGGCATTCCGACCAAGGAGGCCAATGCCCAG
>CAYGSW010000003.1:0-15333 GCA_964352535.1 uncultured Granulosicoccaceae bacterium | reverse complement strand
TGCCCAGACCGTGGCCAACACCCAGTACACGCTCAAAATTCTCAGTGGTTTGCCCGCCATTGTCGATGAGCATGAGGAGGAAATCCTGACACTGGAAGTGCACGCAATCATGGAGGCGGTATTCAATGATCCGGCCGACACGCTCTGGCGCAAAGTGTTCAATTCGATCAAAAACGGCATTATTGATGTGCCTTTCTCGCCGCACATCATTAACCACAACAAGATGATTACCATTCGTGATGCGCAGAAGAATATTCGTATTATCGAACGAGGTAACGTGCCAATTCCTGATCGTTGTTATGCCTACGAGAAATCCTGTTGTGATCTGAATAAGGACACCACCAGCATTGTCAATGACATTATCCAAGATATAGGAATAATGCAGTGAGCATTAGCCATGAGAAGCTGCTGATTGATATTGGCAGCACCTATTTCAAAGTCAGTACCAGTGACTCCATCGAGCAACATTTCAGGGATTTCAATCGGCAGATCCTTGATGATCTGATGCACAAGTGCGGGGACACGATACAGCGGTTCAACGCTGATGATATTCATATTTGCTCATCAGCCAATGGTGGTTTAAGTGCGCTTGTTATCGGGGTGACACAATCCTATTCGTTGAAGTATGCGACCAACATCGCATTCAATGCCGGTATCAATATTATCGAGTCGATTATCTTTCAGAATATCGAAGATTACTCGATACCCAGTGATCGGATTGATGTGGTTATCATTGTGGGTGGTATTGATTCCAACAGCGGTATTTTTGACGAGCGGCTAACCAGTTATCTTGCCAAGTTGAATTATTCAAACGTTGTTTATGTGGGTAATGCAAAAGATGCTATCGCTATAGGCTCTGAGGTCGAGCAGCTGGTCGTTTTGCCCAATATCATTGATGATCGTTTGCATATTGTGGAGCAGCACCTCAAGGAATACCTGACCAATCTTTATCAGCAGGACATTGAGGGTAAGGAAGATATCAAGCATCTGTATAAGATCACGGATAATCAGATCTATCCCACGCCGTATGTGGTCAACAAATCCTTGCCGTTGATCCATGGCTCGTTTTCGGTAACCGATCCGTTTATCCTGCTGGATATTGGTGGTGCGACCACGGATGTCCACTATTCCAAAGACCTTGTGAACGATAACATCGTCACCGAGCAGGGGCACGACCGAATTGTGTTCAAGAAGCTGGGTGTCTTCAAGTCCAGGCAATCGTTGATCTTTACGGCCGAACACAATGAGTTTGCCTACGAGTTGCTGATGCATTTAAAGGTAACTGAGAATATCTATAACGAACACAGTGAGAAGGCCACCAAGGTGCTCATGCAGCTTGCGATTTTTCTCGTGCTCAGCAAAATGTCTCACTACCGGCCTGCCTACGTAACCTTGAAGTTACTGGCGATGAACTCAATCGTGTTCACGGGTGGTATAACCAAAGTGCTTACTACTGAAGACATAGAAGATGTGGTGGCGTTTTTCTATAGGAAGATTCTCAATTCAGACCATAAGCCTGTGACCGTGCTGGATGCTGATTATGACATCTGGACACTGGGCGCAATGGAACACGCATCATGTCAATAAACTGCATACGACTATTGCTGGACAACGCAGCACTATCACATCCGGACAAGATTGCACTGCAACATCAGGAACAACAGCTCTCATACAGTGAGCTGTTGACACGGGTAAACCAGGTTGCCCTTTATCTCCAGGAACTGAATTTACCAAAAGGTTCCAGAGTCGGGATTTATGCAAAGAAGGACGTCTCCCAGGTTATTGCCATTCTGGCTATTCTTTCTACTGACTATGTGCTGGTACCGTTAACACGACTACTCAAGCCGGAGCAAGTCCAGTACATCATTGATGATTGTGAGATCAAGTGTGTCATTACGGACAAGCTGAAACTTGAAAGCATCGAAGAGATCAGTTTTGATGGGCATATTATATCTATCGAAACCGTAGGCAAGGACGTGCCTTCGTTTGAAGAGATATTCAAGTATTACAACAGGCCGTTCAATTGCGACATCAATGGCCATGAGAATGCGGTTATTACTTACTCGTTCGGGTCCACCGGCACGCCAAAGGGTATCGTTATCTCGCATCGCAATTTGATAGACTCTGCCCGCGTTGTATCGCAGTATCTGGAGTTGAAAGAGAGCGATGTTATCTCCGGATTGCTTATATTCAACCTTGACTATGGTTTGAATCAGATATTCTGTTCACTCCTTAACAAGGCAACCCTGGCACTGCACCGCTTCATATTGCCTGACGATTTTTTCAACCATCTTATCAATGATCACGTTACTGTGCTGCCACTTATGCCAGTGAATATTTCGCAAATGTTTGATGAAGACATGCATGTGCTGCCCAGTGTTGAGTTGTTTGACAAGGTGCGAATTATCACTTCATCGGGTGGAAATGTGACAGAAAAGATGATTACTGATTGCGAGAAGACGTATCGAAACGCCCGCTTCTATTCCATGCATGGCTTAACAGAGGCGTTTCGCTCAACCTATCTTGACCCATCGCAAATCAAGATTCGCCCGGACTCCATCGGTAAGGCGATCCCTGATGTTGAGCTATACGTTATCGACGAGGATGGTCAGGAATGTGTCCCGCGTGAAGTGGGTGAGCTGATTCATCGAGGCGGCTATATCTATCGGGGATTCTGGAATGCGCCTGAGGATACCGCCGGGCGCTTTAAGTCGGTTCAGATTCTTAAAAACGTGGTTAATCTGGAAGGGCAACTTGCCGATGAGATTGTGGTGGCCACTGGTGACTATGTCTACAAGGATGAAGAAGGCTATTTCTACTTTGTGTACCGCCGTGACGACATGATCAAGACCAGCGGTTTCAGAGTGTCGCCGTTTGAAATCGAATCGGTGGTTGCCAGACATCTTCCGCAAATCCAGCAGTGTGCAGTTTTCGGTATGGACAATCCCTTGATAGAGGAAGAAATCGTTATGGTGTATAGCGCCGCTAGCGAAATATCAGAAAAGGAGATCAGTTTCGAGTTGAAGAGGCACCTGGCCTCCTACATGGTGCCAAGCCGTATTGTCTATCGCAAATCATTGCCGTTGGTGCAGAGTGATCAGAACCAGATTAACAAGGATGAGCTGAAGAAGGAGCTGGCTGAGAGTTGACTTTTGGCACACCTATCTTCGGGGTCAGAGAGCAGTTAGTGATGGATTATCGCGAACGTGATAATCACGACGAGTTACCTGATGATCTGGCCATTAAACAGTCATTGGCAGGGAAGGGGTATTACAGCGTTGATTTTGATTTCTTATTGCAGGCGATGGTGGATTGATGAACAGGCCTGAATAACGTGGCGGCGTTGGCTGTGCTGACACGGCTGATTTATTCTGGAGTGAGCCAAGGTCTACGATACGTATAGCGTCACGGCAAAAGAGTACAAAAGTTTGAGTATTGACGGTTATTCGTCGTACAGAATGAACAGCGTGTTCAACTTTGTGTGCTCACCAAACTTGTAAAACACAGAAACACCCATATTGTTGTCTTACGCTGGAAACGGATTCAAGCGTAATTCTTTTCGCTTGACAAAACGCAAAATCATCAAAGTGTGATTCGAGGCGTAAAAGACGCTGTTTCTTACCCATTGTTCCATATTGCGACGTGTCACCATGTGGCGGGCTTCATCCTTTGTTCGCTGTCCAGTCATTCAGCATCTTCGATTGCCGTTGCAAAGTTAACTGGCGATGATGTTGTACTGTTTCTGTTTTTCCTGTTCATCCCATTTTTGAAATGAAGCGTTGATCGAACCGTGACAGCCTTTCAGGCTGGCGGATGAGCCGCCAACCTGTGAGATTTTACATGACCACCAGTGAGAACGCGTTAGGTAAAAATGCATTACCTGACACTCCACCCCCGATACTGTCCTATCTAAAGGACATTCCCAACCTGTGTTCTCTGGCAGGGCTAAGTTGCACCTTGTTGGCTATTTGCTTCAGCTTGGAGGGTAGCTATCCAGCTGCCATGATAGGCATGGTGTGGGCGGTTGCCTTCGACTGGGCGGACGGATTGATCGCGAGGCGACTGCAGGGGCGTACTGGAGATGACCGGGCTTTTGGTGGACAGCTGGATGTATTGATCGATATTGTCAGCTATGCCGTAACCCCGGCAATTTTGCTAATGAGTTATGGGCAGTTTGAACCAGTGTTCATTGCAGCAGCGCTTGTCATGCTTGTTTGCGGCGCTTTGCGTTTGAGTTACTTTTCTATTCATGGCTTGTCGGGCGGAGCGCACTATACCGGTCTGGCAATCGATAACAACAGCCTGATATTGGTTTTCCTGTTTCTGTTCGAGCGCTTACTCACTGGCGGCATATTTACTGTACTGCTTTGCGTTGTGTGCCTTGCTTTAGCAGCATTAAACGTGTCTTCCATCAAAACCCCAAAACTTTCAGGCAACCCGGTTAATGTTTATCTTCTGGCAACGTACACGCTGGCTGTGACCGCTATTTATAGTTGGCAGCTGGCTTGATTATCATGAAAGCACAACTTATACACCGCAAACTCATGGACAATCAGAATGACAGATAAACCTGTACTTGTTTATACGGTCGGAACCTTCGATCTATTGCACGTGGGTCACCTTGCTCTGCTGGAACAATGCAGCAAGCTGGGCGATATTCTGGCTGTGGGTGTAGCGTCTGACAGCGTTGTTAATCAATACAAACCCCATGTTCCGGTTATTCCCCTTGATCAACGTCAGGAAATGCTCAAAGCGCTTGAGTGCGTGGATATTGTTCGTCCCTACTATGAACTCGAATATGTGACGGCCTGCCAGGAGCTTGACGTGAGCATCTTTGTGGTAGGAGAAGACTGGGGGCAGAACCCACACAATGTTGATGTAGAGAATTACCTTGAAACTCAAGGCAAGAAAGTGGTCAGACTCATTTACAATCTGAGAACCTCATCCACCGCTATCAAGAACGATGTCATGGCGCAGAATTTTGATGTTTGCGCTTGAAGTTCATCAGAAACCGTGCCAATCGTAATAGCCATATCATGATAAACAGCACGCCCAGTGTTGCTGCAATTGGGCGTGAGAAGAATCCTGAAAATTTACCATCAGCTTTTCAATCGTATATCTGTCAGGCTTGGCATTGGCTATTGCAGAGTGTCCGACAACACCGCTACCACCAGTGCGATTGACCACGTTGAATGGTTGGCCTAGTGCCATTTCGAGCAGCGAACCGATCATTCGGCCTGTGGCATCCGTTCCACTGCCTGCACTCCAGGTCACTATGAGAGTAACCGGACGCTCTGGCCATGCTGCCATCGCTGAAGTGAGGGATTGTGATAACAAAAGTGCCGCTAATGCGCATCCGGCAAACAAGTTATTTTATGGTGCGCTTTGGAATTTTGCGCATGAACTACCTCCTTTGAGTGTGGTGTGAATGTACGTACTTGCACTGTTGCACATACCACGTCGTGTGAGTTGCTGGCTACGGTATGCTGTGTTCCTGAGCCACGAGTTCGCCTTAACGCTTCTTTCACTACCGGCATGTTCTCGAACAGCCTACTGTTGCGATAGCACATCCCAACAAGCACCTAAGGTGTGATAGTCAGCCTTGCCCAGAGGTGATTTTCTATTATCCGCTGCAGTTCCATCACAATTGCGCACTCGGTACCAGGCACCATTAGTATGATCAATCAGATGGTTCCAGCTCCAGCGCCATATGCGCTCGTAGTCAGCCAGGTATTATTCTCTTGCGTGTGTCGATAGAGCCGCTATGCTGCAGCGAACCCCTCTGCATCGACCCAGAAGTACTTCTCTAAATAATCCAGGCTAATGGAGGGCTGCGTTAACGCCAAAAGATATTCCTTGAGAAACTGGCATCTGTCGTTAGTATTTACAGTCAATGAACGTCAGTCAGACGTGCAGTTTTTGCACTCTTTCTCATAGTAACGATATCAACATGTATAGCTACTGCCGTCAGAATAGGGGACAGAAAACCGTTTTTGTATCGGCATGTAAAATGGGGAATGTCAGGATTTTTTCTCAATCGAGTAGCCAAGTATTGAAACGTATGTCCTATTGCCAAGAGGCCCAAGTGCCTGTATTTGTCAGATAAAAAAACGGAGTAGTATATAGCCATGGATTGGTGACATACAGTTCATGCTAGTCAATAGAGTGCAAGATTTTGGCTAATTCGACGTAGGTTCAATGGAGAAGAGTAATGAGCAATAAAGTAGAGCTTGGCAAGGCCATCGAGGCACTGCGAAGCGAGATTGAAACTCTGGAAGACAGCGATGCGCAAACCCGAGAGCATCTGGCCCAACTGGCTGACATGATGGAGGCTCAGCTGCATGGCAGCGAATCAAGTGAGGAAAGACCGGCCGGAGACAGCGTGATGGACATGATTGAGACCTACGAGGCGCGATATCCGCGTATCACAGCCATGGCCAACGATCTGATGACGAGATTGGCTGCCATGGGTATCTAAAGGTTTCCTGTTTCAAGAGAACGTTTGCTTGATACCCTTGAAGTTAACTCATTGAGTCTGAGTGGACGTTCTACCAAACTGCAAGGTCAGTAGCGCGAGCAGAGGGGGAACTCCCTGAATAAATACACCATTGAGCATTGCAGGGACTGTAAACAGCAGAACGATAGAAGCACCGATCATGACAAGGCAAATGTAAGATATGAGTGTTGTGCCAACGATCTGATGACGATTGACAAGCACCAGGCCTGCAAAAATGCCCAAGGCAAGGAAGAGGTTGTAGAAACCCTGATTTTTGATGAATACGGCAATGGTTTCGGCATCAGCAGGGCTCGTCACTGTAAATATCTGGAGCACGGTCGGATTTCTCCAGAACAGGCTTTCCATGAGGAAAAAGAGCACATGTATGATCCCGGCCAGTCCAGCGAAGCATTTTGTGACTAACGACATGCTGGTTTCCTCACGTTGTCATGCAGCTGGATTTACTGCCTTCCACTCTGATTGTGTAGCATACATAGGAAAGCTGGAAGCTGGAAACACTATTTCCAAGCATTAAGATTTACAACAATGGCAGTTTAGTTGCTCGCTCATACTACTGTGCAAGTGAGCGCAGGGTGACAATGCCTTGATACTCTAACGACAGTTGTCGGCAAGCCGCTATACTGAAGTGTTTTGTCTTCCCGCTTATCCACCCATGCAGCCTAGCAAATACGCCTTTGTCTTCATCATAGTGACGCTTGTCGTCAATGCTATGGGTATTGGTCTTATTCTTCCGGTAATGCCTGCACTGCTGACAAGCATACAGGGCGGTACAATCGGGAATGCTGCAATCTGGGGCGGCTTTCTATCCACTGTCTTCGCTGCCATGCAGTTTCTGTTTGGTCCCATTGTGGGCGCTTTGTCGGATCGCTATGGTCGGCGACCCGTATTGCTGGTTTCATTGATCGTCATGTGTCTGGACTATCTAGTCATGGCCATAGCAGGGTCTATCTGGCTGTTGCTTATCGGACGGCTTGTTGGCGGTATTACTGCGGCTACCCAATCCACGGCTGCTGCCTATATTGCCGATATTACGCCGGGTAAAGACAAGGCTGCACGATTTGGCGCCATGGGTGCAGCATTTGGTGTCGGGTTTGTACTGGGTCCCGTCATAGGCGGCCTGCTTGCGGAGTGGGGCACAAGAATGCCGTTCATCGCAGCTGCGTTACTGGCGGGCACAAATGCTCTGTTTGGATATTTTGTATTGCCAGAAACAGTAACGGATAAGACACGGCGAGCTCTGGACTGGCGGCGCGCTAACCCATTCGGTGCGTTTCGTCAGATTGGGAAATTGCCAGATTTGAATCGATTGCTGCTGTTGTTATTCCTGTACGAATTTGCTTTTGTCGTATACCCGTCAGTCTGGGCTTATTTTACTAAGGCAAAATTTGGTTGGTCGCCGTCCACGATCGGGTATTCACTGGCGTTGTTCGGTATTGCCATTGCCATTGTTCAAGGTGGCCTGATTAAGGTGGTACTGGCCCGCCTGGGTGAGCGAGGCACTATTGTTTATGGCATCGCAGTCAACGGGTTTGTTTTTGTGTTTCTATCGATCGTCTGGAGTGGTTGGGTGGCGCTGGCCTTCACACCGCTTACAGCGTTTGGTGCGGTTGTTACCCCCGTGCTACAGAGCCGAATGAGCCGCATTGCCGCGGCCAACCAGCAAGGCGAGCTACAGGGGGTCATTTCCTCTACTCGGTCATTGGCTGCAATTTTTTCACCAGTGCTCATGACACAGATATTCTGGTTGGCAACTCCGGCCCAAGGACCTAACCTGCCTGGAGCACCTTTTTTGCTCGCGGCTGTGCTGATGGTTGTTTGCCTTTTCGTGTTTTTACGGGGCGATTGACCCTGAGTTGGTCGAAAGTCCGAGTGATGTCAGTTGTGCTCAACGTTTCGACCAATAGCGGATGTTACCTGTGTCGACATGGACAAAACCTCCGGTTTTATAATATCCAACTCCACCAAGGTTCAACGTGCGGGCTTCTTTTTGAATGATGTCTGTTCTGACACCGGGTATGTAAATATCAGCGGCACGACCTTTGATGTGGTAACTCTTCATCGCCACACCTGGCCGACGCTCTCTCATGGCGTTGTTGGTAGCGGTGGTTCTGTAACCTGACAGAACGTGAATTCGCCTGTCAGTGTCCAATCTGGCGTGTAGTAGGAACAACAGGTCATAGAGTCTTCGATCCATACGAACGGCTCTGTTGACGTGATGATCTCGCATGAAGTAATTCAATTGCCCAACGTGATCATCAATGTAATCACCATCTTTCCAATAAACGACATCAAGTCGCTCGTGGGTGTTTTCATTGACCAGACGTAGTTTGCGCTCTGGTGGTGTAACAGTTTCATCGTGAGGAGGGACGTCAGCCTGCGCTGGAAGCCCCAGACCAGCCGTACTGAGCATCACTGAGGTGCGCAAGAATAATCGACGATGAGTCGACTGAACGTCAGGTTTCCTATTCACGTAAGCAACATCCCCTTGAAATCCAGTATCAATTGACGTTCATGCACATCAACGTACTGAATCGTTTGCCAGCTATTCAGCAATCTTTATACCTGGTTCGCCAGCGCAGACTTGAGCTTGAGTGCGGCGCGATGAAAATGGGGTGTCTGCGCAGTTCTTTACTGTGACAAATGATTGCTCTGGGGACCCGTTCACATCTTCGGGCTGGAATAGTTCGGGTTTGTTTATGCAGAGAGAATCCCGTGGGTTTCGGATGTTCGGTGAAGGTGATAAAACCTGCAGCTACCAGGTCGACAGACTATTGGTGGTTTTGAATAGTCAGGGGTGGCGCGGTTAGAAGACTGGATAGGTATACGCGGAGTGTTCCAACAAAGCGACCCTGAATAGACTGATACAGATCAATACTATGTTGCCATTTTGCAATTATGTTCATCAACACTATCTCAGTCACATTCTGAGTTAGCAAAAAAGTTGTTGAACATATCATTCAGTTGAGAACTCAATCGGGATCTACTATGAATATCAGACATATACCGGCAATCGCATTACTACTAGGACTTGGTCTTCTTCAGTCTGTTCAAGCCGCAGAGGTCACAGGTCTTCGAGCAGACATTTATTCCAGCAACAGTGCCGAATTGTTCTGGGATAGAGTACCAAACACAGCGTTGACGTATGAAGTGCTACGTGACGGTACGTTACTGGGTTCCACGATGGGCACCAGTTACTATGATGACGCCAGAACACCTGGTGAAATCAATGACTATTCAGTTACCTCTATCGATTCCACTGGCATGCGTTCCAACCCTCTGACAATAGCGGTGCAGCCGTTTGGACCCTCTGGCTTACAGCCATTGCATCTGCGGGGCGATGTGTACTCCAGCACGGTGGCAGAACTTTTCTGGGTAAGAGTGCCTGATCGTGATCTGAGTTACGAGGTGATGCGTGACGATGGTGTAACCGGTACCACTCGTGGTGATAGCTTCTTTGATGCATCAAGAACGCCAGGTGTGACGAATACCTACACGGTTACAGTCATTGATGAACAAGGTATTCGGCATTTACCTGCCACGCTGACGTTGGCAGCCTTTGGCGTTGAATCGATCGATAGTCCTCCAGCCACTGGATTGCGGGCTACTGTGTATTCGAATACAGCTGCAGAAATACACTGGGATAGAATTCCAAATCGAAATTTGCGTTACGAGATATTGCGTGACGATGGGCTGTCGAATGTTACTAACGGAACCAGCTATTATGACAACAAGAGACGACCTGGCGCTGCGAACACCTACATCATTACAACTATTGACGAAGAAGGTAACCGATCCAGTGCAGTGTCGATAGATGTGGCAGCATTCTAGTCCATAGGTACATGACGATGCTGTTGTTGCGTTGACATTCGAGGCTGGAATGTTGACGGCAGCAGCATTTTGATTGCCATGACACACAGGGCTATGTCAACGTAATCGATGGCAGGCATTACAATTTCCAACAAGCTGCCCCGCACCGTAGTAGTTGGGTGGATCCGATTCAGCCATGAGTCTGGCACGCATGATTTGACTCATGAATTCATTGATATGATCATCTATCAATAAGTGATTGGTCGCTGGAACCGAACGTTCATCGTTTGTGTCTGTGTTAGTAACGGCAACTAAGGATTGCGCAAGATTTTCAATATCTTGCAGTTTGGCAACAACATCAGACTGTATGGTTGCATCATTCTGTACTGCAGATGACTGGCTGATCAGTCGCTCCACCTCACCCAGATCCACGGCCATATTGTGCATAACGCTTTTGACAGAATCCCTGTCAATCCATGTGAATTCTGGTGGATAGGTAAGCAGGCTGACGTTGACGCAACTGCTCAGTAGCAATGCCATCACGAAGAATACACCTCGATAGAAGTATCGAAGCTGGTTGTGTATCAAGTGTGCCTTCATACCCGATTTTTTACCCATGGTAGTGATTTCCTCATAATAGTGGGATGGACTTACAAGGCAGTATCGCTTTGCCACTGGCTGGCAACGTTGATACTGATCAAGACCGGTAACGATTGATGTCAATCAAAGGCTGATTATCTGAAATGCATGATGATGGTGTCATGGGAATAATGCATATGCTTATGGTTGTAACAGTAGTGAGCCTCATTGCTTGCACGGCTGCACCGGTGCAGACGTCAATCGCCCCGCAGCGGGTTCATTTGTTATCACAAGATGAATTGAGTACACATATGCAAGACATGGCAACCCGTCTTGCTGTCATCTCGTTCATTGCTTTGGATACAAGCTTGACGATCGAGCATCGAAGCGCTCAAGTGATACCGTTGCTGGATAGTATTCAGTCTATCGCTGCAGGGATTGATGACGACGGTGCTACCACCAATTATTCCGCTATCAACAGGTATATGAGTGATTTTCTCTTCGATGTCGGTTTGGCGCAGGAGTTTGCTCGTCGCAAGCCTCCTAACCTGTTTCCAGCTCAGCGCCTTGTGAAGAGTTGTATGTCTTGCCATGAATCTTTTTGATGCTGGTATTGACAGTGTGAAAGCCAATAGAAAGGTTGATTAACGATGCACAAATGGTTTCCATGGCGTTGGATCGTTACCAGATTGGCACGCTCTCAGGGATTTCTGGATCCCCTCTCGCTATACGCTCGACTGTCGCGATTCGCGCAGCCCTCTGAGGTGGCAGAACCCGTTGAATTACTGCGTGCTGGTGCTGTATTTCATGCACGTGGTCTACTCAACGCACGCGTCTTGCAGCATAATCTGGATTGGGTCTGGCCGTATTGGGTAGAACGACAGTTTGATCCTGCTGACGTGTCGTTTGTTACCCGGGCGTTTTCGTTAACTCATGTCAACCTGACGCACCGTAACTGGACGGCTATCGGGCTCCCCGGGCGCCGTGCATTGCCAATCGTTGATCCACGTGGTCTGTTAACACCATTCTGGGACAGCTGGTCTCTGGATGTTTGGATGTTGAGTGATCACGGTGGTGTCCTGCTACCTTCAAGAGCGTCTGACGCGAATCAGTGGCAAGCACTTGATGGAACGTTGCGTGTTCATACGCAAGTGTCGAGTCAATCCATGAGTCTGCATTCACAATGCAGTATGGTTTGCCTTGAGGGCGAAGATGTCATCCGGCTGCAATGTACTGGGACAAGTGATGCTAAGGGCTGGTTAGTGATCTCGCTAAGGCCCAGTAATCCGGAAGGAGTAAGCTTTATTGATAATGTGCGATACGACGGTACATCCAATAGCTGGTTGATCAATGAGCGCGACACGGTGCAATTTGATGTGGGAGTGGATAGGCATGTTGCATCGGGTTACCGTGAAGGGGACGTATTTACCAATCTGAAGGAGCGGGTGCAATGCGATTCTTATCACTGCAACGTGGGGTTGGCAACGGCTGCTGCGATGTTCAGGATCGAGTCTGGTAGTCCACGAACCGTACTGGCCGATATACCGGTTAGGCACATTCCCGTAATATCAAGAAGTAGATCAAAAGCGACGTCAGCACTAGCACATGCCAATTGGCCGTACGAAGATTGGGAAACCGCCCTCAGAGAATCAGCTGATCTGGTCATTCCCGACAAGCATATGGCAAGCTTGTACGATGCTGCTGTGCAGACACTGGTGCTTTGCACTCCCGATGAGTGTCATGCCGGCCCTTACACGTACAAGCGTTTCTGGTATCGGGATGCAGTATTCATTGGTCATGGGTTGCTCAGTGCGGGCCTGGTCGGGCGGGCACGTCATCTGATCAGTCGTTTTCCGAAACGTCAGTCGTTAACGGGGTATTACCATTCGCAGGAAGGCGAGTGGGATGCCAATGGTGAAGTGCTCTGGCTGGCTGATCGATTTCAGCGAATGATCAGAGAGATACCCAATGCTGAACTATGGAGTTCTCTCAAACTGGGTGCTGACTGGATTGATGACAAGCGACTGCCAGAGAACACAGGGCTGGCGCATGCGGGTCTGTTGCCTGCCGGGTTCAGCGCAGAGCACCTGGGTCCGAACGATCACTACTACTGGGATAATTACTGGTCATTGTCAGGACTCAAGTGTGCTGCCAATATGGCGTCAGTGCAGGGACTCAAGGATTTGTCGATACACTACACAGATCGTGCAAACGCTCTGGAAGCCGCGATTGAACGATCTCTTACACAACTTTCCGGTGTCCCGGATGGTAGTGCCATACCCGCTGCACCCTCAAGGCGCATGGATGCCGGGGCCATTGGTTCGATCGTGGTGTCGTACCCCCTGCAGTTGTGTAAGCCGGGTGAAGATCAACTGATCGGTACGGTTCAGTTCTTATTGAATCAGTGTTTTTACAAAAACGGATTTTTTCAGGACATGATTCATTCGGGAGTCAACGTCTACCTGACCTTGCAAATTGCTCAAGTGTTATTGCGTAACGCAGATGAACGCTATGCCGATCTGGTACGCGAGGCGGCAGGTCTGGCATCGTCCACCGGTCATTGGCCTGAAGCGGTCCATCCCAATACGCTTGGCGGATGTATGGGTGATGGTCATCATGCATGGGCTGCAGCTGAATGGATTGCCATAATGCGCAACATGTTTATGCGAGAGGAGGGGGACACCTTAGTGTTGGCGTCAGGTGTCTTGCCTGAGTGGTTGTACAAATCCAGTACTTTGTCTTTTGGGTTTGTGCCCACACTCTTTGGACGGCTGCGCGTGCAGCTCTCGCCGGTCGATGATGACATCGATGTGTGGGAGGTTTCGTGGAATGCAAACTGGCATACAGGCGCCCCTGAAATTCTGGTGTGTGTGCCGGGATTTGACAGTGTTAAAGTGGAATCATCGAGCACGACTCAGTCTGTGCTTATACACCGAGTTGTCGCGTGAATATTCTGATGATGACAAATACATTCACACCACACGTGGGAGGTGTTGCCAGATCTATCGAGCGTTTCTCACGCCGGTTCAGGCATCTGGGTCATGGTGTCAAGGTGGTCGCTCCCGAGTTTGACGGTATGGAGAATCTGGAACCAGGCGTTATAAGAGTGCCGGCAGTTCGTCATTTTAACAAAACTGATTTTTCAGTGGTTCTGCCGATACCCCGATTATTGAATGAGGCCATGGAGGAGTTCAGGCCGGATGTTGTTCATTCCCACCATCCTTTTCTGATGGGTGGAACAGCATTGCGTGTTGCGCATACCTACCATTTGCCGCTGGTATTTACTCACCATACGAAATACGAAGACTATACGCACAACGTGCCCGGAGACTCATTGCTGCTGAAGCGCTTTGTTACTAATCTTGCGAGTAACTACGCTAATCTGTGTGATCAGGTATTTGTGCCCAGCGAAAGTATCAGTAAGCTAGTGATTGGGCGTGGTGTGCAAGCGCCCGTAGCTGTGGTACCCACCGGGGTAGAGGTGGATAGTTTCCAACGGGGTGATGGGCCAGGTTTCAGGTCGCAATCAGGCATTACTCAAGATGCGTTTGTCGTAGGACATCTTGGTAGGTTAAGTGTCGAGAAGAATTTACCGTTCCTGATCAGAAGCATTATCCGGTTTATGAATAACTACAAGGCGCAACGTCCTGTGCATTGTCTGATTGTCGGGGCAGGCCCTATGCAGTCGAGTGTGCGAGACGCATTTGCTGCCGCGGGGCTGAAGCATAGGTTGCATATGGCTGGCGTGCTGGATGAGGAGCATCTGGCTGATGCCTATCACGCAATGAATCTGTTCGCGTTTGCTTCCAAGACAGAAACCCAAGGCATGGTGTTGACTGAAGCGATGGCATCAGGCGTACCGGTTGTTGCTATGGATGCACCCGGGGTACGGGAAGTGGTGGAAAACGGGGTTAACGGATGTCTGTTACAAACGCAGGACACCACTGAGTTCGCCAACGCACTGTTATCCATAGCCACTGCTGAGCCTGCGCATTACCATCGGTTGGTTGCAGGTGCCAAGTGCCGTGCTGATCAGTTTTCCATGCACAAGACAGCTGACATGGCTCTACAGCATTATTCACGATTACAACACGATGATGCCTTAGCGCCTCGCCCTGACTTTCCAGTCTGGACTGATACGGTAGCTGTGTTTCAAAGTGAATGGCAGCTGGCGAAGAGTACCGCTCGATCAGCGATGGATGCTCTGAATGAAAGCTTTGATGAATATTGATGGTAGCGTGGCGAAAGGACTGCAGTGGCGGCACTTTGGCAGTCCTGCTGATGACTCGATCTGTGTTCTGATAGATCTAGATGATAGGTAGGGCGGAAACGGCGGTACGAGCTTTTCGTCGGGTTTTCAGCCGTACGACGTGGATAGTACGCCTGTTCGGTTTGGCGACAGAGGCTGATGGTCCAGAGGAGAATCAAGC
>CAYGSW010000002.1:0-56696 GCA_964352535.1 uncultured Granulosicoccaceae bacterium | reverse complement strand
ACCAACAGGCGTCACACGTGTGGTGAGATCGCGGACTGACAAACCCAGCATGGCTAACACAGCCCACAGCACGTTCACATCGAAGGCTTGAGCACCCGGCTGCACGACTAACAGAACGCCGATGAATCCCAGAACAATAGCGCTCCAACGGCGCCAACTTACCTTCTCACCCAACACAAGAACGGCACCCAGCACCACCACCAGCGGAGTTGCCTGCAAGATGGCACCAACGGTTGACAGAGGCACCAGGCGAAGTGCCTGGACCATGCCAAAAGTACCTGTGATCTCGGCGACATAGCGCACCAGCAACACCGGCGAGAAAGCATCCCGACTCATCAGACGCTCACCTTGCACACTCGCCAGCAGGATGAAAATCAGCAACGATCCGCCCATTAGCAACAAGGTGGTATGTGCTGACGACATCGCCCCTGCGGCCATTTTGATGAACATGTCAGCAATGGCAAATGCAGCCATGGCCAACACCATCAAGGCGATACCCCGTGCGTGTTGCTGATCGCCTGCCGGCAACGCTTTATCCATTAAAGATAGGTATCTGTTGTGGGTATGTATGCGCTGGTCAACGCTGAGTGCTTGCCCAGGTTCGGGCATTAGCGGTTTTACGTCTGCTGGCCAAGGTATCAATCATGGGCACCTGGCTGCCACCGCTACATCCCTGATGCCAATCCATTGCGCGCGTAATTGCCTCATGAAGGCTCTGTGCCTGGGCCAGGCTGTACCGCTTGTTAACACCGTGAGTTCCATCAAACAGCGTAATGATAATCTGATATCGCACAGGTCTGAGGAAGGCCAGCCAGAAAGCGCAAGCGAACACGCACAGCGAGGCTCCGAGCAGCAGTTTTGCCAACAACTCGGGAAGGCTTCCATTGACAACGTGCACACCACTAAACGCCACCAGTAAGAGTGAAAAAAAGAACAGCGAATACTTGGCGGGGCGAGGTATCTGATGATTCTTGAAATCCAGTCTCATGATGGAACGAACCGCATAGCTGGTCTGGCCAAATTTCACCCACGATGGTGATACTGCAGCGTATCTGTCCTTGAAAAAGTAATTTTGCTGTAGAGGCTTGCGCATGGCACAGAGTTACCAGAACATGAGGCCGCCCGTTTCAGGCCGGACGAAACTACAAAAAACCAACCGATCTTCAGACTGTACATGATACGAGTAAACCGCTTGCGCCTGGTGAGGCAAACGGATTCACGCCAATTGACACTGACGTAGACCCGCGAAATCCTGTTACGCGGAAATCTGGCCAAAATATCGCGCTCTCGGGGGGGGGCCGCCGTCGGCCGATCAGCTTATTCTCGGACAGCCTCCTAGTGCAAAACCGGTGGCCTTGCAGGCTCCTCCCAATCGTCCAGGTCATCATCCAGATCGTCGTAGCCGCTTCCTTCAAAACTCTGAAAATCATCAAGCTCATCGTGAAACGCCGAATCTGGCTCTGGAGAGGCGTGGTGTAGAAGCATGCGCCAGCCACCGCCTTCCATCTGATAGATATTGGTGGATACCATGATGCTGACGACCTGCCCATCCAGCGCGATCTCTTCCCTGACAAGATGTATAGCCAGAGAGTCGTTGCCGGTGTAAAGGGTATCAACGATGGAGAAATCCAGAATGGGGGCCTCCGCAAACATCAGCTCAAAGCTCTGCATAACCGCACTGCGCCCCTCTATCCGGGAAGCACCTGGATGCACGCACACAATGTTCTCGTCGGTCGACCAGACAGCGTCCAACGCAGCCAGATCAGCTCGCTCTATGGCATCGTAAAAGGCAGCTTCTGCCTCTTCTGGGGTACTGAATGGTGTACTCACAAGGTCCTTGGGTAAATCAATGACGTCGTGGATAGTCTAAAGGGCTTCTGGTGGTAGATGTTGTGTCCAGTCTATACGATCATCACCAAACACCAGAAAAGCCGGATTTATCAGCGATTCGCGCTCGTTATAGGTTAGATTCTGGCTGTGAATGTCGCGGATGTAACCTCCAGCCTCCTCCACAATACACTGAGCAGCACCGGTATCCCACTCACCCGTGGGACCAAGCCGTGCGTAAATGTCAGCGGCACCTTCCGCCACGAGGCACGATTTTAGCGCCGATCCCATGGGAATCTCTTCGTGCTCACCCAGATCATCCAGAAAATACTGCAGCCTTGGGCCAATTTTGGGGCTGCGGCTTTTGGCAACCGTCACGGGAGAGGATGCGTTGCGCACGTGAATGGGTTGTGGTTCGGAGGAACCCGTCTGTTTGAAGACGCCCATACCGCGTGTGGCGAAATACGAGACATCCAGAACCGGCGCGTATATAACGCCGGCAATCGGTACGTTATTGTGCACCAGAGCGATATTGACGGAAAACTCACCGTTTCTGCGCAGGAATTCCCGCGTCCCGTCCAGTGGATCCACCAGCCAGTAGCTGGGCCAGCGGTTGCGCTCCTCGAACGAAATGTCGTCAGATTCTTCGGACAACACAGGCAGGCAAGGCGTCAGTTGCTGCAACTTGTCGATGATAATGTCGTGAGCAGCCAGGTCTGCAGTGGTAACCGGCGTATTATCGCTCTTGATCTCCACGTCGAAGTCGCTACCGTACACCTCAACGATACGCTCGCCGGCAAGTTGAGCAATACTCAGGGCTTCGTGAGTGAGGCGATGGGCGGTTGGCAGATCGAAACTCATGGCGTGAGCATCGTTTAAGACTTAACTATCTAGCGGCATGTAAACACTTTTATTGAGCATCTTTATACATATGCTCGATTGTGTATCGCTCTTCGCCAGCCAAGGTCATGCATTCCATCTCCACTCCAGTCCCTACACTAATGCGTCATCGTCATTTGGGCAAGTGCTGTGTTGATATAGTTCAGTATAAACCGGTGATGAATATCTACCTGTTGAGCGTGAATTCCACAGGGCAATAGAGAAACCTTCACGCGACTTTATTCTCCACGCAGTACCAGTCTCAACTCACATCAGACGATTCACATTGCCTTGCCGAACAAAACGAACTCGTCCCTGGGCGTCGGGCCGTCCCATCTGACGCAAGCCATTGACAACCGCCGAGGGTGCATTGGCCGCAGGTGTAAACAACACATCGGCATTAAAGTCACCTGTCAGCGTTACGCTGACGGTGCCATCCATGCTCACATCACCGCCACTGGCACTGAGAGTGATCACGTGTGTTCGCGCCCCATCGGGAACTATCCGGACGTTGACATCACCCAACGCAGTAGGCACCGGAGATTCCAGTAACGCGTTGCTCCAGGTCAGCGTTCCTTCAAAGCGCGTTAGTAACTCGTCAACCAGTGTTATTTCCTTGATGTCCCCAGACAGGTTGCCGTTGAAGCTGGCAATGGGTACAGGCAGCAAAGGTTCAAGCTCCTTGGCCAATGCCGTGAAATTAAAGTCACTGACCGTGATATCACCGTTCCACTGTCGCGCCGCCACACCTTGTCCCTGGCCGCCGTAGCCTTCAAACCGAAACGATGCCCCAGCGCCGCCTTTAAACAGTGTGCGTGGCGCCAGTGTCCAGCCCACGTTGCTGAATTCCAGCGGGAGAAGATCATCTGTGGAGCGGACGCTATCAATCACGCCGTTGTAAAATTTCCCGTTGACACCTTCGAGCGCTACAGGGCCAAGCTGTGGCCGAATTCGGTCCACTACAGGGGTTGCCGGAAACAGCACCACTACGGCAACCAAATAGGAGAGAAGTCCGACAAAGATCAGCCAGACAACTCTCATCAACTTCGCTCCATGTTGAACCGCGCACTGACGGTACCCTGATTTTTGCGGCTGATGGTCATCGTCGACACCTGTAAGCCGTACAGCTCAAGTTCTGCTATCACGCCAACCAGCTTGTCAAACTCCACCTCTGCAAACTGAACCCGCGCGCCATCGGAACCGCTGGGCTCGACACGCTCAGGAGGATCCATTGCCGCTTCACGAATTACCTGATCAATAAGCAGATAAGGTGCTTTGTCAGAGCTCTTGCGAACGCTCTGGGCACTGGCAGATGCACCCTGAAGCTGTACCGCAGCAGACTGGATGAATTGCAAGGTATCTTGCTTGGCCACAATGGCTTGCCGAGTTTGCGCATGACGTGTGGTCAGCGGATACCAAGCAAGGGCGTAAAGCATTCCGATCAGGGTCAGTGCCCCCACCAGGACCACAATAAAACGATCACGCGGTGTTTGGCGTAAGTACCAGTCTTTCATCGTTTACTCATCATTGTGTTGTCGGTTTTACAGGTAGGCCCGGCGCGGCTATTCAATGCGAACACGACCACGCACCGTGTTGTTTTCACGGTTTGCAGACTGCACCGTCATGTTCAACGACCCACGCTTGCCCAGCTCGGATTTGAGCACATCAAGCGTCGGTACATCATCGGTATTCAGATCAAGATCGAAACGCCCGTTACGATAACCGATGGTCCTGAGTTGTGTCTGCGGCTGTGTTGAAAGGCTGGCGGCTATCTGTGCCAACCGGCTGGTAAAGCCGTCCGTGTTAACGGCACCAATATTTTCCAGCGCCGATTGTATCTGACGTCTGGGACGTTGCATCCTGGTACCCGGCAACGCCTGCGCGAATGCACTGGCGATCTGAGTATCAAGCGCAGCTTCCTGCTGTTGCAGCTCACGCAGCTCAAACCACTTGCCAGCAAACAGAACAGCACACACGCAGGCAGCAAGAATTGCCGTGGCTCGCCACGGTTTCCAGGTCTTGTCAAAATCCTTCTTGGGATTGTAGACACCTTGCAACAGATTCACGCGCGCTGAGGATGCCAGACCGCTGGCATAAAGGGCCAGTCGATGATCGCAATGACGGACTTCCAGATCAAGACTGGCTGGCACTTCCAGTTGTGTTGCAGAATCAATGCTGAACGCCACCAGAGAATTCTGCACGTGCTCTTCAGAACCCGACAGCGCACCCTCAATCATCATGCTGGCCATGGCAGCATCGGTTGCAAAACCCTGGTACTCACCAAGACGAACCACCGCACGACCATGATCGAGTAAAGCACTCCAGACGTTGATATCGCTGGCTGCAGCTTTTAGCACGGGTAGCGCCAGTGTCTCTGGCACAATCTCTGTCGGCCGCAGACCGGCGTCGGCGCATCGTGCTGTTACATCATCCATGACGTCGCGAGCAATAACCGCCACCGGATATTCATCGTCGCGGTTTTTAGTACCCAATGCAAAGTGCAGGTCTTCCACATCATCAGCCACTTGCTCTTCCAGTGCGAAAGGCACCGCTTGCTGAGCCCGCGCCAGCGAGCCACCTGGCACCACAGTCTGCGCAATCAGCACATCGTCGGCGGGCAGGATAAGCGTTGCCCGTCTACCCTCCACGCTATCAGCGGCCTCGCGTAACGTGCCTTCACGCACCGCAGTGGTCAGTGTTCCCTTTTCATCCGAGGTGGCCCACTGGACCAAATCCTCGCCTATCAAAGGCATATAAATTATGACGTGTTTGGACACGGTATTTCCTGCTATGGCTAAAGCGTATCGCGTGAGCGATAGATTACTCGGGTTCGGCCTGAACCGTCGCGTTCGAACAGAGTGTACTGCGAGAGCCGGATTCCTTCAGCTTCCACGTCAATACGTACCTGAAAATAGCTGCTTTTCACATCCAGAGCGATATCGCGGGGAAACTCCTGTCCCTCCGGAAGTGGCACCTCGATGATGAAATCCTCCAGCGCCTGATAAGGAATAACCTCGCGGTTAGCGCCCTCCAGCGTCTGCGGTGCATCATCAACATCCAGATCGAAGATATCTTCGCAGTCCGGATAGTCTTCATAAGCACCTGTATCCCATCGGGACAAGGACGCCTCATTGCCGGCTATTACCTCGGAGATGGATGCCAGCACTTCAGGAGTGGCCGTGTTCACATTCACAGCGGTAGGCTGATCTGTGACAGGCAAGGCCGAAATGTGCGGCAACAGCAGCTCAAAATCCTCGGCCTCAGCCTCCACGGCGCTGCTGAAACCCTTGACCAGCTGCAGCTCGGTGACACTGACAAACGGCGCGTTTGCGGCTCTGTAACCCACCTCTAAACCTGTGTAGTAATCGTCTTCAGCACCGTCACCCGTGAAATTGATATCGCTGTCGACCCAATCAACAACGGCATCCGCTTTGGTCGGTTCGATATTGAGCGCCTGCAACAGACGTCTGAACTGGCCATCGTACGATGGTTGCACCACACCTTCAGCATTGACCAGATTGTTCAGATTGAACCGCCCTTGCATATCCACAATGCAACCCTGAATAGAGGCGTTGTCAATCGGCACTGGCGGTATAGTCTGCGCCCAGTCATCGTCGAATGAATCGCTGTTACCGCGCAGCTCTGCCTGTACGTCACGATATAACAGTGCTGCCGCAAAGCGCTCACCACTGATACCGAACGCCCGCGCTTGCTGTATGAGTCCTTCATTACGTTCACGCTGCATGTCCAGCTGCTGGCTGGAATTGATGGCCACCATGGTGATCGTACCCAGTGCAATCACCAGCATGGCGGTAATGATGGCGACACCCGATTGGCGCTTGCGCGATGACAGGTGCACAACTTGCCGCAATGTAAGCAGCCTGTTCATCCGGGAAGTGCAAACAGCCGAACCACGTTTCCGTAGTCCTGCAACTCCAGGGTGAACTCGACAGCAGCCGGGAGTCCCGGCTCCTCGATATCCGATGGCGGCCAGCTTTCTTTCCACTCGCCGCTGGTATCCAGAAAACGAAACGTCATGGCTTCTACACCGGTGAGCAACTGGCGACGTTTGGCAGGCTGCTCGTTAATCGTGTCCAGATGATACCAATACTGCCGGATCAGCTTGTCGTCTTCCAGCGCATAGGCCACGCGCTGAAGGTTTGAGCGCGCAGGCGAGACATCGGCTGCCGGGTTTGACCAGCCAGCCCGCGTGAATTCAAACAGGTTTTCACCCTGGATATTGAATTGCAGTGGAGCAAGCTGCCCGTCAAACGCTGAACGCACCGGTCGCTCAACAACTTGCGTAACATCTTCCGCCAGCCAGTAGAACGTACGTTGCAACTCGCTCAGTCGCGCAGATTGAGCCTCGATGCGATCACGTGTTGCAGTAATCTGAAACAGCATCTGGAAACCTGCGGTACCCAGAATCGCCAGCAAAAACATCGCGACCAGCAACTCGATGAGCGTAAAGCCTTGCACCGTGCGTCTGGCAGCACGTGCTCGCATTGCGCGCGAAGAATGCGTCGGTGAATGGCTCATTGGGATAGTCCGGCGTCATCAGAACCACCCGGACGGGTAGCCGGGTTACCCACAAAGCCTGTCACAGTGTACACATAATTTTCTGCATCCTTGTCCAGCCTTACCTGGACATCCACGCGGCGTAAATCCGGGTCTGCCACCGCTTGTGTGCGCGTGCGCACAAACCATTGGAATTGTCCCATCTGCACTTCCTTGTTAGTGGTTCCAACACTGGGCCATGCTGGCAGAACTTGCAGCTCAGTGAGTGCGTTGCTGGCAACCCAGCGACCAAATTCACGCTCGCGCAGGTAATCTGCTCGCCATGCACTGGCACCGGCAGAGGCAACCAGCGCTGAGACACCGACCGCTATGATGGTCATGGCCACCAGCACCTCGATCAGCGTAAACCCATGCTGGCGCGCGGCATGACAACCGCCCGCTGCGTACGACGTGCCGGGGCAGACACCGTGTCTTGAATGCAAGCCTCGCTTGCTGAAGCAATTCATGATCCGGACAGCTGCTCCACAACCACCGGCAACACTTCACCTGTCGACACTTCGTAGCGGTACTCTCCATCCAGATCGCTGATCTGGATGCGAAAGTCCGGCATGATTTCGCCATTGGACAGGAAAATGATGTGCGGCTTGATCGGGTCTTCGTCGGTTGCATCCTTAAGCTCGTCGACCAGCTCCTCGAGCACGATCGGCAATCCCGAGATGTCCACAGCGAATTCAAGCGCCACCTGTGGTGTGCGAAAACTCAGTTGTTCGTCCTCAAACATCTCCCAGCTTTGCTTGTCTTCATCATCCTCATCAGTGGTAAGCACATAAAACTCATAGGAGTCCGGATGAAAGCGGATACCAAACTGCTGACGTGAGTAAACAGCCTGATCAGACGCAAGCTCCAGCAGCAGGCCCGTGCGCAGTGCTGTATCACGCATGCTCTTGCCCACATTTCTGAATTCGATATTGATGACAACAACGCCTACCAGAATCGAGATGATGGTGACGGTAACCAACAATTCGATAAGCGTAAAGCCACCTTCCGCTCGTTGACGGTTACGGGCTGACAACGGCAGGCACTCAGGTGCATGCGCACGCATCCGGGGACCTGCGCGATAACCGCAAGCTCGCATAACACTGTTGTCAGGATCACGCATCAACCGGCTCTATTGACCGCTATTTGCCTATTGTGCGTCGAGGGAACTGATGTCAGCATCGAAGTCTTCACCGCCTTCGACGCCATCATTGCCCAGCGAAATGATCTCAAAACGGCCATCTTCGTTAACATACAGATAGTCTCGCCCCCACGGATCTTTGTTGAGCTTCTGCACATAACCGCCAGTTTTCCAGTTGACAGGCTCCGGATCGCCGCTGGGCTTGGTGATTAACGCCTCAAGCCCCTGATCAGTTGACGGGTAATTAAAGTTATCCAGCTTGTAGAGGTTCAGCGCCGCGGTATAAGTACCAATATCGTTCTTGGCTCTCACCACCCGTGCCTCGTTAGGCCGGTCCATGATCAACGGCACCACGGTAGCACCGAGTATCGCTATGATAGCGACCACGACCATGATCTCAATAAGTGTAAAGCCGCGCTGTAAGCGGTTGCCACCTGAAAAGCTTGTACGTACTTGTCTTTTGTCCATAAGGCCTCGTTCTCCCGTTATCTTGATGGGTGAATAATAGTTATCTGTGAAAGGATAGCACCGCCAATATGACCTGATGCTTGCCGAATGATTCCTGAACCTGTCAGTCTGTTGCGATCGAGGGCCTACCAGCTGGCGCTGGTACTGGCACTGCTGTGCATTACATTGCAATACGCGGGCCTTGACGAGCTCCTGGAATATCGGCGTAGCCTGATCGCAAATGACCACTGGTGGCTATTACTGAGCGGAAACTTCGTGCATCTGGGACCCAGTCATCTTTGGATGAACCTGGCTGGGCTGGCGTTAGTCGTGATGCTTGTGTGGGTGCATTTCAATGCATGGCAATGGGCGATCCTGATATTACTGTGTAGTTGGGGTGTGGGGGTTGGCCTGTGGTTCTTCAACCCCGAAGTGGAAGGTTATGTGGGCTTTTCTGGCACGCTGCACGGTCTGCTCATTGCCGGAACGCTGGCAGATCTGCGCACTTACCCGCGCTCGGCCATCGTGTTGCTGTTGCTGGTCGTCGGCAAGCTTGTCTGGGAGCAGCTGGCTGGTGCATTGCCCGGCAGCGAGTCGGTGGCAGGCGGTCATGTACTCGTCGATGCGCATCTATATGGTGCAATCGGCGGCGCGCTGATCGCACCGATACTACTGCTACAGAACCACAGAGAGCGACTCAGAAGGCAACGACTGAGTGTTGGTGCACATGATGAGCATCACTGAGACGCTAATCTGGCACGAGCGTCAATTCGATCAGCTCAACACACGCGAGCTCTATCAGCTGATGCGCCTGCGGGTGGATGTTTTCGTTGTTGAACAACAGTGCCCCTATCCTGAACTCGATGGTCAGGACATGCTGGACGATACGACTCATCTGTTTGCCACAGCCGCCCAATGTCCTGTGGCCTACGCACGCGTGCTTGCGCCCCATACTCTATCCGACGGTGCCACTGATTCTTCCCCTCCCGCTGTACACATTGGACGAGTCGTGGTGGCAAAGGCCCACCGCGGTGGTGGTATGGCCACAGAGCTTATGCATCGGACACTTCAATACTGCATGACGCACTACCCGCAACATGCTCAGGCATTAGCTGCACAAGTGGAGGTGCGAGAGCTCTATGCAAGATTAGGATTCAGCGACTGCAGTGAACCGTATGTGGAGGACGGGATACCCCATGTTGATATGCACCGCCCAGCTCCGAGTGTCAGGATATTAGCACTAAGCACTAAGCACTAAGCACTAAGCACTAAGCACTAAGCACTAAGCACTAAGCCCTCAGTTTATCAAGTTCGTCAAGCAGCACACCAGCAACCTCGACGCCGTGCTCGAGGCTCTGACGCCGCGTGTCGTAGCGCCTTTGCGAAGGCAGACGTGTACCGGGTTGTGCCAGCACTTGCTCAAAAAGGTACTCCGCGCGCGCCAGATAGTTGTCGGAACCAAAATGCTCCGGGTCTATCGCCAGCAGCAACTCACCTCCCAACGGTGCGCCAGCACCATGAACATCATGCGCCGTGGATTCAACACTGAAATTATCACCGATCAGCGCACCAGCCAGCAGCTCCACCATCATGGCGAGTGCCGCACCCTTGTAGCCACCAAACGGCAACTGCGCACCAGCAAGGGCTTCCTTGGGGTCATTGGTTGGCAGACCGTTCCGGTCAATCGCCCACCCGTCGGGCAGCGATTTTCCTTCACGCAGATGTAGCTGGATCTCGCCACGGGCGCTAGCACTGGAGGCCTGATCAAAGACCAGAGGCGGCTTGCCGTCTCGCGGAAATCCGAAAGCCATCGGATTGGTTCCGAAAACCGGCTTCTGACCACCGGCCGGTGCAACATAGGCATTGGAGCTGGTGAACGCAAACGCCACCAGCCCCTGCTCAGCCAGCATCTCGACCTCTGGCCACAACGCGGCAATGTTGTACGTGTTGTTGATCGCCAACGCCGCCGTGCCATGCGCGCGCGCTTTATCGCACAGCGCGGGTAGCCCGACATGCAGAGCCAGCGGACAAAAGCCGTACAAAGCATCAACACGCACCACTGACGACTCGTTCTGTGTCAAGACCGGTTCGGCATGTGCGTTGGCAATCGGGTTTTTCAGAGCAGCTACATAAAAGCCGATTCTGAAAAGCCCGTGCGATTTGCAACCATCACGTTCAGCGGCTGTCACTGTATCGGCGATACAGCGTGCCTGGTTGTCTGAGAAATCATGGGATTTCAGGACGCTGGCGGCCAAAGAGTGGATCTCGCCCAGTGTCAATGTTGCATTTTTAGCCATAGGAGTACCGCACATTACCATCAGAAAATCGCGCCAGGAAACAGCCATTAAACAGCATCTACAGCCGCTGAATCTGCGCATGGCATGATTCACACAAACTTGCGAGCGCAGCAAAAACCAGCCTCGTACCCAATCATACGTCACGATCCGCTCAGGCACTGCACTACGTAGCACTTTAATAAACCCTTGTGATGCAACCATCCCACAACCTTGCCGGATCAGAGTCCAGCCCTATCAGGAACGTGTATGAGTAAAACCGCCATCGACACAATCATGGAGAAGTCCGTGGTACCCAGTTTCAGCAGTCTGGGCTCCAGTATCCGCTCCCGTCTGTTTCACTGGAAGCCACTATCCGACTATTCGCTTGACGGAAAAGTGGTTGTTATAACCGGGGCAACATCGGGTATCGGTGAAGCGGGAGCCAGACTTTATGCGCAAATGGACGCAACGCTGGTTATCGTGGCGCGCAGCAGACCCAAAACTGAAACCCTGATTTCAGCACTGCAAAAAGAGAGCGGCAATGACAGGATATTCAGTGTCATTGCCGATCTGGGCGACCAGGATGAGGTTCGCAAAGCCGCTGATGAACTGGCATCGCGCTGGCCAGTGATTGACGTTCTCGTGCATAACGCCGGCGCACTTTTCAACCAGCGCAAACGCGCTGCTAACGGCACAGACCTCTCTGTCGAGTTAATGGTGGCCACGCCATTCTTGCTGACCGGGTTATTACTGGACAATCTCAAGGCCGCAGCCACAGCTCAGGACAATAATACGACAGGCCTGTCCCCCAGTCCGGCCAGAGTGCTGACCATGAGCTCTGGCGGAATGTACACCCAGGCACTTAACGTCGAGGGGCTGCAAATGAGCGATGAAAACTACCAGGGAGCAAAACAATATGCTCTGGCAAAAAGAGCGCAGGTAGTGTTGAACGAGATGTGGGCCGATCGGGTATCAGCAGAGGATGTGGTATTTCATGCGTTACATCCAGGCTGGGTCAACACGCCGGGTATTACCGAAGCGCTGCCCGGTTTTTCAAGAATTCTCGGCCCTCTGGGCCTTCTTCGCACAGCTGATGCCGGTGCAGACACCATGGTGTGGTTGAGCGCGGACTCCACGGCCCTGAGTAGCAGTGGACAATTCTGGCATGACAGGCAAGCGCGTGACATCGACATGAGCAGCAAGAGTCGTCTTGCTGATACACCAGATCAACGCAGAGCGTTGTGGCAATGGTGTGAAGAGCATACCCGGTGGCAACTCTGAGTTCTGCTCAGGCAGAACCAACCCACAAGCCGGGTGTTCAGTTTGCCAGACTGGCCACTGACATGTGTATTTCGAATGTGGTGCCAGTTCCGGGCTCAGAGCTAACCTGCAGTTTCCAACCGTGAGAGTCGCACACCTTCTTGCAAATCGCCAGGCCCAACCCCGTACCGCGCACATCCCCCGATTGCAAACGCTCAAACGGCTGAAATATACGATCAAGGTATTGGTTATCGATACCAATACCGTTATCCTCAATCCGAATAACCACAGGTTGGAAGGCATTTTCTGTTGAATCCGGCATTGAAATTTTTACCCTGGCAGGAGTATCAGGTTTTTTGTACTTCAACGCATTGATCATCAGATTGCGGAACAATTGCGCCATGCCGACACTATTGGCATGCACCACAGGCAAGTCGGAAACATCAAACTCAGCCTCCGCATCGATTACCGCAAGATCCATTTCATCAAGCAACTGTGTAAGCAGTACTCCCAGGTCCACACATTCAATTTTCTGATTGGAACTACCCGCGCGTGAATAAGCCAGCGTCTCTTTGATCAACGCGCTCATGCGCTGAGCCGCGTTGCGGATGGTATGGAGAAAGAATCGACCGTCGTCGTCCAGCACAGACTCATAGTCTTCTTCAAGTAAATCACTGAACTGCTGAAGCTTGCGCAACGGCTCTTGCAGGTCGTGCGATGCAATGTGGGCGAACTGTTCCAGCTCTTGGTTAGCGCGCTGGAGATCCTCGTTGATGCCCTTTAGCTCAACATCCTTGGCATTCATGCTTTTCTGAGCCGCATCCAGCTGCACCATCGCCGACGACAACGTCGAAAGCTCATGCAGAAAATACGATTGCGGCGCGGTCGGAAACTGAGAGGTCCCCACCGCATCCAGCTGTCGCGTAATTGCCACTAATGGCACCACCGTCTTGCGATACAAGAGCCAGTAACTGATACCCACAAGAACAAGTAGAGTCAGTGCGCTGATCAGCAACAGAAAACCCCGGTATTCATCCAGCCCGCTGAGCGTTCTCGCCGCCAGCATGTTCACCGTATCGCGTGAATCATTGCGCAAATCATCTGCGAGCACCAGTATTCGAGACGTGTGCTCTCGCAGCAAGCTGTCCAGAGCGCCTTGATCACTAACCTGCGTGACAACCACTCTCTGCAAGGTGAACAGACTGTCTTCATCACGCATTCGGGATCGCAAAGCGCGCACTGCGGGTAATAACTCCGTAGCGCTGAACCCGTCACGTATATAGATGCTGCGACTGACCAGAGCACTAATGAGCAAGTCGCGCCGCTGAACGGCATCGTCAATCGACTCAGCCGTTGTCAGCAACGGCAAACGTTCCACAATGGCGCTGAGTGAGACCACATCCTGAACAAACAACAGATAGTCCTGTATGGCCAGATTGATAGAGTCATACTGGTCAACTTGCGCAATGAACAAAGGATCATCAACTGATGAAGCACGCTCTGCCGCATCCTCGGAAACGTTCAGTTCATTGAAATCCTGTAAGTGCTCGGTCAAGCGAAATACACGCTGCTGGATACTCTTTTCCAACTCGGAGAGCACATCCAACATGAGCTGCTGTTTGGCCTTGATGTTTCGCTGAAACAATAGTTGTTGGCGCTTCATGTCAGCAAGTCCGGTTGCCACCTGTGCGATATCATCCACTGCACGTTCAAGCTCGGTTCGCTCGGCAAGCTCGATCGTTGTAAACGTGCTCAGTGTCTGACGGCTCTGCAGAATCGTAGCTTCCAGCGCGCTGCTGCGCTTCGACAATGTTCTGGCATCCCTCGACGAGCTGAGCAGCAGACCCTGTGATTGCAATCTGGCCGTGACAGCAGTTAGCTGGTGCGCTGCATCCAGCTCAGGGAGCAACTCCGAGATCAGCTGTTTCTCGCGCTTGATAACCTCAGTGGTGTATATCCATATGCCAATGGCAAGCACACTGAACAAGCCAGCTATACCCACCATAGACAGCAGGAAACTTCGCAGCAGCGTTGCCTTGCCCTTAATGATCTGCCCCTGCATCAGTTTAGCGGCCTGTGGTGATCGAATCGGTTAGTCTGGAGGGAATGTGGCACGGAACTGGCCGCATGTCACTTACGCAGTATGGTGCAGTGAGCAAACAAAGGTGTACGAGCATGAAAAATTCCAGAAGACGATTCGTAAAGACAGCCATTGCTGGCGCACTGTTACCTCAGCAGTTTGTTACCAGTACGAACGCTGCACAAATCACGCCGTGGCATGAGAAATTTGCGAACAGCGCAGCTGAATTAGCGCCCGGTCGAGCCTTGCGTGTACTCATACCCAATGGCTCAGGGGCAAATATCAGCGCTGCGACACAAGAATTTACGCGTCTGAGCGGTATCGAGTGCATCATTGAAGAAGTTGCTGTCGACGAAATCAATATCGAGCTTATTTTGCGCGCCAATGCGGGTGATGATTCTGTCGATGTTGCGTTGCCAGCCACCTTTGGCCTGACAGATCTGGTGCAGGCGAACGCCATTCTGGAACTTGATCAATGGGCAGACAAACACGAGCCCAGGGGGTTTTCTGATGGCTACCTCTATCGCAAGGGTGATCATTATCTGGGAAAACTGTACGGCTATCAGACAGATGGCGATGCCTACCTGATGTTCTACAACAAAACGCTGATGCAAGACCCCGCGGAGCAAGACGCCTATTTCAAGAAAACCGGCAAGACGCTTGCACCTGCAACGAACTGGGAGGATCTGGACAGCATGATGGCGTTTTTTCACCGTCCTGATGAGGGCCAGTTTGGTGGCAGTCTGTTCCGCAACCCCGGCTATCTGGTGTGGGAATGGTGGGCACGATTTCACGCCAAAGGTTATCTGCCGTTCACCGACAACATGAGAGCGAATGTCAACAATGAAGCAGGTGTGGCAGCACTGGAAGAATTGATAACGGCAACAGAATCGCTCTCACCCGGCTCTCGTACTAACGGGCTTTTTGAGAACTGGGCAGACTTTGCACGGGGCAATGTGTTTTGTAATATCGGTTGGGGTGGCACGCAAAAATACTTGATGTCACGCGAGAACATGCGTGACAACCTGCTTCACAGTGCGCTGCCCGGGCCTGTCATCAACAATGAACCCAGTACGATGGGGTATTTCAACTGGGGCTGGGACTATACAGTCAGCGCCAGCTCCTCTCAGCCAGAACTCGCCTACTTGCTGGCGTTGTTTTGTGCCACACCACATGTCTCAAGCCTTGCCGTCAGCGAACCTGACGGATTTTTCGATCCGTTCCAGACCTGCCATTATGACGATGAGTCGATTATTTCGGTGTATGGCAGCTCATTCCTTGCGGCCCACAAACAAAGCCTGGAGCACAGCATTCCTGATCTCTACATCAGCGGCCAAAGCAACTATCTTGATGTATTGCGACAACAGATACTGGAAACAGTATCCGGTGAACGAACGGCGAAACAGTCACTGGATGTCTGTGCACAGAAATGGTCGCATATCACCCGCCGGCTTGGCCGCAGTGCTCAAATTCAACAATGGCAGCAACTGGTTGCCACCTACCCGGACCCACTGCAACAGGTTTTGCAAGGACGCTAGCCAATGTAACCCCCGGGTAACGTGCATCGGGGGTGTATTGCGTCCAACGTGCATATTTCTTGATTACTCGTGTGTATCGAAAACAACCAGAAAACCAAGTATGGCCAAGCTCCATTCAACTCCTTCCAATCAGCGTTTTACCTGGCTGAAGCCGCCCGTAACGAGCGCGGCGGTGGAGGGTCCCTGGATACTCTCAGAGTACAAACAACTACACTCCGAAAGAATGCCCACACAATGGGTCAGCATCTCTGCGGAAGCCTTGTTGAATCTGCTGGCCTCTGGTCTGTTCGCCAAGCAATCGCAAAGCGCAACGATTGATTCCGAGCGTCACGACAGCACCCAGTCAGCCTGTGAAAAATTTGAAATACGTCGTTTGAAAAAAACCGGTGACAACACCCGACTATTCGTTCAACAACGTGCTGATTATTTTCAACGACTGGAACTCTACGTTGAAAATGAACTCATTGCGGCATTTAACGAACCGGTGTGGCCACATCTGCAGCACCCAAATACAGGATCAAGACTGAACGTGCCACTGGCCTGTATCGAGTTTCTAGAGTCCCTTGCGACACGCCAACCGGAAAACGACATGCTGTGTGATAGCGCCAATCAAGCCGACATCAATACACACGACTCCACTGCAGTGGCCTGAGAATCTGGCGGGGCGGCTTTTCCGCGCATCTGAGAAATATAGCTGGCATCGCTCCGAAAATGAGTGGAAAAAGTGGCTGGAGGCAGCCCCGCCGAAAGTGGGCTACTCTCAGAGGACCCGCTTTCGGTCCGGTTGTTTTCTGCCGCGCAGGGCCTCATAAGCCTGCGCGACGGGAGCAGGATCGGGACTTATTCAGAGCCTGCCGTCTCGATCCATTGTGGCATTCATCACATTCGCTATCGAGCTGCTTGAGTTGATGGCATGACGCAAACTGAGCTCAAGCAACAATGGCGATAGATCTGCCTTGTTCAGAAAATACATCAGCATGGCATCAGGCACCTCTGTTTCAAGCTCGCTGCGACTGTAACCGGACATGAGTATCAACGGCAGTTTGTCGTTGTACTCGCGTATTCTTTTGGCCAGATCGTCAGCTGTCTCTACTCCCAGCCGATAGTCGACCAGACACAGATCGATATCGTTTTTGCGCAGAGACTCAATGGCATCATCCACAGCAGAGGCATCAAAGGTTTCGATTATCAACGATTTGATTTTACTCAGATGACGCCGGATAACCCGTCGATCACTGTCACTGTCATCAACAATCAGGACTCTGAGTTTTGCCGGGGATGCAATGGTGCTGCCAGAAAATTTATGTCTGGCTAACGTCTTGCTTGTACGATGATCCTCGTAGGCATCAAGCCGTGGAGACAGATCGGTAATCGTAATCGTGACGGCTGCGCTGACCTCACCGCCCATGACCGATGAAGCGTACGGTAGCAGTTTGATTTGCAACGGCGCGCCACTGACGGTAAACACTTCCCGATAGACGCTGTGATGAGTGCGCCTTACGGTTTCGATATCATCGTACAAATGATTGTATTCCAGCTCGTTGGAAATATGATGTAAGGGACGACCCAGGTCACTGGACAGCAGGTTGAAGTACTTGGCCGCAACGGCTGTGTACTTGCGGATCAGGGTTTTCTCATCAAGGAAAATGATACCGACCGATGTTGCCACAAGGATATTGTCCATATCATCGTTCACGGTCATCAGTTCTTCAATCTTTTCCTGATGTTCGCAGTTGACCGTGTACAGCTCCTCATTGACAGACTGGAGCTCTTCGTTCGTGCTTTGTAATTCCTCGTTTGAAGACATCAATTCTTCATTCGCGGCCTGAAGTTCCTCGTTGGTGGTTTCGAGTTCCTCATTGGAAATCTGCAGATGCTCCTGCTTGTGCAGCAACTCGTTTTCCAGGTCACGGATACGCTGCTGCGTCTCTTCGTTGTAGTCGTATTTTCCCTCAGCTATACGTGTGGCTGGCAAAGCATCCACATCAGTCAGCACGACAGAAAAATACGCCTCATCCCCGTTTTTCTCAGGAAAATACCCAACCTGCATATCAACACGCGCAGGCTTGTCATTAACGGTGGTCTGGATATTGGAGTAATGTACAGGCTTGGCCTCAGTCTTGGAACGCGACAATGCCGTGTCCAGAGCCACTGACAATTCACTGACAATAATCTCGTGAATGTTTGTGGACACACGCCCTACAGGAAAGCGCACCAGGTATTTATTGGCATCGCCGTAAATATGCATGGCCTGATGTTCAGAGTTCAGGATAAGACACGCCGGGACAAAGTCGTTGATCAGGTGATCCTTGACATGCTCAAACCGGTTTGGTGTTGAACCATGCGACCGATAGCTTCTCAGCAGATTGGATACCGGTCTCATCCCCAAGGTTGCCTTGGAAGACCCTTTACTGTTAGTGGCTAGCGGCAGTCGTGTGTTGGTAATCTTCTCGTAGATTCTGAAACGCTCATGCATGACTTTGTAGTGTGTCTTCAATTCGCCCACCGATTCGGACGATCCGAAAAACACTTTCGCACGATCTCGCAGCGAAAAATGAAAGGATGACATCACCACTTTCTGTACGGCATGCTGAAAGTATATGAGCACATTTCGACAGGTGATCAGATCAATGTTCGAGAACGGTGGATCGTTGATCATGTTGTGCGATGCAAAGACAACCATCTTTCTTATGGAAGGCCTTATCTCATATTCAGCACCCACTTTGACAAAGTAACGCGCAAGCCTATCATTTGAAACATCGTGAACGATCTCTTCGCGATATCGCGCAGTGGAGGCTACCGCTATGGCATCGGTGTCTGCATCAGTTGCAAAGATCTTTACCCGCACTTCCTTGTTGTGCTTGCGATACGCCTCGTCAATAATGATAGCCAGCGAATAGGCCTCTTCCCCAGTTGAACACCCAGCCACCCAGAAACGTAGCTCACGATCTCCTTCATTGGCTCCCACCAGTGGCTCGATAACCTGTCGCGAAAGAAACTCCCAGGCGTGATCATCACGGAAAAAACTGGTGACATTTATCAACAGCTCGCGCCCGAGCGTTTCGAGTTCGGTTTTGGAAGATTGCAGTAAATTGAGGTATTCGAACTGGCTGTGCACGTGATTGATACCCATACGACGTTCGATTCGTCGCGCCACTGTCGTGGCCTTATACTGGCTGAAGTCTATGCCATTGCTGGCCTTGAGCAAGCTGAATATCAAAGACAACACGCTCTCTTCGGAGTTATTGGTTGTGCGTAACACCGACCTCGCTCCACGAACCATGGAGTTCTTCAGGAATGTTGACAGATAAACCGCCAGCTCCTGAGGCGGTAGGATAAAATCTGCCGTACCTGTCTGGGCCGCGTTGTAGGGCATCCCGTCAAACTTGGACGACTCACGATCCTGAACCAGTATCAAACCACCCGCCTCTTTTATCGCCTTGATCCCTCGGCTCCCGTCACTGCCGGTGCCCGAGAGGATAATGCCTACGGCACGGTGTTTTGCATCTGAAGCCAGAGACCTGAAAAAGTGGTCGATTGGCAGGTTAACACCGCCTGAACGTACCTGCTCGCTCAGGTAAAGACTGCCGTCAACCAGCGTGATATTTTTTTTGGGCGGTATGAGGTAGATCGCGTTGGCCAGTACTTCAACCCCATGCACGACGTTTTCGACCGACATACTGGTATTGCGCGCCAGAAGCTCATTCATCAGACTTTCAAAATCCGGCGACAAGTGTTGCACGACAATAAACGCGGCATCACTGTCCGCGCTCATATGATCGAAAAATTCTCGTAGTGCCTCCAGCCCACCGGCTGACGCACCTATTCCGACATACAAGATGGGCGATGTGGCTTTGGTGGCGTCAACGTTGGTTTCGACCAAAGCGAGATCGTGCGTGACACCTTCAGAGTCAGCGTCCGATCTATTCTCAGCGAGTTGGCGCGTGTTGCTGTCTTCCAGAACACCAGCCTGCTCCGTGTCAGTCTGCTCTGGACTGACAGGGGCATGCGACGTTGCACTACCTGTTTCGTGTTCTTCATTCATTCACGTATTCTCGCGATTGCTCTTGATGGCTGATGTACCCATCAGTTCAAGACATGCCGGTGCGCTTCAGCCGACGCGTCAATAAATTGTTTAACCAGACTCTGAAAGATTTGATCATGATAGAACTCGCTGAACGGTCAGGCTTCAATGGAGCTCAGATACCTCTCGATGCCGAGTGCTCTGGCTTCTCAGCAAATCCTCCAGTGCGCCAGCCTCTTCAGGCTTGCACAGGAAGTAACCTTGCGCGTACTTGCAGTTCGTCGTTCGAAGTCTCTCCAGTGTCCCACGGTTTTCTATTCCTTCCGCCACCACATCAATGTCGAGCGTGTTTGCCATCGCCAGCACGGACATGACTATCGCACGGCTTGGCTCATTGTGCTCCATGTCCAGGATGAACGATCTGTCTATTTTCAATGTATCAATCGGTAATTGCGTCAAATAGCTCAGCGATGCGTAGCCGGTGCCAAAATCATCCAGCGTCAGCCCGACACCCATCGCTTTTATCTGCTCAATGACCCGCATGCTGGCACTGTTTTTTTCAATGACAGCCGATTCAGTTAACTCGAGATTCAGCTTGTCTGCAGGCATTTGGCAACGATTCAATATTGCCCGCAGGCGAGGAGCAAAATTGGCCAGGCTCAGTTGTACCGGTGACACATTGACTGACATGGAACACCCCTCAGGCAGCAAACCTGCAAGCTCCCAGTCTCTGTATTGCTGGCAGGCCGCTTCAATAACCCATTGACCGACTTCATTGATCAGGCCATTGTCTTCGAGACATTCAACGACAAGCTGGGTATCAGGTACAGGGATATCAGACGGGTACCAGCGCAACAGGGCTTCGAAGCCCACAATCGATTTGTCGCTCACACAAAACTGAGGCTGATACGCCAATATGAACTCATTATGTTCGATTGCTCTTCGCACGCCTGCCTGCAGAACGGAGCGTTCAACATCTTCCTGCTGGAACTGTTCAGTGTATACCACCCATCGTGAACGCCCTGATGATTTTGCCTTGTACAAAGCGGTATCAGCTTGCTTGATGAACGCATCACTGCTAATTGTTTGCGCGTCCGGAAAAGCGATACCGATACTCGTTGACAGATACAACTCGTTATCGAAAACATGGAATGTTTCGCTGAAACCTCTGACGATACGTTCAGCCAGATTACACACCTCTTCGCTTGTATTCCAACTGGTTACGATGATAGTAAATTCATCACCTCCCAGCCTTGCGCACAGATCACGAGCACCCACGGTTGCCCTGATACGGTTAGCAACCTCGCGCAGCAGCTCATCGCCGCAATCATGCCCCAGCGTATCGTTAATCGATTTGAAACCATCCAGATCCAGGTACATCAGGGCAGTATCAACTCGCTTTTGAGGACTGTTCAAACGCTCTTGCAAGCGATCAAGAAACGCTGAGCGATTTGCCAATCCAGTAAGCACATCATGGGATGCTGCAAAGCGTAGTTTTTCACTGGCAAGGTGTGCTTCGGTAACATCCAGAAGCACCAGCAGGCAACCATTGAAGTGACCGCTTTCGCTGACGGTTACCGTTGCCGACAGAGTGACCCAGGACACTCTTCCCGTAGGCCTTTGCAAACGCAGATTGTGCGAGAAGATCTGATTCTCACTCAAGGTTTCACGAAGCTGTACCAGGGCATTGACCACATCCTCGGCATGAATCGCATCAATCCAGCCAGAACCCAGTGTTTCATCCATCGACAGGCCGCTCAGCTGACACCACATGTCATTGGCGTACTCGCACGTCCAGTCTTCGCCTAATTGCACAATACCAACAGGGGCGACATTGGTCAGGGCCTTGAACTGTTGATGAGTGGTGCTGGTGTCGTGCAACAACGCTGACTCACTCTCATGATCGAAAACAAAGGTTGTGTAAACTTTGTCGGCTACCCGTGTAAAGTACGACGAACACACCAGATGCACGTAATGTCCGCTGTCCACCATGGCAGTTACGGAACGTCTGTTAACAGGTAGAATATCGTACGCTTCCGAAGGTGCATTAAAGCTCTGCGAGCGCTTCAGAATGGGCATCAAGAATTCCTGAGGCAGATAAGTGTCCAGAGAAGTCCCAAGTGCGCGTGCGCTATCACGTCCAAACAGGGTTTCAGCAGCCGGATTGAACGCTGTTATGACGCCACGGGCATCTGTAATAACCACGGCATTGATAGCAGCACTCATCAGTTGCACATAGTGCCGTGCTCCAAGATCGTCACCGTGAATCGTGGCGATTGCTGGTTGATTTTCCTGGCTTTGCTGCTGATGCCTGAGTATCTTTATCAAACGCTCCAGTGTGTCTATCATTCCTGCCGAGCCTTGCATGAGTCGCGTGCTGGATGGATTGGCCACAAACAGGATCGATGTGCGCGAAACACCATCGGCAATAGGCAGCATTATGAAATAGTTGATGGGAGGGTGCGAACCCGGCAAGCAGGTCGGTAAACCGATATCCGAGGGCTGCCCGGATACTGGCCGACGCAGACGCATGACCGAGAGGATCATGGGATCCGGACGGCGGCTCGCCAGGTAATCGTGACAAACATGAATCTGGCCATCGTTGGCTCGCTGTACAACGGCTGCCAGCCTGGCAAACTGCTCCGCGTAAGCACCCTGACCCGCTGGACTCAATACAAATGCGTAGTCTGCATCGGTCTCTTTCAAAGCGTGCGAAAGCAGAATCTCCAATTGTCGTCGTTCCGGACTCTCATCATTTGCCGCATCGTTTTGAACACGACGCTTAGCCAGAGCGTCTAGATCATCAGCCAGACTGGGCTTTGCTAATGGCACATCAGTATGAGTAGAGGGCATAGGCACGCAAACGGGGCATCGTTATTTTCCGGAGCTTTCGGATAGTAGCCCATAAAAGCTATGTAACGTCGTTGGTTTGGTGTAACAAATCATGTCATTTCAGCTACTTGGCGTTACATACTGACAACTTAGTGACGCTTGCGCATGCCCGATACTCAAACACCCCCGTAATCCTGGCGACTATCGCCAATCCACCGCCGCACAAGCGCATGAACTGCTCTTTGATCACCGCCCAGAAGCTGGTCGGCAAATTGCGTCACTGCATCCAGCAGATCATCATCGCGACCGAGTCTGGCAATTCTGAATTCGGCCAGACCAGTCTGTCGTGTGCCGAGCACCTCGCCTGCACCACGCAGCTCCAGATCTTTTTGCGCGATAAGAAAACCATCATTGGTCTGGCGCATGATGCCCAGTCGTTCACGCGCACTGTGCGACAGTGGCGCCTGATACATCAGGATACAGCTGCTCTGCGCGCTACCGCGCCCCACCCTGCCGCGCAACTGATGTAACTGCGACAAACCCAGTCGTTCTGCGTTTTCAATGATCATCAATGACGCATTCGGCACATCCACACCTACCTCGATTACGGTAGTTGCTACCAGCAGATCCACGTCCTGCTGCTTGAACAATTGCATGATCGCCTCTTTCTCTTGTGCCTTGAGCCTACCGTGCACCAACGCTATGCGGTACTGCGGTAGGGAGGATTGCAAGGTGTGCAGGGTGTCCTCGGCAGCCTCTGCCTGCAACGACTCCGACTCCTCGATCAAGGTGCAAACCCAGTAAACCTGATGCCCTTGTGCAATGGCAGCACCCACGCGTTCTATCACTTCAGGTCTGCGTGTGTTTTCGAGTGCCACTGTCGTCACCGGTTTGCGCCCGGGTGGTAGTTCATCAATAACCGATATGTCCAGATCAGCATAGGCCGTCATGGCGAGGGTTCTGGGAATTGGTGTAGCCGTCATGATCAACTGATGCGGCATGGTGTGACTGGTGGCTCCCTTATTGCGTAACGCCATGCGCTGGTGGACGCCAAATCGATGCTGTTCGTCAATAATCGCCAGTCCAAGATTGGCAAACTCCACGTCTTTCTGAAATAGCGCGTGCGTACCTACAACGACCTGATGCTGCCCCATCGCTATAGCCTCGATGCTGGCGCGTCTGGCGGCAGCTCGCAGCCTGCCAGTCAACCACGCGACACCGATACCCAACGATTCGAACCATTGAGCAAAATTCAGCATGTGTTGCTCAGCTAGAATCTCAGTCGGTGCCATCATGGCCACCTGATAGCCGCTCTCGACCGCTTGCGCAGCAGCAAGCGCTGCCACAATGGTTTTGCCGGATCCGACATCGCCCTGTACCAGTCTGAGCATAGGCTCTGGAGTAGCCATGTCATCGATGACATCCTTGAGAACCCGCTCCTGGGCCCCGGTAAGCCTGAAATTCAATGAAGCACCAAGCTGACTCATCAGCTTCCCCTCAGGCCGGATCAGTGGTGCCTGATAACTCTGTGCCTGCACCCTGAGTAAGCGAAGACCCAATCTATGCGCCACCAGCTCTTCAAGTGCCAGGCGTCGATGTGCCGGGTGCAATCCATCCAGCAGGGCCTGGACATCCTCATCGGGTGAGGGACGATGCACACTGTGCAGTGCACTGACAAGATCGGGTAGCTGCATACCCTGAGCAGTCAGTGCACTGAGGTGATCAATCAGTGCATGTTGATCAAGCAGCGCAAGCGCCTGATCGGTGAGCTTTCTGAATGTCGCCTGTTGCACGCCTTCTGTGGTGTGGTAAAACGGCGTAAGGGTCTTGCTCAAGGCCACTTCACTGGAAGTATCACTCGCTAGCACCCGGTACTCAGGATGCACCATTTCCAGCATCGCAGCACCGCGACGTACCTCGCCGAAACATTGCACGCGCTTGCCTCTGGCAAATTGTGTAACCTGACTCTGCGAGAAATGGAAAAACCGCAACATGATGGAGCCTGTTCCATCATTGATCCGCACCAGCAACGAACGCCGCTGACGCACCACAACTTCTGCCAGCAGAACTTCACCACACACGAGTGCCTCGGTTGCAGGCCGCAGAGAACCAATGACACTCAGCCGTGTGCGATCTTGATAGCGAAACGGCAGATGAAAAAGCACATCCTGAAGCGTATGAAGCCCGATGGTGCCAAGCTTTGCCGCCATGGCCGCACCCACGCCCTTCAACGTCTCGACACCAAGACTGTCCAGAGAAGTGTGCACTGAGATCGCCTTCAGATAAATGCCAAAAGCCGAATAAGCTCCTAGCCGAGGTACATGACCCCTTCAACTTCAACCGCAACATTACGGGGCAAGGAGGCGACACCTATCGCAGCTCGGGCTGGATACGGCTTGGAGAAACGCTCTTCCATAACCTCATTGACCAATGGAAAGTCACCCAGATCAGTCAGAAATACCGTCAGCTTCACGATTTGATCAAACGAGCCACCGGCTGCCTTGCAAACAGCATCCAGATTGTCAAATACCTGCACAATCTGAGCACGCACATCGCTACTCACCAGCTCCATGGATTCAGGTATTAGCGGTATTGCACCGGACAGGTACACCGTGTTCCCAGCACGTACTGCCTGTGAATAGGCCCCGATTGCAGCGGGGGCGTCGTCTGTATGAAATGTTTGGCGAGGCATGGGATGCTCTTGTAACAGTCTGTGGAAGAAACGTGGGACGAGTATAAACCCAACACATGTCGGCAACGTCCAACGCACTCATCAACCACCTTTGAGTCGACTTGATGATGTGCTACGCGGGATGGTGATAGATTTGCCGAGGTCACATTTGCTAGGAGGCTAGTGCACCATCAAGTCTCACGTTTGACGCTGCGAACCACCGTCAGATTACGCAAACGCCTGACGATACGCGCCAGCTGCAAACGGCTTTCAACCGCCAGCACAAAGCGTATGGTGATATCGTCCTCGTCGCGGTTTTTGAAGTCCATATGCTCGATATTGACGTTCATCAGCGACATCGTATTGGTGACGCGTGCCAACGCACCCGGCTGATGGATAAGATGGCAGACCACCACGACATCAAACTGGCCCTTGATATCGGTTGCCCAGTCCACCGCCACCCACTCTTTGGGACGACGACGAAACCGTCTCACATTGCGACATCCCGACCGATGAACAGCCACGCCCTTGCCCGGCGTGAAAAACCCTTGTACGTTGTCGCCGGGAATAGGCCGACAGCATTGGGCCATGTACAACGTCGGGCTACTGGCCGAATCGATCATCACCGGAGCAACATCTTTTACTGGTGGTTCGCCACCGTCACTGTTGGTAACGCCATGCTCGATGTCAATGAGCCGTTGTGCAATCTGACTAGGCAAATGATTGCCAAGCCCGATGTCAGCGAACAGGGCCTTCGTGTCGACCAGCCGACGCTCGGCCAACAAGGCCTTTACTGTTTTTGTTGATAACTTTTCCAGTGATGTGTCGTGCCGCGCCAGTGCCCGTCGTAACAATCGCTCACCAAACTGAATCGCCTCACTTTCATCCAACGCACGCAGATAATGCCGAATGGCCGTGCGTGCCTTGGCCGTGACCACCGAGTTCAACCACATCGGACTAATGGCTATATTGGCACCGGTGATGATTTCCACAGTTTCGCCATTCTGCAAGGGCGTGCTGAGCGAAACCATACGCTTGTTGACCAGAGCCGATACACATTTGTCGCCTACCTCCGAATGGACCGCGTAGGCAAAGTCCACAGGCGTTGCATTTCTTGGTAACTGGATGATCAGGCCCTTGGGTGAAAACACATAGATTTCTCCGGGAAACAGATCGAGCTTGATGCTTTCGACAACTTCGATGGAATCGGTCGCGCTTTGTTGAAGATCTGCCAGCGATGCCAGCCAGCCGGGCGCTGAAATCGGCGAACCCATAGTGGGATCGTTTTTATAGGCCCAATGAGCGGCGATGCCCGATTCAGCCGTGGTGTGCATTGCACGCGTTCGGATCTGTACCTCCACCGGCGTGTTTTCAGCACCATGATTAAGTACTGTATGTAATGACTGATAGCCATTTTGCTTGGGCACAGCGATAAAGTCTTTGAAGCGCGAAAAGATGGGCGGGTAGAGATGATGCACAATCCCCAGCACCTTGTAGCATTCATCCACGTCCTCGACGATGATGCGCAAAGCCAGCATGTCGAAGACACGTTCGAAACTGACCTGCTTCTTCAACATTTTCTTGTAGAGACTGTACAGGTGTTTTTCACGCCCTGAGACAACGGCGTCTACGCCTTTCTCGCTCAGGCTGGCTTCCAGCCTGGCGATGACACGCTCCAGTATCTGATCACGATGCGTCAGTTGCTCAACAGTTGCTTCCAGGATTCTGCTGCGCATGGGATAGCAGGCGGTAAATCCAAGATCCTCAAGCTCGTTCTTGACGGTGTACATACCCAGACGCGAGGCAATCGGGGCATAGACTTCGAGTGTCTCTTTGCCGATGCGACGCCGCTTGTCCGGTCGCAGCGAGCCGATCGTGCGCATATTGTGCAGTCGATCACCCAGTTTGATCATGATGACTCGCAGATCGCTGACCATAGCCAGCAACATTTTCATGAAGCTTTGCGCCTGCGCCTCGGCCTTGGAACGAAACTTCAGGTGATTAAGCTTGCTGACCCCATCCACAATGTGGGTGACTTCCTCACCAAACTCCGCTACCAGATCGTCGCGACTGACTGGTGTATCCTCGAGCACGTCGTGCATCAGTGCCGCCATGACGCTTAGATGATCAAGCCCCATGTCGAACACGATGCCGGCAACGGCTACGGGGTGTGTGATGTAGGGTTCGCCGGAACTGCGACGCTGTTCGCTGTGAGCGTCACGCGCGAGCACAAATGCTCTCGAAACGTCAGCAAGCTGCTCGCTATTGAAGCGCGAACTGAGTTTTTCCTGTAACGCCGAATAGGCCTGCAATTCGACAGGCATATTCGATAATCCGGATTCTCTGGAAGCACGACTATTGTCTACATCAGCAGAAGTTGATGCAGGAGCGTTTTTTACCGCCGTGTTCGCTACTGACACGGCAAGCGGGTTTCCAGCGTTGCCCGGTGATCTATCGCCACCAGACAATTGCCCGGCGGCACGAGACTAGAATTCTTCGCGCAGGTCTTTGTCATACATGACAGGCTCGACCGGGGCGGGTGGAGGTGCTTCTCGCAGGATATCTTCACCGATGAGGCCGTCCGCTATCTCACGAAGTGCGATAACTGTCGGCTTGTCGTCGTCCTCGGCGACCAGCGGCTCGGCTCCCATGGATATATTGCGTGCGCGCTTGGAGGCGATCAAAACCAGATCAAACCGGTTATTGACCATCGCCAGACTGTCTTCAACGGTTACTCGTGCCATGAAACTTTATTCCTGCCCTAAGCTGAACCCTGTAGTCTAGTCAATTAACGCGCCAAAGACCACATGATTTTTACGTCATTTAACGTAGTGTTAGCATAATGATTATTTCTACGCGCAAACAAAGCATTAAACTATCGTAATGTTGGGAAAATGACTTGTGAACCAACTCGGACTACTAGTCATGAGTAAGGCTTGTAATCAGGCCAGCATGATGCAGTGCCTGCCGCGACTTCTGCACCCTGTGACTCAGCACCACAGCTTTTAGCTCGGCAAGTGCCTGATCAAAGTCGTCATTGATGATCAGGTAGTCAGCACGGTGATACTGCTGCATCTCGCGCACAGCTTCTGCTGTACGACTCTCGATGACGTCCTCAGAATCCTGGCCACGTCCGCGCAATCGCGCGATCAAGGTATTGCGAGAGGGTGGCAGGATAAAGATGGAGATGACATCTTCAAGCTTCTGTCGCACCTGAGCGGCGCCTTGCCAGTCAATCTCGAGTATCACGTCAGTGCCACTGGCCAGGGCTGCAGTAACCTCCTCCATGCTCGTCCCGTAGTAGTTGCCGAATACTTCAGCGTACTCAAGAAATCGATCCGAATCGATCATCTCTTCAAACTGTTCACGGGTGACGTAGCAATAATCAACTCCGTCGCGCTCACCCGGACGTTGTGGCCGTGTAGTGTGAGAAACCGCCACTGTGAGTTCACTCAACTCCTCAATAGCCCGGCGCACCAACGATGTTTTCCCCGCTCCTGAAGGCGCCGATACGATAAACATCTGGGCCTGATGGTTCTGCATGGTTCTCTCTGGATAACGAGTTAAAAAACCGGATTGGCAACTCAATTCTAATGGGTCTCAAGGTTAGATACTATAGCGGCCTCTCTGCCATGAAACTTCAGACTATGGTTCGCACAGAATCCAGCTCAACAGCACTGGGTAGCCCCGCCGCCGCCTTTACCCTGCCTGACTCACGCACCGGGCAAATGGTATCTCTTGACCAATTTAAGGGGCAGCCTGTGTTCATAGCGTTCATCTGCAACCATTGCCCGTATGTTATTCATCTCATCGATGCTCTGGTGCAAAGTGCAAACGAGCTGGCCGCCAGTGGCATCAAAACCATCGCCATCAGTGCGAACGATGCAGAGCAGTATCCAGCCGACAGTCCTGAGAAGATGGGTGTGTTGGCCCGCGAGAAGAACTTTGATTTTCCCTATTGCCACGATGAGACACAGGAAGTTGCACGTGCTTATGATGCGCTCTGCACGCCTGATTTGTATTTGTATGATGCGCAACACAAGCTCTACTATCGCGGGCAATTCGATGCCAGCCGCCCCGGCAATGGTTCTGCCAGTGGTGCTGAGCTTAAACGCGTGGCAGCGCTGCTGCTGGACCAGCAACCACCACCACTGAACACTACGCCCAGTGTTGGCTGCAGCATCAAGTGGAAGCGCTGAACGGTGCATTAGCGCGTTCCAGTACCGATGAGCCGCTTGTCTCAATCGTGATGCCAGTGCGTGACTGGCGCCAGACCACAGCGGCGGCAGTACGCAGTATCCTGAGCCAAAGCTACACCTGTCTGGAGTTGCTGTTGATCGGCCAGCGGCCACTTGGCACATTACCCCACCGACTGCAAAGCCTGCAGCTCGATGACAAGCGCATTCGGCTTGTACCCCGACGAACACCCGGAATTGTTGGCGCGCTCAATACGGGTTTACAAGCGGCGCAAGGCGACTACATAGCCCGCATGGACGACGACGACATCGCCTACTCTGAGCGCATTGCGCAGCAGCTGAGCTACCTGAACAAGCACCCCGACATCGGATTATGTGCAGGGCGAGTTCGCTTCATCGATGAGAGCGGCGGCTGCGCCAGAGTCAAACCGGGTAATCAACACTACGCCCAATGGCTCAACGAACTCATAGCGCCTGATGCTATCGCGCATGCCTGTTATGCAGAGAACCCCATGCCGCATCCCACGCTTTTCGCACATCGAACAGTCTGGTCGCAACTGGGTGGATACCGTGAGGGTGATGGGCCCGAAGATCATGACCTTGTATTGCGCGCCATGCTACAAGGCATCGGTATGGGGAAACCGCCTGAGGTTCTGCTTGACTGGCGTGAGCACGACAACAGGATTACCCATACGGATACTCGCTACCGACGCGATGCTTTTGTGAATTGCTCTGCGTGGGCACTGACCAGTGCCGGTGGAAGACTACACGCCACCAGGCGTTCAGTGTGGATTGCCGGTACTGGCAAACAGGCAAGGCACTGGCATGACGCGCTCATAGCGCAAGGTGTTACGGTTGCCGGGTTTGTTGATATGGACCGCCCAGGCCCGGAACGTAGCAAACGCAAAAAGCCTGTGATCACGTATCAGCAGTTGGCAACAACGCGCAGCAACGAGCTTGTGATCAGCGCAGTTACACAAGCATCGGGACGTGTGGCTATCAGAACATTTTTTGAAAAACAATATTGGCGTGAAGGTGATGACTACATCATGGGGTGCTAGCCCGGATTATTCATGAAATCACCCAATCCTTCCGCATCCCCTTCGTCCGTAGCGAATTCCACTCAGGCTGCGCGCCCCGGTCGAAATACAGTCTGTATTCCGCTCCTTCGCGGAATCCGCTACGAACAAAGGGTCTGGTGAAAGGATTGGGCGTTTCATGAATAGTCCGGGCTAGGTTGTCCGAGTGTCAAGACAGTATCCAATCAAGACAGCTAACGAATTGAAAACAGCCATGATCAAGCCTCATTTTGACGGAAAGCGTTTCTCATACCCAGGCAACTCGGTGCTCGGATCCCGCTGGGATGTACTGCGCTGGGCGATCACTCGAAAACCAGCCAAGTGGCCCCGCGACCTTGCCAATCCGCCGCCTTCTGCGGTAGAGCGACACGTGAACGATGGACGCCTCAGACTGACCTTTATCAATCACGCTACGGTGCTCATTCAGTGTGATGGCCTCAATATCATTACCGACCCGGTCTTCTCTCGTCGTGTCAGCCCGGTAAGTTTTGCCGGCCCCAGACGCTACCGTCCTGCTGGTCTTGACATAAACGCCCTGCCGCCAATCCACGCGATTCTTGTCAGTCATTCTCACTATGATCACCTCGATCTGCGTTCACTGAGACAACTATCCGAACGCGACAATCCGATGATCGTTGCGCCGTTGAACCATGGTGCAATCATCAACCCGGTCAGCGGGCGCCCGACCACAGAGCTCAGCTGGTGGGATTCACACGCACTGGACAGTAATACAACTGCGACACTCGTCCCTCAAAGACACTGGACATCCAGAAAGCCTGGTGATGAAAACCAGAGTCTGTGGGGAGGTTTTGTGGTGAACTTCAAGTCGGGCAGTATTTACTTTACAGGTGATAGCGGTTATGGAGACGGCGAACACTTTCGCCAGGCTGCCTCCATACTGGGTCCGTTCAGATGCGCACTCATCCCCATTGGAGCGTATGAGCCGCGCTGGTTCATGAAGCCACAGCACATGAATCCGGCAGAGGCTGTCATGGCCTATAAAGACTTGCAGGCCGACTATGCTCTGGCAATCCATCACGGCACTTTTCAACTGACCGACGAGGCGCACGATGCTCCCGTCATTGCCTTGCAGGCAGCGCTACACGAGAGTGACGTCGACAGTAGTGCTTTCAGGGTTATTGCCAATGGTGCTGCCTGGGACGTGCCGGCTGGTTAACCTCAATGAAACAAAAAAAATCGCGAGTCAGAAACGTGAGAGAGCGGTGATAGCAGTCGCGCACGCAGATTTTTTCGAACCGGGGTCTGGTCAATCCAAATGAGGTTTGGAAAAATGGAGTACGCAGCTGATGGCGCTGCTATAGCGCGAGCCGAAGGCGTTTTCTGGCCGTGATTTTTTGCCTCATTGAGGCTAATACAGGTTTGTCAATGCAACGCCGATTCCGAGACGTTGCTGATAGTGATCGTAGTCAATCAGCGAATCCCCATACCCGCTGAAATACTGCACGAAGCCCCTGAACCTTGCCACCAGAGGAAATGTCATGCCAATCTTGACCGCGCCCTTGCCTGTATCAGGATTACCTCGCAGATGCACTGCATACTCATGGCTATCGTTTCGCCACGATGCACCAAGTTCTCCGTGACCCATGAAATCGAGGATGTCCGGATTATCATCGCCCTCAGCATCGCCAGGGTTTTCCTTGGCATTCTCTGGCAGGCGATACCAGGGCCGAATGCTGGCGACAAAGTCGCCTCGCTCGTAAACCAGCATGGCGTACAGGCGATTCCAACTGCGTGACAAACCCTGGACCTGACCATTGGACTGATGCTCCAGGCCGGTCACCAACGCTGTGTTTCCGCCAAAGGGTCCCCATAGCAGGGGTAACAGATAGAACACTTCGGGTTGGTAGTTGGTTTCACGAAACGGACTGGACAGATCACTGGAATAGAGTTGCCACCATGCTTCAAGCGTTATGGCCAATGATAATGAATCGTTGGCAAACAGCAAATCATCCTCATTGAGCTGCGTTTTCAGGCTGATCTGAAACTTGACCTCTGCCGGTTGCAAACCTTCTCGCAGCGCTACATCGTTCTGCTGGTAAATGGTTTCATTGATACCCGTGGAATAGCTGACGGGTAAGATAAAATTATGCTTGTGAGCGGTAATAACATAAGGATTAAACGCTGTCTGGCGCTCCTGAATGACACGTTCGGTCAATGCGCCAACCGTGTCTGTTTCTACTTCCACCCTTTCCTCAGCAATAACATCGTCGTCAACATCCCCGGCAAGGATTGCCTCAGCTGGCACATTGACCGGCAAGGCGGCATCGTCCAGACGTGTGTCAGAAGAAGTCGGCTCCGGGCGGGCTTCATCATAAACTGAAGATTTGGATTCGCGTTCGCTCATTTCACCGGTACTCATGCAGGCACTGAGCAGTGCCGACAAAATCACCAGACCCTCACGTGTCGCTATCCTTTTAACACCCTGTTCCACGCTTTGCTGATTCCCGGATAATGTCGTATTGCGTCATATTCCCAGGCGGCACCCGTATTCATGGCCTGAGAACTGACGCCGCAGCCCATCATGATACTCGTTGCACTCTCACTGATAGCGCCCTATGTTGACAAACAGTGACAATTTCATCGCCTTGCGTTATCCGGATTACCAGAACCAACGGCGTGTTGCTTGCTTAACGAATTCCAGGGAGCAGACGGTAAGCACCGCGTGCTCATCCCTCACGCTCCAGTAGCCTGCCTGATGATCTTCACAGCCTACTATCTGCTGTTTGTTGATCAGCAAGCGTTGATTTACGGTATCGCAAGCGTTTGATCGTTATTACAGACAACACGGTAAAAATACTTTAGCAATGAACCCGCAGCAGCGTAGAAAGCGAGTATAAGGCTCAGACATATAACGCACCAGGCCGAGCAGTTTCCTTGATCAATTCATCACGTCCAGCCACTCAACCGTTGTTGCAGGTCTCATGAGACAGGCATTCGAATTCGGTGGTATCTCCATCGCGCCAGGTACTCGCGCCGTCGTGGATCTGGAATTGCCAAAACTGAGTTCCCAGGCACTCATGAGCCTGCCTGTGCATGTCGTGCATGGACGAAAAGACGGTCCGACACTGTTTCTCAGTGCTGCGATTCACGGTGATGAGCTGAACGGTGTCGAGATCATACGCCGCGTTCTGGCTACCAAACTGCTCAATCGAATCTCCGGAACGGTGCTGGCCTTACCGGTCGTCAACGCCTATGGCATGGCACAGCAAAGTCGGTATCTGCCGGACAGGCGAGATTTGAATCGCTCGTTTCCAGGCAGTGAATCCGGCTCACTGGCGTCCCGTATTGCCCATTTGTTCATGCAACAGATTGTCTCACGGGCATCGGTAGGCATCGATTTCCATACAGGCTCCGGGCACCGTACCAACCTGCCTCAGATTCGCGCAGATCTTGACGATCCGGAAACACTTGCACTAGCACGCAGCTTTGGAGTACCCGTGTTGCTTAACGCGTCGCTACGAGACGGATCATTACGCGCCAGCGCCTGCGGGCATGGCACCCGCGTACTTCTTTACGAGGCGGGAGAGGCGTTGCGCTTCGATGAACTGGCAATCCGCGCGGGTGTATCCGGCGTGTTTGGTGTTTTGCGAACATTGGGCATGCTACGAACGACAACCAGACATGCAGCTAACCATCGGGAACCCTACATTGCCAGCAGCAGCCGCTGGGAACGTGCCCCCGAGAGCGGTATTCTGCGCAGCAAAGCCACGATGGGAAGCCGTGTGGCGCGCAACGATATTCTGGGTTATATCCACGATCCGGCCAGCAATGAGCAGACGCCCATATCGTGCAGGACATCAGGTATCGTCATAGGTCGCCTGGAGCTTCCTGTTGTTCATGAGGGGGATGCGGTTTATCACATTGCCCGCTTTGATGACGATATCGCTGACGTTGAGGAAAATGTCGACAATTTTCAAACTGACCATGTGGAAGACAGCCTGACCGATGAATAACGGTTATCCAACAACCGTTATTAGCGGGCACGCTTGCCTTACTGGTCAAATTCGCATCCACTTTGGGATCGTGTTGGTGCTGTTTGTCAAGTGCTGAGAAAACAATCAGACCGGACTTGTACTGTTGCCTGTTGGCACATCCGTGACAAGTTGTTGTGCGGCAGGCCGTCGACGACGGCGCGCCTTGGATGGCACCATACCGCGCATCGCTTCCAGTTTGCCGTAACACAATAATTTGTCTTCAGCCTCGAGAACACGATCTGAACGGGGATTGGGAATAACTTTATTACCGCGATACAACGTCAGCACGTTGATATCTTTCTCAGACAATTTGGTATCAGTAATACTGATGCCCACAAAGTTAGATCCTTCTGGCACGTAGATTTCACTGACACCGTAGCCTCTGCTGATAGTGAGGCGCTGTCTGATGTCGATTTCAGGAAAGTCAACCTGGGCTGATATGTAATCTATAACAGTACCCGCAACATCCAGACCTGTGCAGGTCTCGATACCTTCAAGCCCGGGAGATGAATTCACTTCCATGATCTGCGGCCCGTTTTTGCCTTCAAGCATATCCACACCCGCTACGCGAAGCCCGAGAATCTGCGCAGCACGCACGGCAGTCTCCAGATAGTCATCGGACAACTCGACAGCTTCAGCCACGCCACCACGATGCACATTGCTGCGAAACTCCTGCCCTTGCGCCACCCGCCGCATCGCTGCAACGACCCTGTCTCCGACAACAAACGCCCGGATATCCTTGCCCTTGCTTTCAGCCACAAACTTCTGAATCAGAACATTCTGCTTCTGGCTTTGCAATAGCTCAATAATGGCTTCGGCCGATTTGATGGTATCCGCCAACAAAACGCCAATACCCTGGGTACCTTCAATCAGCTTGATAACCACCGGTGCTCCACCAACACGCTCTATGGCTGGCAACACATCTTTTTTGTCACGAACGAATGTTGTTCTGGGGATGCCCACATGATGCCTGCTCAGGATCTGCAGGCTGCGCAGCTTGTCGCGTGAGTTGGTAATACCTGCGGAGGTATTGGCGCAGAAGATATCCATCTCCTGGCATTGCCGGACCACCGCTGTCCCGTAATAGGTGATTGATGCTCCGATGCGGGGCAGGACGGCATCGTAACTGCTGAGTTCCTTTTGCCGGTAATAAAGATCTGGTCGGCCTTTATCCAGATCAATCGCAAATTTCAACGTATTCAGAACACGCACTGTGTGGCCACGCTGTTGCGCGGCCTCCACAAAGCGTCGTGTACTGTAGGATTTCGGGCCGCAGGACAGAATGCCTAGTTTCATGGAGTCTTATCAAACCGTGTTAGAAGTGGGACGCTCCAATCATCGCACGTTTGTGCACACAGACCACGAGGCATCGTAAATGCTACAAGCTGCAATAGTCAGGTGAGCGCCAGACGAGCTCGTGTCAGGCCTGTCATAGACAAAATGCCCACTACCGGCCCAAGGGCAAGAACACAAAACAGACCCGGCCACCCAATGATCCCGGCAAGCAGTGGTGTCACTTGAACGGTGATGATCGTCAGTGCAAAACCAAGCGCTGTTTGCAATGACATAAGGCTGCCAGAAATCTCCGGAGGTGCAAAATCAGCCACCATTGCCGAGAATTGTGCCGAGTCGGGAATAACAGACAAACCCCAGATAACAAACACTGTCAGCACCAGCCACACGGGACCTCCGAATACCACAGCAGCTGCAACAGCTGACGCACCACTGATGGCCATCGACACAATTGTCAGCTCAGCTTTGCCCAGAGCGTCTGCCAGCTTACCCGCGAACGGACAAAGCAATGCGCCCGAACCGATTGCGATGAAAGCGGTGAGTTTTGATAACTGAGCGGCCTCAATAGCATTGGTCTGCAACAGATAGGACGCAGCAGCCGCAGGCGCAATCCACGCCCATAAGGCATAAAGCTCCCACATGTGCCCAAGGTAGCCAAGAAAAGCGCGCCGTATCCGCGTATCCGTCCACGCCAGCGTAATGACCCGGGGGTTCATCTTTGCCGACGCTGCGTGATGTGGCCCTGCCCGAGTGAACGACACCAGCACAGCGGCGACCAAGGCCAACACGCTGGCCAGCAAGGTGGTTAATCGCCAGTTGGCACCGCCCAGGAAAGCCAACAGATGTGGAGCGGCTGATCCCAGCGTCAAACCGCCGACCAGAAGTCCAATTAGCCAACCGCGATCCTTCAGCCCCCAGCCGACAGCGATCTTCATACCTACCGGGTAGACGCCAGCCAACGCAAAACCTGTCACTATGCGTAGCGCGATACTGATTGCGCCACCGGGTGGAACCACCAGCATCAACCCGTTGGCCACAGCGGCCAACACGGCTGACATAGCAAATACTTTTCGAGGATCGTAACGATCCGCTATGCCAGACATTGCCACATACAACGCGCCCACCACAAAACCTGCAGCAACACCTGAAACCAGCATGGCAGACTGCAATGCGTTTAGCGACACCTCACTGCGCAGGTCGACCAGGATAGCTGATGAGACAAACCATAAAGACATGGCGGCCACTTCAGCAAGCACTAATAACGTCATGGATCGGGTTTTCATGGAAGCTGTAGAGTGCTCAATGAACGTTTAGCTCCCGGGGATCAAAAAAAATCTCGAAATTGAATTACTTTCACTCAACAGGGTCCTTCGGGAGCGCCTTCGGTCGCGCATATCCAAGGCTGTTGATTTTTTCAGACATTGAATCCGGCTCTGCAAGCCAAAGTACCGGTATTGTCAGGCAGACCCTACCGGAGTTTCGTTGCAATACTGTGCAAAGGTGTTGCGCAATAGCTTATTCACCCCTGGCTTCCTGAGTCGTGTCACGCAACGCCTGCATATCCGGGTGCCGATGCAACCGATCCACATTTACACTGATTTTACCATCCAGGCACACAAGGTCGCCGTCGACGGTGACAACCAGAGGATTGATTTCTGCAACTGCCAGATCTTTTTCCACGAACAGTCTGTACAGTCCATCAAGCAGTTGAGTGAACTGCTCTATCTGCTCACCGGCAAGCCCCAGGCGAGTGGAAAGATCATGGTATTGGTCCGGCAGAACGCCCAGGGAGGGGTCAATGTGCAACTTGTGAATTTTCTCTGGCGAATCACGCAGAATCTGTTCGATCTGCATGCCACCTTCGGTCGACACTTTGATAACGACAGGTCCGCTGGCATGCTCAGCGACCATTCCCAGATACAACTCATTTTCAATTTTACATATCTCTTCGACCAGAATCGCATTGACCGGTTGCCCGTTCTTGTCGGTCTGCGCCGTGACGAAGTGGGTACCCAGCATGGACTTGGCGTAGTCTTCTGCTTCTCGTGGCGTGTCAACGATCTTGATGCCGCCCGCTTTGCCACGTCCACGCGCATGCACCTGGGCTTTAACAACCACTTGCCCGGCAGAAAAATTTTCTGCCGCTGTACGAGCCTCTTCAGGTGTACTGGCAACAAGATTGTTGGGCACAGGCATACCGTACGCTTTAAAAAGAGCTTTAGCCTGATACTCATGTAAATTCATGCAACGTCCCAAAACAACATACGGTATGAGGCTACTGCGTACAGCGGCCGTCTGGGCAACACTGTAAAACTAGGCGCGTTTACGATTACCAATGTGGATTGCACGGCCATCGGCGCTCAGTGCGGCTTCGTGGACCGCTTCGGAGAGGGTGGGGTGCGCATGAATGGTGTGTGCGATATCTTCAATGGTGGCATCGAACTCCATCGCCAGCACGGATTGCGCTAATAGCTCTGAAGCGCTCGGACCGATAAGATGTGCACCCACCAGACGATCGTTGCTTTTGTCACGGATGATCTTGACCAGCCCTGTGGTATCACCCTTGGCTTTTGCACGTCCGCTGGCAGCAAAGGGAAAGCTGCCCACCTGGTAGTCAACACCTTCGCTCTTGAGCTGCTCCTCGGTTTTACCCACCCACGCAACCTCCGGGTGTGTGTAAATAACGTTAGGCATCACATCGTAATTCAACGATGAGTTCTCACCGGCAATGCGTTCTGCAACCATGACCCCTTCTTCGGAGCCCTTGTGAGCCAGCATCGGGCCACGAACCACGTCACCGATAGCATAGAGTCCCGGCACATTGGTCTCGCAGTACTCATTGACATGAAACAGGCCACGCTCGTCCTGTTGCACATCCACTTCAGAGGCGCAGACGTTGTCCGTGTACGCACGCCGTCCAACAGCCACGATCAGCTTGTCAAACGTCTGCTCATGATCACCCTTGGCATCCTGAAACGCGACGACAACCTTGCCGCCCTTGAGCGTACTGCTCATGACCCGAGTGCTAAGCCTGATGTCCAGCCCTTGCTTGGTAAACGTACGCTGAGCCTCTTTGGCCACAGCCTTGTCCACCATGGGTAAAAACGTATCCTGTGCTTCAAGCAACACTACTTCAGAACCCATACGCCGCCACACACTGCCAAGTTCCAGACCGATAACGCCTGCGCCAATGACGCAAACGCTGCTGGGTACAGACTGCCAGTCGAGGGCACCGGCTGAATCGACCACAATATTGCCTTCCAGAGGAGTTGCCGACAACTCGATCGGTACTGAGCCTGTGGCAATAATGACGTTTTCGGTGTCATAAACCGTATGTTGATCGGCGTGGTCAGTGACCTTGACTTGTTTGTCGGCCAGAACCTGACCGGTGCCTTGCAACCAGTCGATGCCATTTTGCTTGAATAACATCTCGATGCCGCCAGTAAGCTCCATGACAACTTTGTCTTTGCGGCCAATCATCTTGGGAACATCCAGGCTAACTTCGCCGACATTGATACCAAGATCGAAAAAATTGTGCCGCGCAGTCTCGTACAGCTCTGTGCTCTCGAGCAGAGCTTTGGACGGAATACACCCCACGTTAAGGCAAGTGCCGCCCAGTGCAGGCTTGTCCTGCTTGTTAATCCACTTTTCCACGCATGCGGTCTTGAGACCCAGCTGTGCTGCGCGGATAGCAGCAACATATCCGGCGGGACCACCACCGATCACGATTACATCATAAACTTCGGCCATGTCAGGTCCTTGGAGGTTGGTTGATACATCAGCCACACAGTATATCGCGCCAGAGAGCACAGATAGGTAATGCTGCTACTGATACTCGGCTTGCAGGCACGCGAAATGAAGGCTCACAACGTTAGATCGAGAGAAAAACGCCTGTACCAAGCCATTGTGCGTAGACTCGCGACTACACTTTTTTCGCGACTATCGACATCGGCAACCCTATCGTCAAATTACCGACACTCACTGACCTTTTAGAGAACCCAGCAGTTTTGATTCAGCACGATTCCAACGCCATTCAGTCAGCCAAACAGCTTGTGATTGAATATTGCACTTGTTTTGATGATGCCCAACTGGCCGAATTAGGGCCTACCCTCCAGCGCTACACGCCTGATCAGTACCACTGGCGGGGATTGGCTCCTTTCGGAGAGCAATACAGTGCTGAAGGTGTTGTAGATGTTTTCTGGAAACCCCTGCGCGAATCCTTTACGGCATTGCAAAGACGGGTCAGTGTATTTCTTGCAGGGCATAACTCGGTGCCATTCTCAAGCGGCAGTGCTGTCGATGAAGCCGAACATGTAAGCTCGGTCTGGACCTGTCAGATGGGCCATTTCATGGGTCTCATGGATAAGCCCTGGCTGGATATTCCGCCCACACAGCGCCTGGTTTTCATCCGCTTTGCGGAATTTCATCGTGTGCATGAAGGCAAAATCAAGGAATCTGCCCTATTTATCGATCTCATCGGTGTCATGCGACAGGCCGGTCATTATCCATTGCCGCCCAGCACAGGCGCCTCATTTATCTATCCGGGTCCCGCCACGGCCGATGGTGTCTTGCTCGATGCCCATGCAGCCGAGCAGGCAGCGACAACATTGCAGCTGATCAATCGCATGATTGCCGATCTGTCAGAGGCTAACCGGTTGGCGGAGCAGGAAAATACGAATCATGTCTCGCGCGAATTACTGGCAAAAAGTTGGGATGAGAACATGGTGTGGTACGGGCCTGAAGGTATCGGCGCAACGTACACCATCGATCGCTACCAGCAGCAACACCAATTCCCGTTCCGCTTCAACCTCACTGGCAAGACATTCAACGGGCATATTGCCCGCTTCTCTGAAGCTCACTATGGTTGCTTTTTCGGATGGCCTAATTTGACCAATACGGCACAGGGCGGCTTTCTAGGCTTGCCGGGTAGTGGCATTGCCGCCGACATGCGCGTGATGGATGTGTACCGCAGCAACGGCGAGAAACTGGTGGAGAACTGGGTGATCATCGATCTGCACCACTGGCTTTCCATGCAGGGTCTGGATGTACTACAGCGTATGCGACAGCTGATAGGCCGTGAGGTGCTGGGCTCTTGAAGACTTTGCGGGTTTACAGGCAAACCGGCGCGCGTAGTAGCTGTTTCATGCTGAACTAAGCGCGTCGTTCGGCTTGGGTGGCTGGTAAGGATCAGAACTATTGGATACGCCTTCGGTCGCCCACACGTAGTGACCCGTTGATTCGGCGGCACCAATCAGGGTGGCAAACGCGACATCGGCTGCATCCCGACCTGCACCGATTCGAGCAAAACCGCTGACTGGCGCTAGCTTGGTGGCATCGAACATATACCACCTGTCGCTAAGATAGACTTCGTGAAAACCGTGGAAATCCTGCGGCTCAAGATCAACCGCATAGCCTGTTACGTACCTTGCGGGAATGCCCAATGCGCGACAGAGCGCGATGCATAGATGGGCATAATCCCGGCAAACCCCACTGCATTGCAGCAAGACATCACACGCAGTCGTTGTTGAAATCGTGCTGCCTGGCGTATAGCTCAGGTGATTGTGGACCCAATCCGAGATGGCTTGCACCCTTGAATAGCCAGGTGTCATGTGACCGAATGCATCCCAGGCAAACTTCATCAGTTTGTCGGATTCACAATACCGACTGGGATTGAGATAGGTTAGAACGTCTGCCGGTAATGCTGCATGGGCAACCTCCACCAGGTCATTGTCTTGAGCTGTCACCTGATACAGCTCCACCACAGCCTGATAGGCTATCGTAAACTGGCCAGCCTGCACTAATACCCGATGCGTACGGTTACCCAGCAGACCGGTGTTACACACCTGCAGGTCGCACTCCGGGGTGGTCTGGAAACCTTCATTCCATACTGATTGATAATTATTCTGTGGTACGGATATCTGAAACAAAAAATTGGTAGGCGCTAAAACCGAATACGACAGCTGGCAACCCAGGTTGATGACTTTCATAGCGTTATCTCACTGTTCGCGTTACAGCTTCTCGGACAAGCTTCTTGTGACGTGTGCCCAAACTTTACAGGGTTATCGTGCCTGGGTCATGCGACTGTAAAATTTACCGCCTCAATGCCGAACGAGCGTGTACCGATTCAGCAACGCCGTGGGCGAACATGCAGCACCTGCACATCCCGTATGCCGGGGAAGCACATACCAATGATCTCTCCAATGATATCCGGGATCGGATGCAACCTACAAATCAAACACTATGCGTGCGGGATCCTCAACCAGTTCCTTGATCGTCTTGAGAAAGCCAACGGCACCCTTACCATCAACAATACGATGGTCATAGCTCAGCGCGATATACATCATTGGTCGGATAACCACCTCACCATTCACAGCAATAGGGCGATCCTGGGTAGCGTGCATGCCAAGGATGGCACTCTGCGGTGGGTTGAGAATTGGCGTTGACAGCAGGGAGCCAAATACACCACCGTTGGACACTGTAAACGTTCCGCCGGTCATCTCATCCATGGACAGTTTTCCATCTCGGGCCTTTTCAGCATAGGCACCAATCGTCTTTTCAATATCAGCCAGTGACATATACTCTGTGTTGCGCAGCACAGGCACAACCAGTCCGCGCTCTGACGATACAGCCACACCGATATCACAATAGCCGTGATAAACCACATCATCACCATCAATCGATGCATTGATATCCGGATAGCGCTTGAGCGACTCGGTAGCGGCCTTGAGAAAAATGGACATGAAGCCAAGCTTTATGCCGTGCGATTTTTCAAACTGTGCCTTGTACTGATTACGAAGGGCAATGAAGGCACTCATGTCAACCTCATTGAAGGTTGTCAGCATGGCCGTGTTCTGCGTGGCAGAGAGCAGACGCTCGGCAATGCGTGCACGCAGTCGGGTCATCGGCACACGTTTTTCAACGCGATCACCTTGTGGGATCAACGGCGCGTCACTGGCAGCTTTTGTCGGCACTGCAGCAACCTTGGCAGCAGCCGGTGTAGGGGCTGTTGAAGACGAGCCTGCGCCGGCAACATGTGCCTCCACATCTTCTTTGGACAATCGACCATTCTTGCCACTTCCGCGCACATCAGACGCTTGCAGACCATGCTTCTCCAGTAGCTTTCTCACCGATGGGCTGGTCTGCCCGGCAGAGCTGTCATCGCTGGCCGCATCGTTGGATGCAGCGGTATCAGCAGATTGAACGGTCGCGGTAGCTGCGGCGGCGGTGGCCGCTGAGGCAGTCTCTATAGATCCGATAACCTGATGTGCAGCCACTGTAGTGCCTTCGGGTTCAATAATCTTGCCCAGCACACCATCTTCCGAGGCAGGAACCTCGAGAACGACTTTGTCAGTTTCGATATCTACCAGTACTTCATCGCGACTGACGGCGTCACCCTCCTGCTTATGCCAGGTTACGATCAATGCGTCGGCTATCGATTCCGGTAACGTCGGCACTTTGATCTCGGAAGTCATCTGCGGCTGCCCTTTTTGTCAATTTTAGCGAGTGATGGAAACATCATTGTAGAACTTATGAGCTTTGGCTGTTGGGAATCACACCCAGTGCCTCGTCAACGAGGCGCTTTTGCTCTATCAGGTGCTGATTCATGTAACCACTGGCAGGCGATGCGGAAGGCACCCTGCCGGCAAACTCTACCGAACCAACCGCCGCCGGCAATACGCGTTCGATGCGATGTCGGTTCGAGCGCCAGGCACCCTGATTACGCGGCTCTTCCTGACACCAGACAATACTGGTGGCATTCGGGTAATGATTAACCGCTTCTGTCATGGCGTCATAGGGAAACGGATAAAGCTGTTCGAGTCGAACCAATGCGACGTTGGCGATTTCTGCATTGCGGCGAGCTTCCAGCAAGTCGTAGTACACCTTGCCGCTGCAAAATACCAGACGCGTAACACTGGCTGGATCCAGCGCATCGATCTCTCCGATCACAGGCTGGAAGGTGCCCTCAGCCAGATCTTCAAGTGTCGACACAGCTAACCGGTGACGCAACAGGCTTTTGGGTGACATAACAATCATGGGCCTGCGCATGGGGCGAATCATCTGACGACGCAGCATATGATAAGCCTGTGCTGGCGTACTCGGCACCAGCACTTGCATGTTGTCCTCTGCACATAGCTGTAGAAACCGTTCCAACCTTGCGGAGGAATGTTCTGGCCCCTGCCCTTCATATCCATGGGGGAGCAATAGAGTCAGCCCGCACAAACGACCCCATTTGGTTTCTCCAGAGCTGATGAACTGATCAATGACCACCTGAGCACCATTGGCAAAATCACCAAACTGGCCTTCCCAGATCACCAGTGTGTTGGGGTCGGCTGTTGCATAACCGTATTCAAAGCCCAGCACAGCTTCTTCGGAGAGCACTGAGTCGATAACCAGGAAATTGGCCTTGTCTGTTAACTCACGAAGTGGCACGTAGGCACCCATGGTGTTTTGATTGTGCAGCACGGCATGACGATGCGCGAACGTACCTCGCCCACAGTCCTGCCCCGATAAACGCACTGAATACCCTTGATCCAGCAACGTTGCATAGGCCATCGTTTCTGCATAACCCCAATCCAGAGGCAGAGCACCCGCCGTCATCTTGCGTCGGTCCTCGATGATTTTGTTCACTCTCGAATGCAACGCAAGTCCGTCCGGCAAGGTGGTGAGCTGTGCCCCTAGAGACTGCAACGTGGCTAACGGCACTGTTGAGTCAAACGGCGTTTTCCAATCTGTTGCAGAGTATTGTGTCCAGTCGACCACAAGCTCCGGAGCTTCAGGCTGCCCTTCGATAACATCAGGCGCTACGTTTATGCCGTCATCCAACGCGCGCCGATAGTCCTCAATCATGCGCTCTGCAGCAGCTATTGTTACCACACCATTCTTTGCCAGTTTCTCAGCGTAGATAGCACGCGTGGTGGGCAAGGCCTTGATAGATTTGTACATGATCGGCTGAGTAACCGAAGGCTCATCGGTCTCATTATGGCCGTGTCGGCGATAGCACACCATGTCGATGACCACGTCCTTTTTAAACGCTGTGCGAAAGTCCAGGGCCAGTTGCGTGACGAAATACACCGCCTCTGGATCGTCGCCATTGACGTGAAAGATAGGGGCATTGATCATCTTCGCCACATCCGTGGCATACAAGGTGGATCTGGCATCTGCCACGTTGCTGGTGGTAAAGCCTATTTGGTTGTTAATGATGATATGCACGGTTCCCTTGGTGGAGAACCCACGTGAATCGGCCATGTTAAAGGTCTCCATGACCACACCCTGTCCAGCAAACGCTGCATCACCATGGATGGCAATGGGGATGACTTTGTCGCCATCTTTGTCGCCATATCGATCCTGCCGAGAACGCACAGAGCCTTCGACCACAGGCGATACGATTTCAAGATGCGACGGGTTGAACGCCAGCGACAGATGCATATGACCTTGCGTGGTACGAATATCGGAACTGAAACCCTGATGGTATTTGACATCACCCGACGACAGACTTTCATCGTGTTTGCCCTCAAATTCCGAAAAGAGCTCGGCCGGGTTCTTGCCCAGAATGTTGACCAGCACGTTCAATCTGCCGCGATGCGCCATGCCGATGACCATGTCTTTCACACCGGCACTACCCGCACGTCGCACGATTTCGCTCATGATCACGATTAGACTCTCACCGCCTTCCAGCGAGAAGCGTTTCTGGCCGACATACCGTGAACCCAGATGCCGCTCCATGCTCTCGGCGGCAGTCACTCGCTGAAGTATCCACTCACGGGTTTCCGGATTCAGCGAAGGTGCCGAGGCCACACTTTCTATGCGTTGCTGCAGCCAGTCCTTTTGCGGCGTGTAGTCGATGTACATGAACTCGTAGCCGATCGAACCGCAGTAACACTTTTCCAGGTGCGCAATGATGTCTCTGAGCGGGGCCTGATCAATGCCCTCGAGGGAGGGCGTCTGGAACACGGTGTCAAGATCCGCCTCTGAAAGACCATTTTCGTGCAAGCGCACCTCACGAACCAGCGCATCACTATGCCCGCCCAGTGGATCAGTTTTGGCCAGTTGGTGACCACGTACCCGGTAGGCGTTGATCAGCTGCGTGACAAAAATCTGCTTCAGCTCGGCTGTAGCGCTGACACTGGCAGCTGTTGGGGCACTGGTGCTGGCCACGGGACGGCCATTGGCCATTTGGCGGAACTGGGCGCGAATTTCAGAGTGGGCGACTTCACGAGTATTCTCGTCAACCATCGGCAAGTTGCCAAAATAGTCACGCCATGCTTCATCCACAGAATTGGGATCTTTCAGGTACTGCTCGTAAAGACTTTCCAGCCAGGGGGAGTTGGCACCGCCGAGCATAGACGTGTCCCATTGCTCCTGCATGGAGGCTTGGGCTTCTATCGATTTGGGGGTAGCGCTCATTGAGAATTCCTGAACCTTGCCAGATAAGTTCCGGCCGTTGAAGCGTGTGTTGAAGAAGTGTCGCTAGGGATTATTGGGATGTGTCCTGCAAGCATGCCCAGTGCCAGATATATCGAGGCAGGGTTAACTGCATCGTTGGGGGCAATGTCAGTGCCATGCTGTCTACCGGCGCGACGGTGGCGATAGGGATTTTGTGATTCTGTTTTAGATTGTTGGCGCTCATCGAGTGCATACCCTGAAAATGCCCATAGCTTAGCCCCTTAGTTGTTTCAGGGCTACCCTTGATCGCTTTCTACCACGCAGACTCAACGCCAGGATTATTCATGACTTGAAGTATGCCGGTTTCAGGATAACATTCGTGCATCGCCGTCGTGACAGTGCCAATTACTCTTCGTCGTCGTCGCAATAGATGTCCGGATCCTCATCACTCTCAAACCTCTCGGGGTTTGCCCAGAATCGAGCATTCAGCCAATCAGGTGCAGCCTTGTATTGACTGAGTCGAAACTCGAACCACCGCGTTGATTCTGGCTCACCAGCTACCTTGTCTGTTGCAAGCTGCAGCTTGCGGAATCCAAAAGCGAAAAACACGTCATCGTTGATAAAAGTGTCATCCGTTGCTTTATCGGCTGAATGCGTACAATGTACAAGCACTCGGTGGGGAAAAGCCCTGATCGCACGACCCAGGCGTTGCTCCAGGTGTGGCTCGCAAGCATTGAGTTGCAACACCAGAGTTGATGGTCCGGCATCTTGCGACAGCTGGATCGTGGCGTGCTGCGACACGTGTCTCTCCGCTTCAGCCAGGGTATTGAATCGGTGCAGCGATACACCATCGACCGGGCGGCTGAGCAGTGCTGCTGAAAGATCACCTGCGACAAGCAGTTGCGCAGGCACGTCGCTGTACAGGTAATCCCCGAGAAATCGATCCGGCGTCTTATCAGGCTGGTTTGGCTTCATGAATAGGCTCAAACTGACGGAGGGTACGGGACGTCGTGTCAATTGTGTGTCGCATCGTAGGCTGCCTGCTGCTCAGGAGTCGCCTGCTGCTGGTGTTGCTCCTTCCACTGACTATAAGGCATACCGTAGACATGCGTGCGTGCGTCTTCGTAGGCGATGTCCATATCACGCTCCCTCGCGGCACCGACGTAGTACTTGGACAGGCAGTTTCGGCAAAATCCTGCCAGATTCATCAGGTCGATATTCTGAACATCGGTGCGCTCCTGCAGGTGCGCAACCAGTGTGCGAAAGGCGGCAGCTTCAAGTTCTGTCCGGGTTTGTTGATCCAGCGAGTCAATGGTGGTCATGAGTGCGTCTGCGCGTAAGGTTGATTATTCATTGTAAGATCCGCATGCTTAGAAAGCGTGCGGATCCCTCCTGAACATACGCTATATGGACAAACGACGACACTATCAACCTACGACCCCACTTGACCTGAATCTCTTGCAGGGTCTTGTTTCCGGGAACTGATCCAGCAATGCAACACCGAAACCTCCAGCTGTGACAGGCAATGCCCTTTTCGACCTGCTGCTGATCGCGATTCCGGCACTGGCCATCAGACTATGGTGGACAGGTTCCCGGGCCCGTGAGCTGGCCATTGAACATGCTCGTCTGGCGTGTCGAGCTCAACAGCTGCAGTTACTCGATCAGACCGCAGCGCTTTCCCGCATGCGCCTGCGGCGTGATGCCAACGGTGCACATTGTTTGGAACGAGAGTACCAGTTCGAATTCACTGATCAAGGGGCCTACCGGGACAGTGCGACGGTCACCATGCAAGGCCACACGTTGAAAAAAATCCACTTCCCCTACACACGTGATGCCGACGGACACCGTATCTACGCACATTGATGGACCACTAGTGCGCTAAACTCTCCGGCCACTAACGATCAATGTCCAAGAAAGCGAAATATGAGTGAATGTCCCTGCGGCTCTGCGCGAGCCTTTAGCGAATGCTGCCAAAACATCATCAAAGGAGATAGCCGGGCTGATACAGCCGAGGCTCTGATTCGTGCGCGCTACACCGCACATACCACGGGCGACATGGACTTCATTCTGGCAACACACCACCCATCAACACGTTCGGACATTGACGAGGCAGCCACGCGGCGCTGGGCCAGTGAATCCACCTGGCTGGGCCTTGAAATTCTGAATGTTGACGGTGGCAGCGCTGAAGATTCATCAGCTCGCATCGAGTTCATGGCACGCTACCGTGATGCAGCCAGACGCAGACACACGCATCACGAACGTGGTGTTTTCGAAAAATATCATGGGCAATGGTACTTTCGGGATGCGGAAGTGCCGGATGTGGATCAGTTCCGCCGCAACAAACCGAAGCAGGGACGTAATGATCCCTGCGCTTGCGGGAGTGGAAAAAAGTACAAGAAGTGCTGCGCGGTCTAACCCTGTGTAACCGAAGCGGTCGCTATAGTGCTATCGTTTTAGTTGTGCCCGGGAACCAAATGGTTCTGGTTATCATCGGATATCGACAGCATAGCCTGCAGCAGTTTTGCGCAGCTCAACCACTTGAGAACCTTACATGGATAAGCCCTGGTTAAAATCATACCCGACATCGATTCCGGCCGATATTGACACCGGCAACTACGCATCAGTCGTCGATATCTTTACGGAAAGCACTCAGCGATTCGCTGATCGTCCGGCTTTTCACAACCTTGGCACCACCATTACCTATCAACAGCTGGAGCAACAGACCCAGGCATTCGCCTCTTGGTGCCAGCATGAGGCTGGCCTTGTCAAAGGTGATCGCATAGCGATCATGATGCCCAATCTGCTGCAGTACCCGGTAGCGGTATTCGGTGCACTCAGAGCGGGACTCGTTGTCGTCAACACCAATCCGCTCTACACCGATCGTGAGCTGGAGCACCAGCTGAAAGACTCAGGTGCAAAGGCCATTGTCGTGGTTGAAGCGTTTGCGCACACTTTGGCAAGCGTTATTGACAAGACTGACGTGCAGACTGTTGTCACCACACGCTTTGGCGACATGCTCGGGTTTCCCAAATCACTGCTCGTCAATTTCGTACTGAAATACGTCAAGAAAATGGTGCCACCATTCTCTCTGCCTCGCGCCCACAGCATGAAGAATATTCTGGTTAAAGGTGCGCAACTACCCCCGGCAAGCGCAGATCTCACGCTCGATGACCTGGCGTTTCTTCAGTACACCGGCGGCACGACGGGTGTCGCAAAAGGTGCAATGCTAACGCATCGTAATATGGTCTCCAATATCCAGCAAGCCTGGACATGGATCAACGCCGTCGATCAGGACGAAGGGCACGAAGTAATAGTCACCGCATTGCCGCTATATCACATCTTCGCCCTGACCGCCAACTGTCTGACCTATATGAAACTCGGCTCCTTAAACCTGCTCATCACAAACCCACGTGACATGCCGGGATTTGTGAAAGAACTGGGCAAGTTTCAATTTACAGCCTTCACTGGCGTCAATACCTTGTTCAATGCCCTCATGAATACCCCGGGCTTTGAACAGCTGGATTTCTCCAGGCTCAAGCTAACGCTGGGCGGCGGCATGGCGGTGCAGAAGCCCGTCGCGGATCGCTGGAAGCAAATCACCGGCAACACACTGATCGAGGCCTATGGATTGACTGAAACCAGCCCGGCAGCCTGTATCAATCCGATGGATCTGCCCGAGTACAATGACTCCATTGGTCTGCCATTACCTTCCACCGAGGGTTCCATACGCGACCCTGACAACAACGAGTTGCCCGTCGGAGAGGCCGGTGAGCTGTGCATACGCGGACCACAGGTCATGAAGGGATACTGGCAACGCCCCGAAGACACGGCAGCCGCTATCGATAGTGAAGGCTGGCTGCACACCGGCGATGTCGCCATCATGGATGAGCGCGGTTTCTTTAAGATCGTTGATCGATTGAAAGACATGATTCTGGTGTCAGGCTTCAATGTCTACCCTAACGAGATCGAAGCCGTCATTGCCACAATGCCGGGTGTACTGGAAGTTGGAGCCATCGGAGTACCCGACGAGCACTCCGGTGAGGTAGTCAAGGTGGTTGTTGTCAAAAAGGACCCCGCGCTAAGCGAGGCGGATATTCTGGCGCACTGTAAGGATCAGCTCACAGGATACAAACGGCCAAAAATCATACAGTTTGTTGATGAACTGCCAAAAACCAACGTCGGAAAGATTCTAAGGCGAGAACTGCGGACACTCTGACGCTACGGCGAAAGCGCAGGTACCAAAATTATTAATCCGTCAACCCGAAATGTTAGGATTCCTAATATTTCGGGTTGACGGACCACTAGGAGCTACCCCGCTGGCCAGGAATAGGGCGGGTGGCGCACAATCTCCATAGGCGCGCCAGGACGGCTGTGAATGTCCGCGTAGTAGATTCCAGCCTCCGATGGGTGATTCGCCTGTTGGCCCTGATGTGCAAAGAAGCGCGTCAGGGTCTCGGTAACAACCGGGAACGCCAGTTCTCCCCATGGAATGTCGGCTTTATCGAATAGTCCAACCTCTAGCGTCTCGTCACTGGCCCTGGCAAACCCGTCACGCAGCTGCCCGGCAAACATCAGATAAAGCTGACTGATGCGCGGCAACGCGTAAACCGCAAAAAGCCGCAAGTCATCGCTTTTCGCGGTGGCCTCCTCGAAGGCCTCACGGGCGGCGCCCTCCATAATGCTCTCGTCATTTTCCATAAAGCCTGCGGGTAATGTCCAGAATCCCAAGCGAGGTTCTATGGCTCGCTTGCAGAGCAGCACCTTACCCTCCCATTCAAGCAAGCAACCCACAACGTTCTTGGGATTTTCATAGTGAATGTGCGCACAACGCTTGCAGACACGGCGTAGACGATTGTCCCCGTTCGGTATCTGCCGCGAGCATTTCCCACCACATTGGGTGCAAAAGCCATCAGACATGGTGAGCGATCCTCGATAGAGCAGAGTTGGCGAATACGCCAGCCTGGCCCGGCAAACTCCCGGCGCAAGCCGTTGTGCGTAGCTGCGTTACGATACCAAGGCACGAACCGATTCGGGCAAAGCCACCGACTTGCCCACACGTGTGTCGATCCAGACAATCTTTGCATTGCCACTGGTATGCAGCTCATCTTCCACTGTCAGTGTATAGGTACTGATAAAAGAGCTTCTGCCAGGTGAGTGTCCACCCATTCGTACTGTAATGGTTGCCGGATACACCACAGGTTTCCAGTACTGGGCATGGTTGTCCACTATGACCATGCCCTGTTCAGTGGAGGCAAGTGGCGCAAACCCAGCCTGCTCGTACCACTGCAAACGAGCAATTTCGAAATATTGAAAGTAGACAATATTATTAACGTGCCCCAAAGCATCCATGTCGCCCCAGCGAACGGGAAACTGAAGCTGATGAAGAAAACGCCCTTCCGGATTTGACATGAGTGATTTGTGGATCAACAAAGCAGGCCGAAGTCTACTCCATCAGCAGCATTGCCGCACGCGCACACCTTTGCGCACATCCTGTGACAGGGGCACCTGTTCAGCCATTTCACATGCACCTCCACCAGCGTGTGCCCTACCATTCGTTCAGCTACGATTTTCTATAAATCGATAAGGTTTTACCAATCCATCCATGCCAGAGCCGAAAACCCCTCTGGCGATTGAAGAATTACACGACAAACGCTGGTTGCACACGACGCACTGTGCGGACATGTGCACCACCGTCGCCTGCAAGCTAAACAGCCGCATTCACAGCGCTTACCACTGAAGCCTGCCAGCCTTTATCACTTTGCGTCGCTTCAAATTCGACGACCTGTCCTTCACTCAGGGAACGGTATCCTTCACCTTCGATTACACGGTAGTGAACAAACACATCGTCCCCACTAGGACTGATAATAAACCCATACCCTTTAGCGTTATCAAACCACTTGACGGTACCTTGCTGTCGGTCAGTCATCGCAACCTCCTTTCAAAAAACTGATAAAGCATCCCCGTAAGCATCATGGGGAATTAAGAGATTAGGAAACTAGCACGCAAGGATCTCAAAATTAACGCGACAGGCAGCGCTGACACGGTTGTTTACAATAGGACATCCACAATCGACACATTCGATGGCGATCACCACACATCTCGTGATCATTGACACAACTATTAACTTTCAGTACACACTTCGACACACTCTGGCGTTGGTCGCTGCCTGCATTGACACCTCGAATGCGCCTGTCACCCTAAGGACTTGCTGACAAGTTCATACACATCAGGTGACAACGAATCACTTTCCATGATCCGGCGTAACTGCGCACACATAAGCCGCTGCTGGCTGTCAATCAACCTGTCCCAGCGTGTCAATGGTGTTACAAGTCTGGCTGCCACTTGCGGATTCAGTGCATCCAGTTCGATCACTTTACTCGCAAGAAAAGCATACCCTCGTCCATCGCTTGCATGAAACGCAACAGGATTGTTCATGGCAAAGCTGGCGATAAGCGCACGCGCACGATTGGGGTTACGCACATCAAAATCACTGTGCTCACAAAGCAACAGCACGTCATCCATAACCTGTGGACGTCGTGACATCGCCTGAACAGCAAACCACTTGTCGACTACCAGCTTGTTATCATTTGCAGTGACACGAAATTGCTGCAACGCGTGAATACGCTGTTCTCCTTGCCCATGACACAGACAGGCTAACGCTGCCAACCTGTCAGTCATGTTTTGCGCCTTCTCAAACTGATTTTGCGCAAGCGCGATCCAGACGGCTTGTGGCAGGTGTGTCAGTATCATTAACGCAGCGTTTGCCAGACTGCGCATACCTATGGCGCTGTCGTCCAGCAGTTCGATTTGAGGGTAACGTCCGTTACAGACCAACTCCCGAAGTGTCGCCTCATGCTGCACGGCAATCGCCTGTTGAACCGTTGAGTGAGCAACACCAAGACGCGCATAATCCACTTGCGGCAACGACTCAGCCAGGGTATCTATAGACGGTATCTTCAACACGCATGCCTTGAAAGCAGGTTCCAGTTGCTCGTGAGCCATCAGCATCGACAGTGCATCATTCAATATCTGCATTGAATCATCAGCATCGACGCTATGCATGTGCTTCATGATGACTCGCTCGGCGAGTCGTTGTACAGCCTCCCAACGATTAAACGCATCACTGTCATGCGCTATGAGCGATGCGAGCTGAGCATCATCCAGTTCCTGGACAAGTTTTACTGGCGCTGAGAATCCACGCAACAACGAAGCTGTCGGCTTTGACTTTACGTTCTCGAATGTGAATGTCTGAGAAGCCTGTGTGATGGGTAGAATAATGCTATGCGCATTATCGTCGATAGTTGCAACATGGGTTTCCTGGTCGTTCTTCAACAACGTTTGTACGGCCAGCTCTTCACCGCGCTTATCAAGTAATCCCATACGCAGTGGAATGTACAGAGGCGGCTTGTCGCTCTGGCCGGGTGTGTCAGGCACGTGCTGTGTAACGTCAAGAAAATAGCGACTGGTTGCTGGCTCATAGCGCTCGTTCACACTAAGCGTTGGTGTACCTGCAACCTGGTACCAGAGCCGGAACTGCGTCAGGTCAATATCGCTGACACTCTGCATGGCATCGATGAAAGCCTCGCAGGTTGTAGCACTTCCATCGTGCCGATGTACGTACTCATCCATACCCTGCCGCCAGCGCCTGGCGCCCAGTATGGTGTGTAGCATACGGATGACTTCTGCGCCTTTTTCATACACCGTCAACGTGTAGAAGTTGTTGATCTCGATGTAACTGTCGGGCCTAATGGGATGCGCCATAGGGCTGGCATCCTCAGCAAACTGACGCGCACGCAATAAGCGAACGTCCTCGATACGCTTGACGTTGGCCGAATGCATGTCACTTGAAAAACACTGATCACGGAACACGGTCAGTCCTTCTTTGAGACTCAGCTGAAACCAGTCACGGCAAGTGATTCTGTTGCCCGTCCAGTTGTGAAAATATTCGTGGGCAATCACCGCCTCGACACCCAGAAAATCTGCATCGGTTGCCGTACTTTCGTCCGCCAGGACAAAGCGGGAATTGAAAATGTTCAAGCCTTTGTTTTCCATTGCTCCCATATTGAAATCATCGACAGCAACGATCATGAAGCGCTCAAGGTCGTACTCGAAACCGTACACCTGTTCATCCCAGCGCATGGATTTCTTCAACGCCAGCATGGCAAAATCACAATAGTCAAGGTTGTGTGCCTGCACGTAGATTTGCAGCAGAACACGAGCCCCTGATTCAGTGACAAATTCGTCTTCAACCACAGACAACTTACCGGCTACCAGCGCGAACAGGTAGCATGGTTTGGGGTGAGGATCATGCCAACTGACACGGTGCCGCCCGTTGTCCAGCGTCTCCTGTTCCTGCAGATTGCCATTGCTCAGCAACACCGGATAATCAGCTGCATCAGCTTCGATCATTACGTCAAACACAGACAACACATCGGGCCGATCCAGATAGTATGTGATCTTGCGGAAACCCTCCGCCTCGCACTGGGTGCAAAAATTTCCGCTGCTTCGATAAAGCCCTTCCAGTGTGGTGTTGGCTTGGGGGTTGATCACGGTGTGAATACTGATCACGCACTGCGATGGCAGGTCAGGCAGGGTTAACGAGCACACATCAAGCTGATATTGATCAGCTGATATCACCACATCATCTACGGCCACGGATTCAAGCTGCAAGTCCACCCCATCAAGACGAAGCGGCGGTATGGACCTACCAAGCCCATCGTCAGATGAGAGCCGTACGCTCAACCGGCTGTGCACGTGCGTTGCTTCAGCATCGAGAATGACATGCAGATGCGTTTTGTCGATTTGCCATAACGAGGGCTGATAATCCAGTCGCCGGATGCTGATGGGGTTACGTGTATCCATATCGGTATCTCAGTAGCGTGCACGCGGACCGGCGCAGGCAAAGGCTGCATCGGGCCAACAAAAAAATGTATATCCGTAAAACAGTGCCAATTACGAGTCAGGAACGCAACACCCGTCAGGTGGGGACTGGATTGAGCACGCAGGATAAAGAGTTTGCAGGCCAAGACCTGACAAAGGCAACTGCAGTGAGAGTTTTACGTGCTTGCAGATTTTCGGGCGTGTTTCAACATCATTGGATAGTCAGGATGCGCGAAAGCCAGCGCAGTGTGATGGTGAACGACTACACTGCCTGCATTAACCCGTACTACACACTAGACTATCCTTCTGCCACAGCATGCTCACTCAGCTAACCGACTGGTTAAGCCAACATTCAACACTACTCGGTACGCTGGCTGGCGCATCGCTGATTTTGTTGCTGTCCAGCATACTTGCCACACCGTGGCTGGTAGCGAGATTGCCAGAGGACTATTTGCTGCAACGCGAACGCCCCTCGGTAGCACACCCGCTACTGCAGGCCACCTTGCAAACGCTGCGGACCCTTGTCGGCTCATTGTTAATACTGATGGGGCTTGCCATGCTTATCCTGCCCGGACCCGGGCTTGTGACGTTGCTCGTTGGCGTATCGATTGCCCGCTTTCCCGGCAAACGCCGATTGGTACGCTACATAGCCAGCAGGGAAGCGGTATACAACTCCTTGAACTGGATGCGCCGTCGGTACAACAAGCCAAGGTTGCTGCACCCTTTTCACGAGGATACCTGACACGAAGCCTGTCCGGGCGATTGTCGAAAATTCAGCGTTGGGCAGCGTTTCACACTCACGTGTCCGCGCAGTTCACCTACACTTACGCCCATGCGTAGTAATTCGGCTTTGTTTGTATCCGTTGTTTGCCTGTGTGTCTTCCTGCTTCGGGGACACGATAACCTTGCGCGCGCCGAATCTGTCAATAGTCTGGATGAACTGGCAGAGCAAATTCGCAATACCGACGAACAGCTGGCAGAGCTGAAACGTACGATTGATAAAAACACCACACTTAAACAGGATTTACAGGCAGCGTTCAGCGCGGCCCGCAGCAAACGCTCAGAACGAGAAGCTCGTCTGAGCGAGCTGGATGAACGTATTGCGCAGTTCAACCGGCAGTTGAATGAACTGGAAACCACCATCGGGGCCGCCAGTGCCTCCGTCGAACAACGCAAGGCTCAGCTGGCGGACGCACTGCGCAGCTCCCAGAGCATTGGCGCGTCAACGCGCTTGAAAACCCTGCTACAACACGATGATCCTGCCCAGGCACAACGTCTGGACACTTACCGGGGCTACCTGATCAATGCGCAGCAGCAGCAGATAACAGCAGCCATCACCTA
>CAYGSW010000001.1:48738-58219 GCA_964352535.1 uncultured Granulosicoccaceae bacterium | reverse complement strand
CTCCTAGGGTAGGGCAGCGGGTAAACCCGTTGCAGACTCTCCACTAAACGCGTACTTTCTGGCACAGTGACAGGGGATTGATCGCAGCTGTGACGTTCACGTGTCAACGCGCAGAGCATGGAGCACGGCGACCATCAGTCTCAATTTTTCATCAGTACGGCTCCAGTCAAGCGAAGGGCTGGAGCGATTCAAAAACCACATGGAGATCTGAAATGACGATAAAAACGGTATTGCCAGCAGTGCTGGTGAGCGTAGGGCTCACCTTCGCCAGTGCATCCAACGCAGAAACGTTGCGCTTGCTGACATGGGGCTCTTATGCGCCAGAAAACATCATTGATATGTTCGAGGCCGCCAACCCCGACATAGAAGTTGAGGTGACATTTTCCAACAACGAGGAGATGATTGCCAAGCTACGTGCCACAGGCGGTTCAGGTTTTGATCTGGCGCAGCCGAGTCACGATCGGATTCATGCCGTGCAGATGGAATACGATCTCTACAAGCCACTTGATCTGTCAAAAATCGATACCAGCAACATGACGCCGTCATTGCTCACTGGTGTAAAAGAGAACACCACGATCGACGGTGAGGTCTATGCCGTGCCACACCAGTGGGGTACATCGGGGCTGATGGCCGATAAGTCGTTAGCGCCAGATCTGAACAGCTGGGGTGACCTGTGTGACGAAAAATACAAAGGCAAGACATCCATGCGCCTCACACGAACCATCTTGCTGGGCACCGCATTTGACATGGGCGAAGATCCGTTTGCAGCGTACGCTGATCTGGACGAGTATCAGACAATTCTTGATAAGGTTGCCGACAAGCTTATTGCCTGCAAGGACAACATCAAGGCTTACTGGCAGGGTGGTGATGATTTGTCTGCCATGATGCTATCAGGTGAGATTGTGGCTTCTGAAACCTGGGATTCCACAGCTTATAAGCTCTACAATGAGAATGAGAACATTGTTTTCGTGCCACCAGAAACCGGCGCTCTAGCGTGGATTGATACGTTTGCCATACCTCGCAAGGGCAAGGCAGACGATGCTGCCTACAAATGGATCAATTTTGTGTTGCAGCCAGAGATCGTGACGTTGATGTCAGCCAGCACGGGTGCCATTGCATCGGTTAACGGCGCGATGGATCTGCTTCCGCCAGACAAGAAGGCAGCGGTTAACGCAGCTTTCACAGAGGACGATATTGCTAATCTGAAATTCTTCGCCAATATTCCGTCTGGTGTTGAAGACATGGAAGGCAAGACATTGGAGAAAATCAAGGCGGCCACCGGCGGTTAAACAGTCTCGGTAAAACGTGTCGCACCCACTTGATGTTGAGAAGCTTCAATGGGGTGCGGCCGGACGGTTAGCCACAACGACACGGTAGAGTCTCTTTTCATGTCCAGTGAACATTTCCCAGATGCTGATCTGGAGTGCCTTGATCTGTCAAAGCACTTCGGCAATGTGCGTGCCGTTGATAACGTATCGCTCAGTATCCCGCGCGGTAGTTTTTTCTCCATCCTTGGGCCGTCAGGTTGTGGGAAAACCACGTTGATGCGCATGATTGCAGGGTTTGAAGACCCGACATCAGGAGACATACAGCTCAAGGGGCGTTCGGTTTTAGGAACGCCACCTAATAAACGCAACGTGAAGATGGTGTTTCAGCACCTTGCGCTGTTTCCCATGATGAATGTGTACGACAATATCGCCTACGGTCTTCGATGTGCAGGGGTTCCCAATCGTGATATCGGCGCAAAGGTGGCTGATGTACTGGAACGTGTCGCATTGCCGGACGTTGCCAAGCGAGACGTCCATCAGCTATCCGGTGGCCAGAAGCAACGTATCGCCATTGCCCGTTGCATGGTGCTTGATCCGGATGTGCTGCTGCTTGATGAGCCCCTGGGTGCCCTTGATCTGAAGCTGCGTGAAGCAATGAAGATCGAACTCAAACTGTTGCAGCATCAATTCAACACCACGTTCGTTTACATCACTCATGATCAGTCTGAAGCTCTGGTGATGTCCGATCAGGTTGCCGTCATGAATCAGGGGCGCTTTGAGCAGATAGGTTCACCGCAACATCTCTATCAACAACCCGCCACAGCTTTCGTGGCTGGCTTTGTGGGTGATGCCAATCGATGGCAAGCCACTGTGACCAACGTTGATGCAGCGCATATCAGTGCACTGACCGATGATGGGCATCAACTCAATAGTTATATACATCAGACTGGCGCGTGTCAGACGGGTGATAAGGTGAGCATCTATGTGCGGCCAGAGTTTATTCGTGTCAGTCGGCTGGATTCAACCAAGCGAGCCTCAAATGCCGATAGCGAAGATCCACAGAATGAATTGACCGGACAAGTAGACAGTGTCCTGTTCAACGGTGCAAACAGTCGCCTGCTGATACGTACCCATCAGCAGGGCCTGATTGAGGCGGACGCCAATCTGACCGGTGGGCTTGATGATTTCAAGGCCGGCGATAACGTGACGCTCGCCTGGTCATCCATGCAGGCGCGCTGTTTTGTGGCACCTGCACTGTGAGCCTTAACGGAATCGCCCGTCAGGATGCAAAGCGGTTGACGCTGCTGCTGTTGTTTGCACCTTTTACGCTATGGATCATGCTGCTTATCGTCCTGCCGCATATTGGCATGGTGGTGTTGTCGCTTCGCGAGAAGGTGGCACCCCGCGTGTATGAGTTCGGATTTGGAAACTATATCGATTTCATGCAGGAGCCCATCTACTGGAACACATTGCTGCGAACGGGTGGTATGTCCTTGCTGGTGACTCTACTGGCATTGCTTATTGGATTTCCCGTTGCATATTACATAGCAAAACTGGCAGGCAAGCGTAGTAAGGGCGCTCTGTTTATCCTGTGCCTCATACCTCTGTGGGTGAGTGATCTAATTCGTGCCTTTGGCTGGATTCTGCTCTTGCGTGAATCTGGAGTGGTATCAACGACTTTGCAGACGGTTGGTCTGGTTGATGGCCCTGTAGAGTTTTTATACAACGATGCAACCGTTATCGTGGGATTGGTGTATACGGTGATTCTCTTCATGATTGTGCCATTGGTGTCAACACTCGATGGCATGGATAACGAGATGATCGAAGCCGGCTACAATCTGGGCGGTAACAGCTTTACCGTCATGCGACGGATAATAATTCCTTATGCGATGCCAGGTATTGTGGCGGGATGCATCGTGGTGTTCATGCTGACTGCAGGCAGTTATCTTACGCCCATACTGCTTGGCGGTAAAAACTCCAGCTGGTTTACTGAGCAGATCTATGATCAGTTCATCAGGCGTTACAACTGGGAGTCAGGTGCAGCCTTTGGCTTTTTGCTATTGGCCACAACCTCATTAGTGGTCTGGCTTGGCTTGAAGTTGTCCGGACAAACGCTGTCCAGTACTGTGGCGAAGAGTTGATTTGATATGCTGATCAAAACGGGAAGCGGGCAATCATCGCCAATACTGTACAAGCTCTTTGTGCTGGCGTTCTTTCTTTTTCTGGCAGCGCCTTTGCTGGCTGCTGGTGTATTTGCTTTTAACGATTCGCTTTTTCCCGTGTTGCCATGGCAAGGTTTTACTCTGGACTGGTTCTTTAACGACACAGAGCCAAAGCTGGGCATGTTCCATGACAGACGATTGCTTAGTGGCCTGAAGTACTCGTTCATCATTGCAAGCATGGTGGCTGTTCTGAGTGTTTTTGTAGGGACATGTAACGCCTTTTTGTTCGTTCGCTGTGATTTTCCAGCCAAGAACTTTCTATACATCATGATGGTTATACCGCTGGTGATACCCGGCGTCATCATGGGCATTTCCATTCTTGTGCTGGCAAGCAATATTGCCAACGGCGTTGAGTCAAGCATGGGTCTTGAGTTTGAATTTCTTCGACCCGGGCTTACGCTGGTGGTTTTAGGGCAATTTTCCTTTATCACAACGATCACATCGCTTGTCATTACAGCCAAGCTGAAGAAGTTTGATATCTCTCTGGAAGAGGCTGCCTATAATCTGGGGGCCAGCCGCTGGCGAGTGTTGCGCACCGTGACGTTACCTTATCTACGTCCTGCCATGATTGCAGCAGCCATCGTGGCATTTCTTGTCTCCTTCGAAAACTTCAATACCACGCTGTTTCTGGTGGGTTCTGAATCACCATTGACCATAACGATGTACGATCGGATGTCGAAGGTGGGTTCAACCCCTGTACTCAATGCAGTGTCTGTGCTGTTGATGGCAGGTTCTGCGCTTTTAGCGCTGGTATCGTTGCTGGTGCAGCGTGAAGAGCAGTCATGAAACACAGCGCTATGTTTCTAAAAGTCGCGCTAGGAGTCTGCGCGGTAGAAAATTTCGAGCGAGAGTGATTCCATTTTGAGTCGATTTTTTTGCTCGTTTGAGGAGTTTAGCGGGCCTAAATGACGAAAACGAGCGGAAAAAGCGGCCAAAATGGGATTACTCGCAGCCGAAATATTTTTGCCGCGCAGACTCCGAGGCATGGTTAACTCTCTAAATCAAGCATGTGAATGATGGAGATGACACGGCGCCGGTGGAACCTGCTCACCGTGCCGTGTCATGCTGCCCCTTAAACTGCGCAGATCACAGTCTGTGCACCATCAGGATCACGCCTTGGCTTTGAGAAAGACCGTTCGAATGGTGCCGCCTGTGTTCGAGTAGACTTTATGGCACCCTTTTGACAGCCAGCCAAACCAGTTGCGTGTTTTTCCAACCCAGTTGCCCACACATTCCAGACCTGCTTTATCGAATATAAAAATGGCGTTATCTGAACCGTCCTGCAGAACCCGAACAACCGTAATGTAGTCATAGGCGTCCGAATAGTCATAATAGCGGAAGCAGTCTGAGGGCAATACCTCGTCTGTTGAGGCGGAGTATATTTTGCCGCCCATCGGATCCAGCATCCCTTGAGACGCTGGCCAAACGGTTTTAACCAGTTGATAACTGCTACCACTGTAGAGGCCACCGTGTGCGCTTGCCTGTCCGCATTCAATCGTAATGGGTTTGCTTTTATCTGCAGTGTAGACGGTGAAAGGTATTTCGGCTGACCGGGACGAGAACTTCTGCCCGTAGTATGGACTGATCAAACAACCGGATAGAGTGATGAGAGCAACGACAGCGATTGAGGCTTTAATTGCCATCACGGTTGCTTTCATTCGGTTTCTGGTGGACGTAAACATGTGGGATCTCCTGAATCAACAATGCATGTGTGCCGTATCGGCTCTGGCATACAACTAAATCGATACATCGACGTGGTTGTTGACTTCACAATAGGTAGTGGTGCAATTGCTGTCCACTAGACGAATGATGCAATCGATTCAGATGCTCTACTTAGGTAGAGATTCAAACGTAAAACTAGCCGTTTTAACGGGAATCACTCAAGCGTTTATCCTGCGTGCCTTGAAATTCCTGACACGCAGCTTACTGAGTTTCATCAATATGATTTTCAAATCTGTGTTCGCCAGTTTTTTTTATCAGCTCACCAGTCAACGGAAAATCAACAGCTACTTGACAACAAAGGCAGTATCGCCCATTGAACCGTTTTGAACTCTTGCTCCCGATTTCTTGCGCAAGACGAAGGGCATTGAGTTTTGAGTGCGTGAGAAAACAATTTGAATTGTGTAGCCTGAAATCCTGATAGTGTTCTAATAGTGAGGCTTTCGCATTGGCTTCTCACTACGCTACCGGTCTGAGGATTAAGCAACCATGACTGTACCGACGCTCAATTTTACGCGCGAAGAATACCAGCAACGAATAGCCAGAACCCGTGCTGAGATGGTTTCTCGCGAGCTGGATCTACTGATCGTGTCAGATCCGTCCAATATGAACTGGCTGACGGGCTACGATGGCTGGTCTTTCTATGTTCATCAGGCAGTCGTGCTTTCTCTTGATGGAGAGCCAATCTGGTTCGGACGTGGGCAGGATGCTAATGGTGCACTGCGTACTTGCATTATGAATCAAGCCAATATCATCGGTTACCCTGATCACTATGTGCAATCGACTGAGCGCCATCCAATGCAATACCTGTCTGCCCAACTGGCTGATAGAGGGCTGGCAAAAGGGCGAATCGGTGTTGAAATGGACAACTACTGGTTCACTGCGGCGGCTTTTGTCTGCTTGCAAACGCACCTGCCGAACGCCAGACTTGTGGATAGCACTGCGCTGGTGAACTGGCAACGCGCTGTGAAATCCGAGGCTGAACTTGCGTTCATGCGTCAGGCCGGTCAAATTGTCGAAAAGATGCATCAGAGAATTTTTGACAATATCGAACCCGGAATGCGCAAATGCGATCTGGTAGCTGATATCTACGATGCATCGTTGCGTTTTGATTCACAACTTGGTTTTGGTGGCGATTATCCTGCCATCGTACCGCTGCTGCCATCGGGTGCAGATGCAGCTGCGCCACATTTGACGTGGGACGATCTTCCCATGCGGGCAGGTGAAGGCACTTTCTTTGAAATAGCAGGCGTTGTCCATCGCTACCATTGTCCTTTGTCGCGCACGGTGTTTCTAGGCAAGCCAACGCAAACCTTTCTGGATGCCGAGAAGGCTGTGCTGGAAGGGATGGAAGCCGGACTGGAACAAGCACGTGTCGGTAATGCCTGCGAAGATATTGCACAGGCCTTCTTTCGTATCCTCAAGAAATATGGTATCGAGAAAGATAACCGTACCGGCTATCCTATCGGTCTTTCCTATCCTCCCGATTGGGGCGAGCGAACTATGTCACTACGGCACGGCGACAAGACAATGCTTGAGGAAAACATGACGTTTCATTTTATGACCGGTTTATGGATGGATGACTGGGGTTTTGAGATTACGGAAAGTATTCGAATTGGTGCAACAGGACCTGAGTGCCTGTCAAACGTGCCTCGAAAACTGTTCATCAAAGACTGAGTCATGCTATCCAATCCCATCACGCCAACTATCCCCCTGGATCAGGATGGTATTCATCATGGTTTCTTGCGATTGCCCTACAGCCGTGATGACAGCGCCTGGGGATCCATCATGATTCCGATGACGGTCATTCAGAATGGTCACGGACCCACTGCGCTGCTAACTGGCGGTAACCATGGGGACGAATACGAAGGTCCAATCGTCTTGCAGGAGCTTGCGGTGTCCTTGAGACCAGATGATGTCACTGGTCGCTTGATCATACTGCCAGCGTTTAATTATCCTGCATTTCGTGCAGGTACACGCACCTCACCGATCGATAAGGGCAACATGAATCGCTCATTTCCCGGGCGGCCGGATGGAACGCCGACAGAAAAGATGGCTGATTATGTTCAGCGCTATCTATTACCGATGGCAGAATTTGCGTTGGACTTTCATTCAGGAGGAAAAACACTGGACTTTGTACCGTTTGCAGCGGCGCATATTCAGGCGGATAGAGATAACGAGGCGGCGTGTTTTGCAGCAATGAGCGCGTTCAATGCACCTTACTCGGTGCAGCTTCTTGAAATAGATAATGTTGGCATGTACGACACGGCGGTAGAGAATATGCACAAGGTGTTCGTGTCTACCGAGTTAGGTGGTGGAGGTTCGGCTACAGCCAAATCCATAGCCATTGCAAGAAAAGGCTTACGAAATGTGCTGATTCACTCTGGTATTCTCAAAGGCACAATGCAAGTCAGCCACTCCATCAAGCTCGACATGCCCGATAGTGACTGTTTTACGTTTTGTGAGCAAGATGGCATGTACGAGCCTGTCGCCGACCTTGGAGACAGGGTTGAGAAAGGTGATGTGCTGGCACGAGTCTGGCCCACTGATCGTACTGGTGTTCATCCAGTGGACTATCACTCACGCAGAAGCGGTATCCTGATGGGCCGGCATTTCCCCGGGCTGATCAAATCCGGCGATTGCATGGCTGTCGTTGCACGGATGGTCGATTAATAAAGGTCAGACAACGTGTCGTTAAGTTTGCAAAGGATATAAAATGGCAATGTATCGGTTATGAGAAACAATGACTATCTCGATCAGTGGGATCGGGAAAATTTTTTCCACCCGTCCACGCATCTGGCGCAGCATGCCAGTGGGGAAAGTCCCAATCGTATCATCAAGACTGCTTCCGGAGTCTACATTGAGGATCGTGATGGTAATCGTTTGCTGGATGCATTTGCCGGTCTGTATTGTGTAAACGTTGGCTATGGCCGTCAGGAAATCGCAGATGCCATTGCCGATCAGGCGCGTGAACTGGCCTATTATCACGCTTACGTAGGGCACGGGACTGAAGCGTCAATTACGCTATCCAGGATGATTCTGGAACGCGCGCCGCAGAACATGTCCAAGGTCTACTTTGGGCTCAGCGGTTCTGATGCCAACGAAACGAATATAAAACTGATCTGGTATTACAACAATATACTGGGTCGACCAGAGAAGAAGAAAATCATTAGCCGCTGGCGTGGTTATCATGGCTCCGGGCTTGTTACGGGTTCTTTGACTGGACTGGAACTTTTCCACAAAAATTTTGATCTGCCCGTAGAACAGGTCATCCATACTCAAGCACCCTACTACTATCGTCGCAATGATCGCCATCAGAGCGAAGAAGAATTTGTGGCCTATTGTGCCTCTGAACTTGAAGTGATGATAGAGCGGGAAGGCGCGGACACCATAGCGGCTTTCATCGGCGAGCCTGTTCTGGGCACCGGCGGTCTTGTACCGCCGCCCGTTGGGTATTGGGCGGCTATTCAGGCGGTGTTAAAGAAACACGACATTTTGCTAGTGGCTGATGAAGTCGTCACAGGCTTTGGCCGTTTGGGAACCATGTTTGGTTGTGATCACTATGGTATTGAAGCTGACCTCATCACTATTGCCAAAGGTCTGACGTCAGCGTACGCACCCTTGTCCGGGTCGATCATGTCGGACAAGGTCTGGAAGGTTCTGGAGCAGGGCACTGATGAGAATGGTCCTATCGGGCATGGCTGGACGTATTCCTCCCATCCGATTTGCGCAGCGGCAGGTGTTGCCAATCTGAAGTTGATCGACGAATTGAATCTCATATCCAATGCAGCAGATGTCGGTGCTTACTTGAATCAATCCATGCATGCTGCTCTGGCAGATCACACTCATGTGGGAGACGTGCGTGGCGAGGGCATGCTGTGCGCTGTGGAGTTTGTAAAGGATCGGGATAGCCGCACCTTCTTTGATGCCAGTGACAAGATTGGACCGCAGATAAGCGCGGCACTGCTTGCACAAGACAAAGTTATAGCCCGTGCCATGCCACAAGGGGACATTCTCGGATTCGCTCCACCGTTCTGTTTGACACCGGACGAGGTGGATATTGTTGTTGCGGCTACCGTCAGGGCGGTCAAAACTGTTCTGGGATAGGGACCCTGCTGTTGTTAACTGCACCAACTGCATTTAAAGCGTGGAGGTATGTGATTCTTGAAGGCAGCTTGTAAAGCATATTCGATATGATTTCAGGCTCAGGCTCAGGCTCAGGCTCTGGCACAGGCTCTGGCTCAGGCGCAGGCTCAGGCGCTGCGTCTCGCA
>CAYGSW010000001.1:0-48728 GCA_964352535.1 uncultured Granulosicoccaceae bacterium | reverse complement strand
TTTTTTTTTTTTTTTTTTTTTTTTTTTATTTTTTATTTTTTTTTTTTTGTTTTTGTTTTTTTTTATGTGATTTTGAGTTAGTATGAGTCTCAGGCTCAGGCTCAGGCTCAGGCTCTGGCACTTGCACTTGCACTTACGAGGGTCCTGTAAGTACTCCGCAGTGCACCGCGATCAACATAACATCCACGCAGATGCCTTTCACCTTCATCGGCGACAAAGGCTTCGCGTCCGTGTACCACACGGTGATTATCGAACACGATGCATTCACCGGCTGCAAGTCTGAAGCGTGCTACAAAGCGCTCTTCTCTCAGCATGCTGAGGAAGCGGCAGAAAGCCGGGTAGTAAGTATTAAGCAAGTCTTGCGGCAGATCCAGATAGTCGAGAAGATGCTGGGAGATGGTCAGCCCCGAGACGTTACCAGCAGCATCGAGTTCAATGACGCGCTGATGAGATCGGTAGTCCCAACCGTCGTGTCGGCGGAAGAACGGTATGTCATGCGAGCATAGCAGCAGGAAATCGTCTGGTCGTTCGTTGCGAAGGGTCTCTGCGACAGCCATACCATCCACGAAAAGACTGTATCCACCTGCGACACTGTTCGCCCGGCAGTGAAGAAACTGTACGCCTGGAGCCGCCTCTTCATTAGGCAGGTCGGTGTGTAATTCAAGAGCATTCGCCGTGTATGCAAGATTCGTCGGATTGATGGTCAGGCGTACATCAAAGTAGTGGCCGTCAACCGTTGGTGTAATCGGCCCTAAAGATTGCGCAAGCCTTGTAAGTCCTTCATCGCTGTTTTCCATATCGGTGACAATGGCAACGCCGTCTTCTATGATGGCACGGGCGAAGCGTTGGCGCGCATCATCTGAACTGTCGATCTGCTCTTGTGATACCCGCGCGAACTGCGGATAGCCGTCAGAGCGCCATGGACGGCGGGGCAGAGCGGCCGGGTCAGGCATACGCCCGTTGTTTGCGTGGACCGCATCCAGCATGGATAGCGCAAGTCTGGTGAGGTGCTGTTCGTCGCGCCAGTCGATCACCAGTGCGTCGGCATCGATATAGGCTGAGTTAGGATAAGGGCTGGATGGCAGTGATGAGACGTCGAAAACACGTTCTCGCGTCATTGGATCAATGGTGCTTGGACACGCATCCCGCAGCCAGTAGTAATTGAAATAACAGTGACCTGTCGCAAGCGGAACATTCAGGCCCAATTCGCCAAGCGGCAGGAAATGTAAGGGTTGTTGTTCTGATGACGAGAATGCATCGCTTGGCATGCTTGACGTGGCATCCGTTGTAAACTCGTTTGCACCTGAGGTTTCACTGTGCATAGTCGCTGCCTTCCTTATCCAGGATAGCTTTTATATCATTGAAGTGTCTTTCGGCCTGCCCGGGGTATGCCTCGATATCCTGTGCTGTTTTCTCGGCAATGGTTGCATCGAGTACCCGCAGTGGTCGTCCGGTCTGTAAAGCTCGAATGTAGGTTTCGGCAGCGCGCTCAAAATAGAATAGACGGTTGAACGTGTCGGCGACCGTGTCCCCAAGCACCAGCAAGCCGTGATTGCCCATCAGCATGACCTTGTAGCGTGGGTCGTGTAGAAGTCGAGCGCAACGCTCCCCCTCCGCCTCGTTTGCCAGCCCGCCAAACCCGTCATCGATCACAACACGCTCAAAGAAGGTGGCAGTATTCTGGTCAATCGGTGGCATGGTCGAGTCAGCAAGGCTTGCCAGCACGGTCGAGAAGATTGGATGCAGGTGCATTACACAACGCGCGTGTGGGCAATGGCGGTGCACCATGCCGTGCAGCCCCCAGGCGGTAATGTCGGGCGCATCGGGTCGCTCCATCGTGCGTGGATCGTCAACATCAAGGAGTAACAGATCGGACGCTTGAATCAGCGAGAAGTGTCGTTGATCTGGATTCATCAGAAAGCGCCGTCCGCCCTCGTCGATGGCCAATGAAAAGTGGTTTGCCACGGCTTCGTGCAAGTCCAGTCGTGCTGCCCAGCGAAATGCTGCAGCAAGGTCACAACGTTCGTCGTGATAGTGGTCCGGGAGCGAAGCAATTGTGTGCATCAAGAAATAAGCTAGGTTAGTTGCTGTGTCGATTGATGCTAGAACGTTTGCAGAGCGTCGACAAACGATGTATTTTCGGTTTAGCCATTAGTGGCTCTAATGTATCTGTGGAGTCATCTATGTCGCATGCTGCACTGCCCCCTCTGAATTGGCTTCGAGCATTTGAAGCGGCCGCCCGGCATCTCTCGTTCACTGCAGCTGCCAGCGAGTTGCACCTGACGCAATCTGCGATTTCACAGCATATTCGCAGCCTCGAACGGTTTCTTGGTAGACCACTGTTCATTCGTCAGTCTCGAACACTTGTGCTGACTGAAGAGGCAACCAACTATTTGCCAGCCGTGCGTGAGGCGTTTCGCGTACTGCAAACAGGTACCGTGGCATTTCCGGGAATGCCGTCCGGTCGATCAGTCACACTGCAATGCAACATGGGTTTCGCCACCTTCTGTCTTGTGCCGCGCATGGCATCACTACTGGCTGCACATCCATGGCTGGAGCTGAATGTGGTTACCCCCATCTGGGATCCTGAGCAGACATCCGCTCGAGCAGACGTCGAAATCCGCTTCGGATTTGTCGATGCACTTGGGCTTGTCCCACAGGTCACGCGCTTGACGCATGAGACCTATTACCCGGTGTGTTCCCCGTCGATTGCGGATGAGGCAGACTGGCGAGTGACCCCCTTATTCGATTGCGCGGGCGTTCTGGCTACCTGGCAGGGTTGGCTGTCGGCACAAGGTGAAACGCTGCCACCGGAGCGGGCAGTGACACTGTTTTCAACCTTTTCAGTGTCTATCGGTGCAGCGCTGGCTGGGGCCGGACTTGCAATGGCACACGATAGTCTCGTTGCTGATGCATTGGAAGAGGGGCGACTTGTCAGGCCCTTTCCCGAGGCTGTCGAGATGGGCGAGTGTTATTGCCTGATTGAACCGCAGGCACATCTTCGTACCCCATCTTCGCAGGCATTGGCGGAGTGGTTGATTGCTGAGTTTCAGGTTGGTGGCTGATTCACACAGGCGTTTCTGCAGCTGGTTGGCGAAGTAGTAACACTTTGCTGGAGTGAACACGATCACTGAGCGAGCAAGATCAACGCAAAAATGAGGATCAATAGTCAGCGCAGTAGCAGATAAAGGTCGGTAATCAATTCCCTCTCATCAGTTGAGTCTTAAGCATTGAGGTTTGATCGACTACACTGGTGTCCATTAGTCAGAGGCAGTATTAACGCCTACAATTAACGCCTACACTCGAATTTATCGGTTCGCAGCGGGCATATGAGCATACTCGCCATTGTGTTGGCGTTATATTCCGTCAATACATTCCTAACGAAATGGTTAGATTACCCACGTCGCAGTGGGTTGAATTTCAAGAGGAGTGTTTGTACTCAGAAAGTCTTGAAATCTGTTCAGGCGTCCCCAACGTTTTTTCCCAGATCGACCAATCCTGTGCAACTTCGGCAATTTCAGCCGGGTTTCGGAGCACTGTGCGGGGTAGTTTTTGTTAGCTAGTCCGTACTTCAGGGTTCAAGATCAAACCATCCATAGTGACGGGACACAGTGTGTGCCGTCGAGACTGACTGTAATCTTGATAAGGAGTACTACCATGTTGGAGGTGCAATCCATCACTCGTCATTATGGCGAGCTGAAAGCGGTTGATGACGTATCGTTCAGCATAGAACGCGGCGAAATCGTCGGTCTGCTGGGTCTGATTGGCGGAGGTAAAACGACGATCTTGATGTTGCTCAGCGGCTTTCTGGAGCCCGATGCTGGCAGCATCAGTTTCAATGGAAAATTAGTATCCAGCAGTCCCGAGACACTGCAGCGGCAACTGGGGTATTTGCCGGAAAACCTGCCGGTATACCCGGAGCTTTCGGTGGCCAGTTACCTGGATTATGCCGCCGAACTGAAAGGTCTGGCAGGTGACGACAAACGTCAGGCTATCAAATCCGTCATCGAGGCAACAGAGCTTGGTCCCAAGCTGCTCTCACCCATTGCAACGCTCTCTCGAGGCATGAAGCAGCGAGTTGGTGTGGCGCAGGCGATCATTGGTAGTCCAAGCCTGTTAATTCTTGATGAGCCCACGAACGGTCTGGACCCGACGCAAACTGAACAAATGCGCCAAGTGATTCGAAACATCAGTGAATCTGCCACGGTCATACTCTCTACCCACATCATGCAGGAGGTCGAAGCCTTGTGTGATCGCGCTCTGATCATTCGACAGGGACGTCTTGCAGTCGATGCCAAGTTGCATGATCTGACCCAGAGCAACCGCATTGCGTTGTGCTCAACCGCTACGGCTGATGCTATTCAAGCCGTTATGAAAAATTCCAGGTGGTTTACGGGCATCAGTCAACACAGTGGCTCAGGTATGCAGAACGACGATACTGAGGGATTGTATGAGTACATTTTGCAGCTTGATGACTCGGCGTCCCTCACCAGTCGTCTGTCTGAGTGCGCACAGCTTCTGGTAAACGCAAACATACCTGTGATGGGGCTGCGTGCAGATACACAAAACCTGCAAAGTCTGTTTGTGCGGGTGAACAGCGATCAGTCACTTGAAAATGAAAAAGCAAGTCAAGCAGAGGAGGTGGAGCATGTTGCCTGATATAACCAAAGCCAGAAACCCTTGGCGAGTGGCCTGGCACGTGGCAAAAAAGGAGATGAAGCTATTTCTCTCTTCGCCCATTGCCTGGCTGTTTTTTATTACATTTGCGGCTGTTACTTTATTCACATTCTTCTGGGCCGAAGCGTTTTTTGCCAGAAACATTGCCGATGTCAGGCCGATGTTTGAATGGATGCCGATACTGCTTATTCTGCTTTGTAGCACACTGACAATGCGCATGTGGAGCGAAGAGAGACGCACCGGCACGCTGGAACATGTATTAACTCAGTCAGCGCCGTTATGGTCTTTTGCACTGGGTAAATTTCTGGCCTGCCTTGGACTGTTGTTGCTGGCGCTTGTGGTCATGCTGCCACTGCCGATAAGTCTGTCGTTTGTTGCGACGATAGACTGGGGGCCGATTATGGCCGGTTACCTGGCGACTGTATTGCTCGGATCTGCTTATCTGGCAATCGGTCTGTTTGTATCATCGCGTACGCAAAACCAGATTGTCAGTCTCATTGGATCTGTTGCGGTTTGCGGATTCTTCTATATTCTGGGGCACGCTTTGATCACCCGGACATTGGGACAGTCAGGCAGTGAGTTGATGCAGGCGATAGGTACAGGTGCACGCTTCGATGCAATTACGCGTGGCGTGATTGATGTAGCAGACCTGGCGTATTACATCAGTCTGACGCTGATTTTCATGGCGCTTACCGTTTACGTGCTGGAGAAAGAACGCTGGACAAGTGCCAGCACCAGACCCAAACACAGACGGTGGCAATGGGGTACCGCATTACTCGTTCTCAACGCCATCGCATTGAACCTGTGGATCGGGCAAATGGATAGCTGGCGATTGGACACAACCAAGGGTAAGCAGTACACCTTGTCTGACGCTACGCGCAACTATCTGTCGCAACTGCAGGAGCCACTGACGCTGCGAGGCTACTTCAGCGCAAAAACACACCCGCTGTTGAGTCCGCTGGTACCTCAAATGAGAGACCTGCTGCGCGAATACGAAGTGGCTGGTGATGGCCGTGTGCGAGTTGAGATTATTGATCCAATGAGCAACCCGGAGGCGGAAGAAGAAGCCAATCAACAATATGGAATCGAGCCTGTGCCTTTTCAGGTTGCCGATCGCTATCAATCATCAATAGTCAGCAGCTATTTTGATGTACTGGTGCAATATGGGGATGAGTATGAGGTGTTGGGTTTTCGCGATCTGATTGATATCAAGTCTCAGTCAGAATCCGATATCGACGTGCAACTGCGCAATCCAGAATACGATCTGACAAAATCAATACGTCGTGTACTCACCGACTTCCAGTCGGCAGGGGATGTTTTTGCAAGTATCGATCAGCCTCTTACCTTGAGCGCCTATGTCTCAGGTGATGATCGTCTTCCAGATGATTTAGTACAATTCAAGCAAATGATGATCGAGTCGGTCAATACCCTGAGTGATGCGTCAGGTGGAAAACTGACATTACAGGTGGTCGATCCGCAGGACAACAGCGGTGCAGTCTCAGAGCAGTTGGCAAACGATTACGGTTTGCGGCCCATGCGTGCCGGTTTGTTCAGTAATGACAGCTTCTGGTTTCACCTATTGCTTGATGATGGTGAGCAACTGGTTCAGATTCCGCTAGGTGACTTGAGTGAAAGCGAGTTCACGCAGAACATGGATGCCGGACTCAAGCGTTTTGCCAAAGGCTTCACGCGCAAGATTGCATTCGTTGGAGCAAGTCCATCACCGATGGCGATGCAACCCGGAATGCCGGCAGGGCCGAGTTTTCGCACGCTGGAAGACTACTTGCGCGCAGAATACGACGTCGTCAATGAAGACTTGAGCGATGGCAGCGTATCCAGTGATGCTGACCTATTGCTTCTGGCCTCTCCTGCTGATCTTGATGAGACAGCACTGTTTGCAATTGATCAGTATTTGATGCAAGGCGGTACCGTTGTCGCCTCTACCTCCAACTGGAGTGCAAATCTGACACGAAACAGTCTGGATCTGACAGCACAGGATTCAGGTCTTGGCGAATGGTTGACGCATCATGGCATCAACATCGGTAATGAGCTGGTTATGGATCCGCAAAACGCCGCATTCCCTATACCTGTGACAAGAAACGTCGGCGGGCTGCAGCTTCAGGAAATGCGCATGCTCGATTATCCCTATTTTGTGGACATCAGACAGAACGCCATGAACTCGGATAGTCCGGTTGTGGCGGGGCTTGATCAGGTCACGTTGGCATGGGCCTCACCGATTACATTCAGCGCTGATGAGACTGCACGAGAAAACACGGTGTTACTGCAAAGTTCCCCCCAGGCGTGGCTGTCTGAATCAACTGACATCATGCCGCGAGTAGATGAGACAGGTTCCGGGTTAAGCCCCTGGAGTCAGGATGGTGATGCTGGAGAACATGCTTTGGCTGTGTCCAGTCAGGGACGCTTTGATTCGTTTTTTGCGGGCAAGCCTTCTCCGATATCCCAAGGTGATGAAGAATCAGAGAGCAGCACGTCAGACAGCAGCTCCGAAGCCACCGACGATGCTGTGGAGGAGGCAACAACACTTGCGCAGAACATGGACAACGTCATTGAGCGTTCAACAGAATCCGCCAGACTGATGGTATTTGCTTCGAATGATTTTTTACGCGATCAGATTACTCAAATGGCAGGTTCGTCGAGTGGGACAGCTTATCTGGCTCCATTTCAGCTGATGGCCAATGCGGTTGATGTAGCGCTGGACGATACCGGGCTGTTGAGCATTCGCAGTCGTGGGCAATTCAACAAGACGTTGCCGCCCATGGAAAACAACAGTCAGATGTTCTGGGAATACCTGAACTACGTGCTAGTGGGCATAGCCATCGCTATTGTATTTGGGCTGACACGTCTTTTGCGTCGTCGTACTGAAACTCAACAAATCCAGTGGTTAGCATCATGAAATTAACTGAAAAATTACCCTTGTTAAAAAGTGTACCCACGGCCTGGTGGGCGCCTGTAAAAACAACGTTCAGCGAAAGCAGTGGTGTGCAGATACTCAGTGGTGTGCTTGTTCTGCAATTGGCTGTTGCAGGAGGGCTACTGTGGAAGTCCAATTCCGCGGCAGACTTTACACCGGCTGTGCAGCTTGTCAGCGTAGATCCATCAACGGTAGATCAAATAATCATTGAAGATGGTGAGGGGCGCGTCACTCTGACAAACGTTGATGAGCAATGGCGCCTGGATGATGAGCACAAAACGTTAGCTGATGCTATGAAAATCAATGAACTGCTATCCGACCTGACGGAGCTTAAGCCTGGCTTGCCAGTGGCAAGTACGACAGGATCACATCCGCAGCTGGAAGTGGCAGAAGACAGTTTTCAACGGCGATTGACGTTGAACGCGGGTGATGAGCTTGTGGCGGATCTGTACATGGGGACTTCACCCGGGTTCAGAAAATCGCATATTCGTCAGGCAGATCAGAACCAGGTGTATGCCGCCGGGCTGAATACGTTTGATGTGCCAGCTGATCAGGACGGTTGGCTGGATAAGGAGCTGCTGGCATTTGACAACGTGAATGGTGTGCAGTCTGAATCTGTGGAGTTGGCCTTCGCTGATGACCAGTGGTCAATCATCCAGCCCGAGAATCAAACTGACACACACGAGGTTGATCAGGACGGGCTTGCATCGATTGTGAGTCGTTTGAACTCGTTGCGAGTTAACGGGTTTGCCGTACCACTTGAGTCTGATGAACCAGCTGATGCAGTAGCGGCCAGTGACGAGTCGGTGCAGTCGGAGGTAGAGGAATTGATGACGCATTCGATTACGGTGGTGCAGAACGATACACCGATAACGCTGGTACTGAGTAAGAAAGGCAGTAAAGCCACAATCGAACGTAGCGATATCAATGGATTGTTCGCTTTGCCAATTGCCACGTATGAAGATTTGACGGCTGATGCGATTCAACAATTGATTGTTGAAAAGAGTGCTGAAACTACAGTGGAAAAGGATCTTCCTCAAGGTTGATCTGAATGCGGGTTCGGAAGTAACAAAGAGTGCTTAGCGCCATGGGGTGCAACATCAGTCACCCCATGGCACGGAACTTCAGGTTTGTGTTGCCCGTTCATGAGTTTCGAAGGCGTAATTGGAACTGAGAAACCAGCGTACGGTGGGCATCAGCTTTTTCTCTGGCGCGGATTTGTTTGTGGTGGACGATAGTTTGCGCTCATCTGAACGATAGATTGTTCGCCTACCCGTAATCTCTTGCACAATACGAATCCACGAATGAATTGATCCGATGATGCCCCACTATTGGCATCTCGTGAAAAAGCCCCCTGCCTGCTGCAGGCATGTATATGCCTCACTTTGCTGGACCTCGATTTGCTGTTCTGGTATTAATACTGGTACACGATCTTGGAACAGGTGGGCATGGAGGAGCAGCACAACTACCCCAAACTCCACAACGCCATGTGGCCGGGTCTGGTCGGCAAGGGCTCTGGCTCTGAGCCCTCTATTGATCTGGATACGATGTTGGACCTGACAGCAAATGCTCAGGTCAACGGTCAGCGATTTGATGGTGTCGATCTTTCTCTGTCTCATCCGCATACGCCCATTACCGCAGACAACTCTGAAATTCATGTACTTGCCGAGAAAGTACAGTCTCGAGGCCTGACCGTCGGTTCTTGCGTGGCCCCGGTATGGGCCGCTACAGGTGGTGGTTCGTCCATGGGGTCGGAAGTTGAGCGCAAGGCATTTCTGCATGAGGTCAAACACGCCTGCCGCATAGACAGCCAGTTGTCAGAACTTGGCGTGCGTGAACACGGTGTCATTCGTATCGATTCTTCGTGTTCCCCGGCCGACTGGGCTGAAGACCCCGCGGGCAATACAAGGAAGATTGCAGATACCTTCAGGATTGCCTGTGACATTGCGTCTGACTACGGAGAGCGCCTGGCTGCAGAGGGCGAGGTTTGCTGGGGCGGCATGCATTCCTGGAAAGCCATGCTGGATACGCTGGAGGCCACCAATCGACCTGGCATCACTGGATTTCAGGCTGATATGGCACATACGCTCTTGTACACCGTGGGCGTCAATTCGCCAGAAGACAGAACCATCGCTGAACACCAGAGCCTTGATGAAAAGGACGCGCTCGACTCGGCAATCAGAACGCTGGCGGAGGCGTTGCGACCCTGGACCATCGACGATGCCAGTATGTTTCTGGCACGGTTCTCCAACGGCTCGCTGGGTAATTTCGAAGCAACGCGGTATGCCAGAGGGCACAAGGCTCAATACACTCTGGAATTGAACGGTGAACATGCTTCTTTGCGTTGGGACTTGCACGATCTGCATCGCTTGCAGATTTTTGATCATAAAGATGAAAGTCGGTGCCGTGGTTGGCGTTCGGTTCACGTTAGTAATGAGGAGCATCCCTATATGGATCGTTGGTGGGTTCCTGGCTTGCAGATCGGATACGAGCATACTTTTATTCACCAGTTTGCAGATTTCATGGACGGTATTTCCACAGACCATCCAGCCATGCCAACCTTTGCTGATGCGTTTGCCACTGACCGGGTCACCGATGCTGTACTGGACTCTGCACAGACGCGACAGTGGAAGAGCATTGCAAACTAATATAGATTAGACCAACGGACAGAAAAACAGAGAATAAATGTCACAGCTACTAGTGAACAATCTGAGTCGGAACTTTGGTGCGGTGCAAGCACTTGACGGTGTTTCTTTCTCGGTTGAGCAAGGTGAATTCTTCTGTTTGCTTGGCGCCTCTTCTGCCGGCAAGACCACAACACTACGCGCCATTGCCGGGTTGGAAGAATTATCAGCAGGATCAGTAAACTTTAACGGCCAGGATCTGACCCACGCTCCGGTACAGGGACGCGGAATGTCAATGATTTTTCAGACATTTGCGCTGTACCCGCATATGACCATCTATGCCAATCTTGCATACCCACTCATGCGTGACAAGGTAGAGCGCAATGAGATACGCAAGCGCGTCAATGACGTCGCCGAACTATTGCGTATCACTCATACGCTGAAACGTAAACCACCCACTCTCTCTGGTGGCGAACAGCAGCGAGTTGCCATTGGTCGAGCTATCGTTCGACAGCCCAAGCTTCTGTTGCTTGATGAGCCGCTGACCAATCTGGATGCAAAGCTGCGCAATGATATGCGTGCTGAATTCAAGCGCCTTCATCGAGAATTGGGCATGACCATGCTGTATGCAACGCCTGATCAACTCGAGGCCTTGACAATGGGCGCTCGTATCGCGCTAATTGACGGCGGCAGGATTGTGGAGACGGGCACACCGAGAGACATGTACAGCTCACCATCCGGAACCTTTGTTGCCAGCATGCTCGGCTCTCCCGTGATCAATCTCATCAAGGGTAGAATCAACAAGAGCGGTACCCGTCAAAAACTGGAACTGCCGTTTGGTGAGCTTGATCTGGATGATATGAGCCTGCAAACTGATCTGGTTTCCGGGCACCCAATGACGCTTGGCATCCGACCCCACGATATACATGTCAGTAGCAGTAACCACGAGGCACACTCAGCAAACCTGAATATTACCGGCCGAATTCACCTTACTGAACCACTGGGTGATGTCACCATTCTTGATATTGATGTCAACGGAAACCTGCTAAAAATGGTTTTGCCGGAAGACAAGGCTACTGCCTACTCTACAGGACAGGATATTCGCTTGTCGTTTCAGATGTCCGATGCACATTTGTTTGATGCTGACTCCGGATTACGAGTGAGCTGAACAAACTAACTCTAACAAACACCACGGCAACAAACATCACCACGATTTTCCACCCACCACCAAGAGAATACAAGGAGAAGGCAATGACGCTGTTCAGAAATCAAAAGCAGATTCTTGGAACCTGCATCGCGGCTATTCTGGCAGGAGGTATTAGTGCCCCGACACTGGCTGCCGATATCACCATTACCATGGCGGCTCCCGATTGGCCCCCAACACGCTTTTTCAAAGAACACTTCGACAAGACCTATCAGTCACCTGACGGACACACCACGACACTGGAGATGGACTTCATTCCGTGGACCAGCTTCTACGAACGAGTCGCGGCATCGCTGACCTCCGGTGAACAGAAATATCAGATGATCGTGACAGATAGCCAATGGCTCGGATCATTTGTTGAAGGTGGTTATTACATGGATTTAACTGAAAACATCAAAGCTGATCCTGAGCTAATGGCCATCATGGAGGATCTGCATCCGGCACTGGTCTCTGCCTATTCCACGTATCCCCATAAGTCACGTGAGCAACTTGAAGCCGCCGGTACAGCAATCGCCCCCGATACGAATTACTACGGATTTCCACAATTTCCTGACACGTATGTCACTTACTACAGAAACGACATTTTCTGTCACGAAGGCGAAGCCGCGGCGTTCAAGGCCAAGTACGATGCAACCTTCCCCTGCACCTACGAGGACTGGCAGGATGTTGATTGGGAGAGATATGCGCAGATCGGAGAATTCCTGAATCGCAAGGCAGGCGATGAGCTGGCCGGTGAAACACTTGACAGCGATTTCTTCGGCATCTCCTATCAGGCAGGTAAGGGCTATGATTTCTCATCGATGCAAGTAAATGCCTTTGTCTGGCAACACGGTGGCGACATCTGGGATGAAACAAACGTACCTGAAGGTCAGGCTGAAGGTGTAGTCAATTCAGACATTGCAGTCACAGCGTTCGAACATTACCTATCGATGATTCCGGATATGCCGCCAGTTGCTCAGACCGGTCAGATGGATATTTTTGTTACCCAGGATCTGTTCATGCAAGGGAAGGTGGCCAGTACCATCAACTGGGTTGGACTGGGTGAACCTGTACTGGACCCCTCAGCCTCCAAGGTGCATGACAAATCATCGTTTGCACCTGCACCAGGCTTGCGCAAGGAAGATGGAACGATTGACAGAACCGGCAACATTGGTGGTCAGCCCTTTGTACTGACTACTTGGAATTCTGATGAGGTGGTGAATGAGGCTCTGAACGTTGTCAAGTGGTGGCTCGCACCTGAAACACAGATTGAAGCGGTGGCGAACGGTGGACAGTCCGGACTGAAGAGCGTCATGGCCGATCCAAGCTATAACGATCTACGGCCCTGGAACCGCGCACACGTGGAAATGATCGACTGGCAAAAGGACGTATGGCATATTCCCCTGTTCTTTGAAATGCTGACACAGCAGCAAGAGGAATTTGACAAGGCGATAACCGGACAGATTTCGGCACGTGAAGCACTGGATGCTGTTGCAGAGTTTCAGCAAGAGCTGCTCGAAGACGACGGCTTCATTCAATAGATCAGCAGTTCATACCAGACAACACCTTGCAATGCTTGCTTATCTTGACGGATAAGCTGGTGTTGTGGGTGTCTGCTTATGATTCATCAACAGCGCCAGCCGAGCAATAGAACATGACAGATGTCGCGGCAAACTACATCCAGACAAACAGCGGACTCTGGGCACGAATAACGTCGCCTAAATATCGAGGCCCCTTGCTGGTTGCGCCAGCAATTATCACATTGTTTGTGATGAACATCTTTCCCTTGTTGTGGTCCTTCGGTTTGAGTTTCTTCAACTATCGGGCGAATCGGCTCAATGTCCCTGAATTTGTGGGTCTGAGGAATTTTGAACGGGTACTGACTGATGAAAAAATCTGGGAACGTTTTCAGACCACGGCGATCATTGTCGGCTCTTCGGTAACGCTGCAATTGATCATCGGCTTTTCTCTTGCCATGTTGTTTGCAAAACATTTTCCGATGCGTCGCATCATCATGATGCTGGTACTGACGCCGATGATGCTGTCTTTCGTATCAGTGGGGGTTTTCTTCAAACTTTACTATGAGCCCACTTTCGGATTGCTCAGCTGGTTTGTCAATCTGTTTACCACAGAGCCCTTTGTGCTCCTGTCATCATCTACGGGTGCATTGATCGGTATCATCGTTGCCGATGCCTGGATGTGGTCCCCATTCGTCATGCTTCTGGTGCTGGCAGGTCTGGTATCGGTACCCAAGTATCTGTACGAGGCCGCTGAGATAGATAGAGTCAGTTCGTGGCGCCGATTTGTCACTATCACCTTACCGTACATCAAGAGCCTGCTGCTGCTGGCTATACTGTTCAGGACCATTGAAACTTTCAAGATTTTTGACATCATCTATATCATCACCGACGGTGGTCCCGGTTCTTCAACCGAATCCATTGCAGTAGACATCTACCGGATGGCCTTCCAGAATTTTCGCACAAGTCGCTCTGGCGCATTGGCCTACATCATCTTGTTCATCGTCATAGTTCTGACTAATCTGTATCTTTATTCTGTTAATCGACGTGCAAATGAGGAAACACTCTGATGGCCAGGCAACGCGAGATCGGCAAGGCCGGATGGGGGCGAACCGCATTTGCAACTATTGTCGGGTTCATTTACTTTTTCCCTGTGCTATGGATCATTCTTACCGCATTCAAAACACGCACAGATGCCTTGGAGATACCACCCAAGCTGTTTTTTACGCCTACGCTTGATAACTTTCGCAGCGTGTTCTTTCGCGATTCCATCAGTTCGGATACTTCTGAGGCAACGAATTTCATCCTGTATTTCTTCAATTCCATATTCATCTCAGGCTCCGCAGTGTTGTTGGCGATGATCATAGGCACGCTTGCGGCATACGCCTTTTCGCGCCACCCACTGAAAGGCAACGACACTTATCTGTTCATCATCCTGACAACGCGAATGATGCCGCCCATTGTGGTCATCATTCCCATCTTTCTGATGTTCCGCCTTACAGGCCTGGCTGGCAGTTATTGGGGAATCGTACTGCTCTATACCGCGTTCAACATCCCGTTTTCCATCTGGCTGGTGAAATCCTTCTTTGATGAGCTCAATCCGGAGATTGAGGATGCGGCACGCATGGATGGATCCACCGACTGGCGCGTTTTCTTCGGTATGTGTCTTCCACAGATCTATGCAGGTCTTGCAGCAACGTTTGTGTTCGGCATGATCCTTACCTGGAATGAATTTCTGTTCGCTTTGCTGTTAACCGGCGTTGAAACCCGCACGGTACCTGTGGCAATGGCGCGAACATTAGGCGGAAGCGTCGGTGTTGATTACGGCTTATTGGCGGCTATCGTGACGCTGTTTCTTATTCCGATTTGCGTCGTGACCTTTTTACTGCAGAACCAGTTGCTTCGCGGTGTAACGTTCGGGACCGTTAAGAAATGAGTATCGAACTCAAATCAGCGACGAAGAAATATGGCAACTTGACGGCAGTGGATGCCATTGATCTGAGGATCGACGATGGCGAGGTGCTGTGCCTGTTAGGCCCTTCGGGCTGCGGCAAGACAACAACCCTGAGGATGATCGCAGGACTTGAGGCTGCAGATGGGGGCGACATATTGATTGGTGGCAAGAAGGTCAATGATCTGGCCGCCCGTGATCGTAACGTTGCCATGAGTTTTCAGTTCTATGCGCTATATCCCAGCTTGTCCGTTGCTGACAATCTGGCGTACCCACTACATGCCGAGGGGCTGACTCGTTCGCAGATCAAAGCCAAGGTGCAAGAAACATCACGGGTGCTACAGCTTGACAGCATTCTTGATCGTACGCCAGGCCAACTTGCTGAAGGTGAAAAACAACGGGTGGCTGTGGGGCGTTCCATTATTCGCACACCCACGTGCTTCCTGTTCGATGAGCCACTCTCCCGACTTGACGTTCAACTCAGAGAAGAGATGCGCGGAGAAATCAAGCAAGTGCTTCAGGGGCTGTCCAAACCTACGGTGATTGTTACGCACGATCAACTTGAAGCTCTTACCATGGCGGACAGAATTGCAGTGATGCGTGATGGCCACATAGAGCAGATTGATACGCCACACAATATATTTGCCCGTCCAGCCAATCTGTTTGTTGCGGGGTTTATCGGTACACCACAGATGAATCTACTGACCACGACGTTCACAGGCTTATCCAGTAAAGGCATGGGCGAGTTCATGATCGATCAGCATCAAAGCATCCGCGTTGCACTTAATGAGAGTTTCACGGGTATCAGTGAAGGCAGTCAGGTGACACTGGGTATTCGTCCGCGCAACCTGAAGCTGTTAAGCGAGGCCAGACCAGACAGCATATCGTTGCCAATCGATCTCATAGAACCTATGGGTGCCGAAACCCTTGCGCACCTGAAAGAGGGTGATCGGGATCTGAGGGTCGTGACCGACTGGAAGACGCCTCTGACAGAGTCTGAGATGGTACACGCGCAATTCATGGCCGGCGCAATTCATGTTTTTGCCGATACTGAACAACGGGTGACCACATTATGACAGCCACTCAAGCCAAATGGATGGAACGCTCCATCATATCGATTTGCGTGCTATCGATATTGATGATTTTCCAGCCGTTTTCCATGCAGCTATTTACCTACGGATGCATTCTGGTTGTCATCGGCGCGCTCTTGTTCAACCTTGTCCCTTTTTGTCGCGCAGGTGTATCGTTCAAACAGATTCGAAAGGTCATCTTCATCATATTGATTGTGCTTGTGGTGGCTGCATTGCTGGGTATCGGCACAGCTTTTCTGTTTGTTGAGTATCTGGCTTCACTGCGCAATTAACCCGGTTGTCTGATGACTTGTCAGATTCACATTTGAACAAACTATGAAAGTCAGCTGAGCGCACAGCGCATTCAAGTCAGTTCGTCATCTCAAGACTAAGGAGATATGATTGTGAAAATAGGTTTCTGCATGCTCCTTTGGACCACGTCACTCGGCGAGGAACATCGCCCGATACTGGAGGATCTGAAGGCAACTGGCTACGATGGTGTTGAGGTTCCGGTGTTTGCCGGATCACCGGAGGACTATGCGACGTTAGGAAACATGCTTGATGAATTTGGGCTTGAGCGAACAGCAATCTCAATCATTCCTTCGCTGGACAAGAATCCACTGTCTGCTGACGCAGCTACTCGTCAAGCTTCGGTAGAGTATTTGCGTTGGCTTGTTGACTGCACTGCCGCATTGGGAGCGAATACCGTTGGTGGCCCACTTCATCAGACGCTGGGAGAATTTTCCGGCAGTGCGACCACTTCTGAAGAGTTTGACCACGCACGCGAAGTACACACTCGCGCAGGTGATTATGCCCGTACTGCTGGTGTTACTTTGGCGCTGGAGGCGGTGAATCGATTCGAGTCGTACTTTGCTACCACAATGGCCCAGCTGAATACTTATGTTCAGTCTGTGAATCATCCTGCCATCAAAACGATGTACGACACGTTCCACGCCAATATAGAAGAGGCTGATCCTGTCGCAGCGTTTACACAACACAAACAGAATGTTGTTCATGTCCATATCTCAGAGAACGACCGTGGCGTACCAGGTCGAGGTCATGTGCCTTGGCACGACACGTTCAGCGCCTTGAAATCTGAAGGTTATGATCAGTGGCTTACCATCGAAGCATTTGGTCGTAGCCTGCCTGAGCTGGCTGCTGCCACGCGTGTATGGCGTGATTTCGCTGAGAGCCCGGAGGCAGTTTACCGTGTAGGGTACAAGACGATTCGCAACGGTTGGGATCAGGCATAAGAGAAAAGTTCATCCTTTAATAACTCTGTCGGAGGTGTTCCTTGTCAGCATTTGATGCCGTGTTTGTTGGACTAACCATTCTGGATATTGCCGGCAGACCTGTCGATTCGATACCAGAGGGCGGTGGTGTGGATTTCATTGAAGAAATACGCATGAATCCTGCAGGTACAGCCGCAGGGGCAGTCATGAACGCTGCCAAGCTGGGTACTCGCTGCGCAACGGTTGCCTGTGTGGGCAATGATGAAAAAGGGGATTTCATTGTCAATGCCTATCAGCGAATGGGTATTGATTGTTCGATGGTCCAACGTTCATCCGCAACGCCTACATCGGCCACCATCCTGCCGATACGAGCAAACGGTGAACGCCCCGCGCTGCATGCACGAGGCGCATCCGATGATCTTTTCGTATCAAATGATGAATTTGATCGAGTCTGTGATGCCAGGTTTCTTCATCATGGCGGAACGGGATTGCTTAATGCAATGGATGAAGGTCAGAGTGCGGCTCTGCTGGCTCATGCGAAAAAACACGGATTGGTAACAACATTTGATCTGATAGCACCCAATGAAAATACATTGGACCTTCTCAAAGACCTGCTACCACATGTCGACTACTTCATGCCATCCATGGAAGAGGCAGAGTACATCGCCAGCACCGCGTCTGGTACAAGAGTTTCCTCGAACGCAGACCTTGCAGCATTTTTCATGGACATGGGCGCGGGTGCGTGTATTTTTAAATGGGGCGAGAAAGGTTCGTACATCAGAACGTCTGATGTTGAGCTGCGCGTACCAGCTTACAAAGTAAAGGTCTCTGACACTACCGGCTGCGGTGACAGCTACTGCGGTGGCTTCATTGCAGGGCTTGGCATGGGCTATGATCTGGAACAGGCTTGCCAATTGGGCACAGCCACATCGGGACTGGTTGCCACTGGCTTGGGCTCTGATGCAGGGGTTGTTGATTTGCAGGAGACTCTTGCCTTCATGGCGAGTGCGAAAACACTAGGGTAGACTAATCTGCAACACGGTGTTGAAATAAAAAAGACTGCTCAGGATCGTTATGTTTCGTTGCGCATCTGGTTGCTGCTTATTTTCATAACCCAACAGATATCCAGTGCCAATGCAGGTGAAACTCAAGGAACTACCAGGCTATGAATACGGTGAAAACCAAAAAGCTTATCAACGGCACTGACAATCTTATTGAAGAAATGTTGGAAGGGGTGATGGCTGCGCATCCGGATCACTTGAGACAAGTAGAAGGTTATCCTCGAGCAATAATCGCAAGGCACGCTCCTCGTGAAGGCAAAGTCGGTTTGATGATCGGTGGAGGATCTGGGCATGAGCCTACATTTTTCGGCTTTGTGGGAAAGGGGCTTGCCGACGCTGCCGCTATTGGAAATGTGTTTGCATCACCACCTCCGGATCCTGCGGTGGAATGTGCAAAAGCCATTGATGGCGGAAACGGCGTTTTATTCGTGTACGGCAATTACGCAGGCGATGTCATGAATTTTGATATGGCAGCAGAAATGGCGGCAATGGAAGACATTGAAGTAAGAACCGTGTTAACGACCGATGATATTGCGTCAGCCCCACGTGAGAGTCGTGCTGATCGTCGTGGCGTTGCTGGTAACTTCTTTATCTTCAAGGCAGCGGGCGCGGCTTGCGACAAAATGTTTTCGCTTGACGAATGCGAACGCATCGCCCGGAAAGCCAATGAACATACCTATACAATGGGCGTTGCGCTAGGCCCTTGTTCCTTGCCACACACACTGACACCAAACTTCGAACTTGGGCCTGATGAGATGGAAATCGGTATGGGCATTCATGGCGAACCCGGTATATCCAGAGGCCCCCTGCAGACTGCGAACGCAGTAACAGATTCCTTGATGGTGCGCATCCTGGATGAGATGGCGCCTGCGCGTGGAGATCGTGTTGCCGTACTGGTCAATTCATTAGGTTCCACATCACTGATGGAACTCTACATCATGAACAGACGCATCAAGCAGATTCTTGATGACAACGGACTTGTTGCGCACGCTACCTGGGTTGGTCCCTATTGCACCTCTCTGGAAATGGCCGGTGCCAGCATAACGCTACATCATCTTGATGATGAGCTGACAACTCTGCTCGATCATCCGTGTGACTGCGCTATGTTCAGAGCAGGCTGAGATTTCCGATGAACATGATCACAACATACGATCTGATATCCATCTTCAACGCTATGGGGGATGCTATAGAACGCGAGAAGGACCACTTGTGCGTGCTCGATGGCGTTATCGGTGACGCTGATCATGGCATTACCATGTCCATTGGCTTCGTCGCCGTCGGCAAGGCGCTTAACGAGGTGGATGCAAGTACAGCTACACCTTCCGAGGTGCTCAATACGGCGGCGAAGACTTTTCTGAACGCGGTCGGTGCTTCAGCAGGGCCTCTTTATGCAACAGCCCTTATGCGAGCCGGAGCCGCCGTGAAGGGACAATTGACCCTGGATACCGCTGCATTGGGTAAGGCAATCGAAGCTATGGCCGATGGCATTCAGGCACGTGGCAAAGCGGAAGCCGGTGATAAGACCATGCTTGATGCCTGGTTACCAGCTGCTGCCGCTGCCCGGCAATACAAGGATACAGAATCGATACCGGACATGATGGACGCTGTTAACAACGCTGCGAAAGCTGGTGCACTGGCAACTATTGATATGGTGGCAAAGAGGGGGCGTTCAGCAAAGCTGGGTGAAAGAACCATGGGACATCAGGACGCAGGTGCGGCATCAACAGCAATATTACTCAACGCTATGACGGAAACCATAAAGGCCTGCCACAACACTCATTGAGTTTCCTGACTAACAGGGCGCTGCAATTAAATCAACTTTGATATGTGGTCTGGAATATATTCGCACTTATCGCAGAGTTCAGAAAATCGTCAGGGAAATTCATGAGGCAGGCAGACCCATTTCCGTTATCTGTCTTGGATGTCTTTTCTTGTGTATGGCATGTTGTCGGTGGCACGTGTTCAACGACATCAGGATGCATCCGATTCACGTAATTTCTTTAACGCCTTAAGCCCCTTTTTACGTTGAGTGTGCAGAAGCGCAACTTCCTGTTCCAAACGTGACTTTTCCTTTGAGTCCCTAGTGTCGTTAATCTTTCTTGCAAGATGCTTCTCCTTTGATTTCATTTTGCACAACAAATTCTTTAGCTTGTCGCGCTTCATGTACCTGGCACGTGTATCCGCGTCGAGAATTGCTTGCAGTTTCTTCAATTGCTTAATGGCTTTCATGACTCAATATACTCTCGTGTATCCTTGCTTTGATTAGCGCGAGGAGCCTGCGCGTAAGGCTATCAAACGTGCTGGTGTCAAAACCAGGAAAAGCAAGGTACTCGAAAAAGCGATCAAAGTTGCCATGAAGCCCATCAGAAAGGGCAAGAAAGGCAAAGCGCGAAAAGCCGTCCGTAAGATTGCAAAGAAGACTGCCTGATTCGATCGCAATCTGTCATGAATCTTGTAGATGCCAGTATTAAAGCCTTGATACCGGAATCTACTCAGTAAAATTTTACAGCAGCACGGCTAGCTTTCAAGTCGCGTATCACCGCGTCGGCTTGGATCCACTGACAACTCGATACCCAAAGGATTATGTGCTCGCTGCGCGCAAGACTGTCGTGGACAAATTCGACAGTTTATGCCGATTTTTGCATAGAGCTGTTCGTCGGTTTGATTGTAAGGGCGTGCATAGCCGATGTTGTCCACGTGCGATAGCTCGCATCCAAGTGATAGCGCCTGACGTCGTGCCTGTGAATCACGACTGTAGGCTGGCCTGTCTGCTGTACGGCTAATTGTAAAAAAACGTTTGCCATCAGGCAACTCAACAAATTGCGGCAGAATAGTCCCGGGATTGCTGAAAGTGGCATGCAAATCCCAGACTGGACAGGCTCCACCGTATTCAGCAATAGTGATGGAACTTGCGTTGAAACGCTTGGTGACGTTACCAGCTCTGTCCACTCGGATAAAGAAAAAGGGTATGCCTCTATCACCTTTTCGTTGTAGCGTAGTGAGTCGATGGCACACTTGTTCAAACGATACGCCAAACGTTTTGCACAAGCGATTGATGTCATAAGCGAGCGTTTCAGCAGCGCTTTTGAATTGTGTGTAAGGCATCAGGAAAGCGGACGCAAAGTAATTGGCAAGCTCCACCTGGCAGCGTACTTTGCCGGCGTGTTCTGTATCCTCATTGTTGACGGCTGCGTCACGCGACTTGTTGGGTGAAATGTCGGCCGACAAGGCTTCAATTTGGCTGCTGCATTCAATCAGGCCCAACATGTGTGCTAACTGAAATGTGCGATTAGGAAAATCCAGAGCTTCAGAGAGTTTGATTTTGCCTTCGTCTTTTTCGTAGATACGTAATGAACGCTCCATTTCCTCGATAGGAGCGGTGCTGACCTCTATGTCATGTTGCTCGCGAAGTCTTGTCTTTAACAGGTAGTAGATGTCGTCGGGTTCACACGGGACTTCCAGGCGAAGCTTTTCTGCGTAGTCTTCAAGAACGGCGAAATAGTTTGAGTGGCTTCTGAAAAAATCATGAACGATGGCTTCTGGGGAGTTCAGTAGTGCGCCTTCAGATAGTTGATCGCCTGTCTGCATGAAGCGTTCAATCACGTTCGAATGACTTCGGTATAAATGGAGGAAGTTTTCAACAAGCTTTGGCGCATGATCAACCGCTAGTCTGAGTTCCTGAATGTCGGGTTCTTTGGTATTGAACAGCGGATCCTGAATTGCGGTGTGTAAATCGGCTAGCAACCGATCGCTGCCGTCCTGCATCAAATCACGCCAATCGACGCCATAAGCGTCTGCGATAGACATCAGAACCTTCACGGACAAGCTCCGCTGGTTGTTCTCCAGCAGATTGATGTATGCCGTGCTCACACCGACTGATTTCGCCATTTGAGCTTGCGACTGCTTGTTTTCGCGGCGTAGTTGCCGTAACCGCGTTCCTACAAAGGTTTTGGCCATAGTGCTTTATTTACAATATTACAAAATATAAATTTGTAACTATAAACATTAACACATAAACACGTTTTGTCTGGATTCTCGGTTAATTCGCCGCTACCTTATTGCTATCTTAAATCGGAGAGGATCAATGCCAGCAACAGACCGAATTCAAGCGAAAGCCCGAACTCAGTTCGACATCGGCCTCACAGAGCTTGACATCATCGAAGAAGCCCTTCGTTATCAAGCACATAGCATCTCCATGAAGTCGATCGAAGGTGGCGACACGGAAGAAGCATTGAAGGCCGAAAATTTCCGGGCGCGGATGGCTGAGATACAGACGGTGCTTGGTAAGCTGCATAACCAAAAAGCTTGGTACGTCCCGAAGAAGCCTGTCCCTCTAGGGTAAATTCAAAGGCGCAGATGCGAAAAGGGCACACCGTTGGTATCTGCGCCAACACGCTGCTTTGTGCACAAGGCCTGATTTAGCGGAGCGAGTTGAGGGGCACGTTAACCGGATCAATGGGTCAGGAAACCTCGACAGCTGCAGTGAGATTTCGTGGTCAAGTGCCATGGTTAATCGGCCTCCTTTGTGTGAATTGGTTTATGAGTGTCGGTGAGGGTAGCATTAATTGAGTTGTGAAGAATTGGACACGCCGCCGCCCGACGGTCAGCCATACTGTACAAATGATGTTCGAAACTGATGCAGAAAATTATTGACGCGGTAACGCTGTGGCAAATGCTGTCAAGCTGATTTGCGCCAGACGAATCTCGCCTTCCACAAGCACCGCATACGTGCCGGCCTTTACGGAAGTCCTTCCTCTACTGCCTGCAGGTGAGGACACCATACACAAGCCGACTGAAGTGTTCTGGGCATATGCGAAAGCTCCGTTAGTGATAAATCTGACAACAGCGCCATCGCGCAACACCGGCTCATTGTGATGCAGGATGGCGTCGGAGTCGCACAACCTGATTAAACAAAGGTAGGGACCTTCTTCATTGGATCGACGGGCCAAGTATGCATCACGACCAATGAAATGATTTTTCCTGTCGGGTTTGCAAGCAAAGTCGAGGCCGAGTTGATGAGGTGCTTCGGTATAAGCCATGTCATGTCCCCAGTGAACAAAGCCTTTCTCTATGCGCAGTGCATTGAGTGCTTCGCCGCCCACAAGGCGCAGGCCAAGAGCCGTGCCGGCCTTGTAAATGTCATCAAAAACATACCCTGCGAAATCGGGTGTCACGAAAATCTCCCAGCCTAATTCGTCCGGAATTAGAGCCGCTGGGCGAAGACCAGGGTATGGCCGATGTATATGGACTACTAGCTTCGGCTTCTTTTACGAGCTTGCAAAGACAGTCTCGATCCCGTCGGGTATGGCAATTGAGCTCATCACCATGAAACTTTCTGGACCATGGCGAGCTACGGTGACATCACTTTCAACACCTCCGCGATCATTCAGCACTAGTGTGTACGCAACTCGACCCACTCTTGCTTTCTTAGCCTTCCTCCCGGGCAAAAACGATATTGCCTAGTGAGAGACTTTCGAGCTGCCTCTTTGTCACGCCATTTACAAAAAATGGTACACCGTCTTTGCAGAATGTCATTTTCTGCTCTCTCGTTAGCTCAGACATTTAATTCTCGCTTGATTTAACTGGTATATACCAGCAATAATATCTTCAGAACAAGGGGCACGGATATTGACCACACTGCGGCCAAATGTGAAAAGAGTGATACCGACTGGTTCCCGGAACTTCTGTACACCGCGATTCCTTAAAATTGCTGAGCGTATGCACGATGATATTCAGGCTGGCCGATTGCCTGCACATGCTTCTCTGCCTTCAGAGCGGGTGATTGCTGAACAACAAGGTGTAAGCCGAATGACTGCGCGCCGAGCGCTCGAAGCGCTTGAACTGAGAGGTCTTGCGTATAGTGAGGAGCGTCGTGGTAGATTTGTCTCGCCTCCACGCCTGGCATATGACGTCAGCAATATGGTCAGCTTCGTCAAGGATGCCCAGGCCGCCAGCGTCGACCTTGACATCGATGTAATAGATTCTGGCCAGAATAAGGCTGATGCCTTGCTGGCCAGGAAACTAGGCGTAAAAAAAGGCACCAGACTCTTCCAATATACTCGTTTGTTCCGTTCGAAAGGCCATGCGATATTTCTCGAAACGGAATACCTGGTAGCAAAGCAGTTTCCTGATTTCCTGGAACATGATCTTGCTCAGTCCACAACTAATATCCTTGAAGCGCATTATGCTGCGTATGCTCAAACTGCGGATGTCGTCATTCGGATGCGGGGTGCTCGTGCTGAGGAAGCTTCTATGTTGGGTCTGAACGTCAGTCAGGCCGGTATAGAGCTGGAACAGATCACTTATAACGATGATGCGTTACCGATATGTTTCGGACGCCAGCTTTGGCGAGGAGAACTTGCTGAATTTACTGCGCGTGCCATTGTTAATTGTGAGGCGCGCGCATGATCGCGCAAGAGGGTAGACAACATAACGCGCCAGCTCGTGGTTTTGATAATCACGAATACGAATTGCGTACGCAGAAAGCCCAAGCGCTGATGGCAGAACTGGACCTTACTGGGCTCTTGCTGATGACAGAACCGGAAGTCCGGTATTTTACGGGTTTCCGTACACTGTTCTGGCAAAGTCCAACCCGCCCGTGGTTTGTGTTTGTACCCGCCAGTGGTAAGCCAGTGGCTGTGATACCAGCTATTGGGGGTGAGCTTATGCGCCAGAGCTGGCTAACTGATGTTCGGACATGGAGCGCCCCCGCACCCACAGACGATGGCATCAGCTTGCTGACTGAATTGCTCTCGCCGCTGGCTGCTAAAGGTTCACGCCTGGGCGTCATGAAAGGGCACGAGACTTTTTTGCGCATGCCGCTTGGCGACTGGGAGAGACTGATCGCAGCCTTGCCTGGTTTGGATATTGTTGATGCAACACACCTTGTGCAAGGGTTGCGCATGGTTAAATCACCAGCGGAAATTGAAAAACTGCGTCATATTTGCGCCATTGGATCTGCCGCTTTTGCACAAGCGCCAGACTTCATTGCTGTGGAAAATCCACTGGAAGAGGTTTTTCGTGAGTTTCGTCGTACGGCTATAGGGCTGGGTGCCGATGATGTGCCTTACCTTGTTGGCGCAGCAGATCAAGGCGGTTATGCTGACGTGATATCGCCCCCGTCGCGTCGTCCACTCAAGGCGGGTGATGTACTCATGATGGATACTGGTTGTACGTGGGATGGATATTTCTGCGACTTTGACCGCAATTGGGCTATTGAGTGCGCTGATGATCAGGCAAGGCGTGCCTATGATGTCTTGTGGCGTGCCACTGAGGCAGGGATCAACGCAGCGAAAGTGGGTAATACAAGTCGTGACCTTTTCCTCGCCATGTCATCCGTGATTTCAGAAATGAACGACAATGGAGGGGATATTGGGCGACTAGGGCACGGGCTGGGTATGCAACTCACTGAACAGCCTTCGCATGCGGCATTTGATGAAACTGTGTTGAAAGAGAATATGGTTCTGACAATTGAGCCATCACTGTCTTATGGGCAAGGCCTTATGATGGTGCACGAGGAAAATATCGTGGTAGGTACAGATAGCTCCACGTTGCTGACAGAGCGTGCGGCGCCCGAGTTACCAGTGATCTAATTACGTAAGAGGCGAGCCTGCAAAGCCCCGGGTTTCGCTATGTGAAAAAAATGGGGCAAATTTACTCTTTTGGAGAAATACTTGAAAAAGCAATTGAAACTGTATTTAGGCTTGGTAACAGTTGCACTGCTGTCTTCCGCAACGACTGCGCATGCAGCGTGCGGAAAGGTGTCAATTACTGAAATGAACTGGGCTTCATCTCAGATTATTACGGAAGTATCCAAGTTCATATTGGAACAAGGATATGGGTGTTCTGTAGAAAAGGTGCCATCAGCCACCACAACGTCTGTTGCGTCGCTGGCCGAAAATGGCGAGCCGGATATCGTTACCGAACTATGGCTGAACTCAACGGGTGAAGTCTATTCCAAGCTGGAAGATGAAGGTAAAGTGACGCGTCTGACTGAAGTCTTTAACCCGGGGGGTGTCGAAGGTTGGTGGATACCTGCGTATCTGGCAGAGTCGAATCCTGAACTGCTGACTATCGAAGGCGTCATGGCTAATCCAGAACTGGTTGGTGGTCGATTCAACAATTGTCCCGATGGCTGGGGATGCCGTATAGTGAATGACAACATCATCACTGCACTTAATCTGCGCGATACCATGGAAATTTTTGATCATGGTTCTGGCGAAACACTGGGTGCCTCTATTGCGTCTGCCTACGAGGATGAAACTCCATGGTTTGGCTATTACTGGGCGCCAACCGCTGTTCTGGGTAAATACCCAATGGTTCAGGTCAAGATTGGTGAGATCGATACAGATGTGCACTCGGCAAACAATGAACCGAACAACCCTGATGCAGGTGTGTCCGATTTTCCACCAGCGCCTGTACTCACGGTTGCGACCTCAGAGCTTGCCGAACGCGAACCCGGCGTTGCAGAACTCATGGGTAACATCAGTTTTGATATTGACATTCTGAACAGCGTACTTGCCTGGCAGGATGGCGAGAGTGCTTCTGCTGAAGAAGCTGCCGTTTATTTTCTGAGCAACCATTCTGATGTCTGGTCAACCTGGATTGATGATGCAGCTCGTGAGAAACTTGCAGCACTGATCAAGTAAGTTTGTCAGTCAGTTTGTAGCCAAGTGTTTGAGGAGGCTGCCAGAGAAAAGCCTGTACTCGCCGGACTCACGTTTGTGAGTTCGGTGAGTTAGCAAGCTCACCCGACAGGATACTGCAAGAGCGCTCTATAACCAACGTGCCAAACCCGGAAAGGACATACACTGATGGCGTTTTATGATTTCGTGTTTGACAGACTCGGCCTGCGCGAGTGGTGTGATGCTGGCAAGACCGGTGATGGTCCAGTGTCGATGGCGGATCTTCTGGCGAAAGCGGGTGTTGTAGAAGAACAATCCACGCTGGATATCCCGTTTCCCTCCCTTGACGAGCTACACGATGCCTGTTCTGCAATAGCCCAGTCACGGGATGTGACCAAAGGCGTGGAAAGCGGATTTCTTGCCATTAAAGATGTGCTGCGCTTTGTGCTTGATCCGTTGACACAGCCTCTGAGCTGGATTCTTGAATTTACGTTGTCCTCTTTCGAAGCTACCCCATGGTGGATCATGCTTCCAATACTGGCACTGATCGTATATTTGGCGTCCAAATCTGTGCGACTTGTGGCCTTCGTTATGGCAAGTCTGATGTTTCTGGCATTTGTTGATCACTATGACCATGCCATACAGACCCTGGCTATTATTTTTGTATGTGCATTGCTGTGCGTGCTTCTGGGAGTGCCCATCGGTATTGCCATGTCGCGCAGTGACAGACTGCAGAGGATAGTCATACCGATACTGGACATGTTGCAAACGCTGCCACCGTTCGTTTATCTCATCCCGCTTATCTTTCTCTTCTCGATTACCGAACCCAAACTCTACGGTATCGCCATTATCCTCTATGCCATCGTGCCGGTTATCCGTTTAACCGACCTTGGTATCCGTCTGGTGGACAAGGATGTCATAGAGGCGGCTGATTCGTTTGGTATGACTGCCCGACAAAAACTGTTTGGTGTACAGATACCCTTAGCCTTGCCTAACATAATGGCAGGTGTCAACCAGACGATCATGATGAGCCTTGCCATGGTCGTTATTGCTTCTCTGGTTTCAGCGCCTGGCCTGGGAGTGTTGGTGCTACGCGGTATCCGCAATCTTGAACTGGGTGTAGGGCTGGTGTCTGGATTTGGGGTTGTTCTACTGGCGATCATCCTGGATCGTGTAACCAAAGCTGCACTTGATCGTGTCAACGCAGCACAGCAGCACTAGACCACAAGGAGCCAGGACGTGACTAACAACATCAAAGTCTCGATACGCAATCTCTACAAGATTTTCGGGAGCAACCCGCACGCTGCGTTGGAACATGTGCGCGGCGGCATGTCCAAGCCTGATCTGCTGAAAGAGCACGGGCATGTACTGGGGTTGAAAGACATCAATATCGACATTCGTGCTGGTGAAATCACGGTCATCATGGGGCTCTCGGGTTCTGGCAAGTCCACACTGATTCGGCACCTGAATCGCCTGATTGAACCAACGGCAGGAAAGATCGATGTTGATGGCGACAATGTGCTGGCCTATGACGAGGACATGCTTCGTAATCTGCGACGCCAGACGATGTCAATGGTCTTTCAGAAATTCGCACTTTTACCGCACCGCACAGTGCTTGAAAACGCCGGTACCATGCTACATGTACGTGGTGTGCCCAGGCAGGAATACCTGAAAGAGGCCGACAAGTGGCTGGACCGCGTTGGCTTGCATGGGTTTGGTGATCATTTCCCGCATCAGCTTTCTGGCGGCATGCAACAACGCGTCGGCATAGCCAGAGCGCTAACATCCAATTCGCCAATCATGCTGATGGACGAAGCATTTTCGGCACTCGACCCGCTCATACGCACTGACATGCAGGACTTGTTGCTGGAATTGCAAAAGGAATTACACAAGACTATCGTGTTCATTACACATGACCTCGATGAAGCACTGAAACTGGCTGATCACCTGGTGATTCTCAAGGATGGTTATATCGTCCAGCAAGGCGAGCCTCAACACATCCTGCTACACCCGAATGATCCGTATATTGAGGATTTTGTCAGTGACATCAACCGGGCACGCGTGCTACGTATACGCTCCATCATGACACCTCTGAGTGGAGATGTACCTGGCGATGCACATGGTGAAGTTGACTACGACGACACACTGGAAAGTATGATTGCGCGTTCACGTGGAGACACATCTCACTCTTACATCGTTATGCGTGATTCCAAGCCAGTAGGTACGCTAGAGATGAATAGTCTTGTCAGAGCACTAGTCCCGCGTTTGGCATCCGAGGCGGGAGCTCGAAATTACTGAACTACGCAATGCTCGATGTCATACAGACTATTGGACAAAACCAGTGGATGCGTTGCCGTGGACTATGGGGCGTCTTCGTTTGTGCAGACGGGTGCACATTTATGGGCTGAGTGCGGGACGCGAATTATGTTCTTGCGAGGAGAGCGGGTCATCTTGAGCGCTTATTGCAAAGCGGTGCAAGTTTCCAACAGTGTCAGTATCAGAACCACTTCAATTGCTTGACGATATGCCGACACTAATACAGCGCAGAGTTTCATATTAACGGTTGGAGGGCTGGGAACTTGTCCGTTTTGTCATCGCTCCGCAGTGCGTGCACCTTATTCGTTGTCCTTATTACCGTCCAATGGAAACAATGTTGTACAACGACGGTCAATACCTTTTATATATAGGGAGAAAACTGGCTATGAAGTCATTAAATGTGACCGCAATTGCAGCAGTAACAACGCTTGCCTTGATAAGCGCCTGTGCAACTGACGATCCCAATCGTCGTGCCAAAACCGGTGCTGCTATTGGCGCTATTGCCGGTGGCGTCATTGGTCATCAATCCAACAGCAAGAACGGCAAGTACGTTGGAGCTGTTGTTGGCGTGCTCACCGGGGCCGCCGTTGGAAACTACATGGACAAGCAGCAACGTCAGTTGGAGGACAAGCTTGCCCGCGAGAGTCGAGAAAAAAAGATTCGAATCACGCGCATCGATGAGGAGACGTTGCGCCTGGATGTCAAAAGTGAAGCATCCTTCGCTGTTGACAGTGCACAGATCAACAGTGATTTTCTGACCAGTCTCAGAACCATGGCAGAGGTCATCGGTGAATACGATAAGACAGCCGTACATGTCATCGGGCACACAGACAGCACAGGATCGAACAGTTACAACCAAACGCTTTCTCAGAGACGCGCTACATCAGTGACACGCGTTCTCAGCAATAACGGTGTTGATGTGTCTCGCGTACGTGCCTCCGGTGTCGGAGAGACGAGGCCGTTAGTGTCTAACGATACGAGTTCTGGTCGCAGTCAAAACCGACGTGTTGAAGTCTTCTTGAAGAGTGTTGTGCAAGGACGCGAAGACGATGCGTTTCGTTCGCCGTACTGATTGTCTACTGAACTGAACTGCATGGAACGGTAATGAACAACACATCGGCAAGCGGAGTGGTATTCGGCACTCCGCTGCCGTTGCAGATAAAGCAGGCAATCAGGCGTGCGAGCTTCCGGCATCCCGAGTTGCTGGCGTGCCAGTGGTGCGTTTTGCGATGCTTATGTCCAGCTTGCCGTATTGATAGTGCGTCATGATGTCTTTTTCATCCACTGGAAACCCTAGAGGTAAGACACGTCGAAAGCTGCTCGGCTCAACCTCTCCGAGGTAGTAGCTCTGATCAGGCTCATGTTCAGTGCGCATCTCTATGATCAGGGAATCGTCCCAGGGAGTCACCCGGACAGAGCTGGCACGAAAACCTGTGATGTCTGCCTTGACGTGGCAATGATTCTCGCTGTCGTTCAATTTAACGTTCAACAGGACTGGAAATTGGTTATTTTTGCTCATGTCTCTCAAAAGTTTATTGATTGCCCTGAATAGCATTGGGCGGGTTATTGGATATGTTGAACGATAACACCGACAACGATTCGGAAAATAAAGTCAATTCCTGTTTCATTATTCGAGAAATCCGAGTGAACAGGTGGTCGACGAGAGCCTGCAGAATCCATCGAAGCGGGAGAGCAAATCCGCCCGCTTTTCGTGTCTCAATGCCCATCAGTCGTCTTGTTTGCGCATGATAGGCCAGTATTTGGCCTGATCTACGCCAAGATGGTTATCATCTAGCCACCCCGACCTGCAACCACGGAACAGGTGTGCGTTTGACACAACAGTATTACCCTCGGCTGGCTGGACCAAAGACCCTATCAACGGCGATTTTCGACCCATTCCGAAAATTCGGTCTGGTGTTTATGTGCCTGTCGCTTTTTACGGCAGGTCACGCACACAGCCAGAGCGAAACTGAAACCGCGCCCACGGTCTCAGTGTCAATCACTGGCGTGGAAGACGAATTGCTCAGTAATGTACGTGGGTTTCTGCCGCTTTATCGCTTTGATGGCAAGGAGGCGCCAAGCGTGGGACGCTTGCGCTATCTGCATGAACAGTCAGAAGAGGCTATCAGCCAGGCGCTGGCACCTTTTGGTTACTATCGCCCAACCATGACACTCAGCCTCGAGGAAATTGACGACGTGTGGCAGGCTGTCTACATAATCGAACCCGGCGACCGTATTCCACTCAAGACGGTTGACATCCTGGTTACCGGCGAGGCCGAACAGGATCCGGCTTTTACTGAGGCAATAAAAGAGTCATCGTTAAAGGTCGGCTCACCGTTGTTGCATGAAGACTACGAGTCGCTCAAGCAACGTTTTCAGGTGCTTGCTTCACAACGCGGCTACTTTAATGCCGTTTTAAAAGAGGGCAAGATTCGCGTAGATCTTGCCAGCTATGAGGCTGGCGTTGTGTTGCATTTCGATAGCGGTGCACGGTACTTTCTGGGAGAGTTGAGCTTCGAGCAGGACAAACCCTGGTTAAGTGAAAAGATTCTTGGACGATTCTCGGATATTGAGCCTGGGCAAATCTATCTTGTTGATGATCTTCAGAAATTGCAGGGTGATCTGAGTAACACCGAATACTATTCGGAGGTGACGCTTGATGTCTCGCCGGAGAGCGCCAGTGAAGACAACGTTATTCCAGTCATCGTCAATCTGGTTGCACGCAATCCTACGCGCTATTCGTTTGGTGGTGGCTTTGGCACCGACACTGGGGCCAGAATCAAGGCTGGTGTTACAAAGCGTCGTGTTAATCAGGCAGGGCATCATTTTACGGCTGAAGCTCTGCTCGCTGAGGTCAAGTATGGCGTTGCAGGGGAGTACATTATCCCCGGGGCTGATCCTCGTACCGATTCCTTCGGAATACGCGCATCGGTTGAAGATGAAGATTCAGACACCCGTAATTTCACAAAAGGCAGCATTGGTGGTTACTATCGTCACAGAGATAACTTGTGGTTGAAAACCTATTCACTGGATTACCTTGTGGAACGGTTTGAAGGGCTGGACAATGAGGAAACCAGTAAGCTGTTGATCCCTAGCGTTGAGTGGGCGCGTACGTACCCGGCAGAGATGGACAAGCGCATCTACGCCACTCATGGCACCCAGCTTCTGCTCAGTGTACGAGGTGCCAGTGACAGTGTCCTGTCTGACACCAGTTTTATACAACCGATGGTGAGTGGAAAGTGGATTTACTCTTTCCAGAATGCCACCCGAGTCATAGCACGTGGTGCGGCCGGCACGACATCGGTCAGTGATTTCGATGCGCTTCCCACCTCGTTGCGCTTTTTTACCGGTGGAGACAAGACCGTTCGTGGTTACACTTATAATGTCATAGGGCCCGTGGTGGGTGGCGACGTTATTGGCGGCAAACATTTGCTCGAAAGTAGTCTGGAATATGAAGTGCCGTTCGCCGAAAAATGGAGTGTTGCGGCGTTCGCGGACATCGGCGATGCCTTTGATGAAAAACCGGACTACAAAACAGGCGTTGGCCTTGGCGTCCGTTGGCGCTCGCCCATCGGACCTGTGCGACTGGACTTTGCTCACGCGCTGGATGATCCGCCAGGCAAACAGCTGCGCCTTCATCTGACTATCGGATCCGACCTGTGATTAAGCGCATTGTCAAAACGTTCGGCCTCGTTTTTCTTCTAGTGGTCCTTGTCATTGCCGGTGGCCTGACCTGGGCTTTGGGCACTGAGAAAGGCCTTCAGCAAACACTGACGCTGGCGAACAAAGTTGCGCCAGGTACGCTTGAGTGGGAAGAAGCCAGGGGCAAACTGGCAGGGCAAATGAACATCACGGGTCTGCGTTATTCGGATACTGATGTTATTGATGCGCGCGTGGGTTCTCTGGATTTTGAATGGACGCCGAGTGCGCTGTTGGGTCTAACGTTAGGTGTCGAACAGTTGCATCTGGATGGCATTGAGGTGCATCTGGTTGAGTCTGCAGAGCAAGCGGATACCGCACCGTCTTCGCCCACAGGTACGTTGCCAGATATTTCCTTGCCTGTCTCTGTCAGTCTCAAAGACGTTGTTATCAGTAATGTGGCCATTTACCCGCCTGGCCAGGAGACACCCATCGAGATCAATCGGATAGCGCTGGCCGTGAATGCCGAGCAGTCCGATGTGCAGCTTGCAGAGCTTGAAGTTATCGCACCACAGGGTGAGGTGCGCCTCTCTGGAAGTGTGAATACTCGCGATGATTACCCGATGGACCTTACATTGAGCTGGCAGACTGATATCGACCCGTCCAAGCCTTTGCAAGGTAAGGGGACGGTGGTGGGTAGCCTGGCGCAATTGCAGATTGAACATCAAATTGAAGGTTTTGCGGTAGCTGACATTTCAGCCCAAGTCAAAAACGTTATAGCGTCACCGGCATGGGATGCTTCAATCAACGTGAGCGTACCCGAGCCTGCGACATTATCGCCACTTGTCATTGGTATACCGCAAATATCAGTTAAAACCAGCGGCACGCCGGATAAGTACATCGCGCAAGCGGCGATTGCGTTGGAAACAACTGAAACAGGCCCTGTTACCGTTGATACCGATGTCAGCGGATCAACAGAGATGCTCGATATTGGCTCCCTGATTGCCAGACTGAGCGAGAACGGTGCTGAATTCTCTGCGACAGGGCAAGTCAGCTTTGCCGCGCTTGACAGTGAACTCAAAGGGCAGTGGCAAGATTTGGGTTGGCCGGTAAAAGGTGAGTCACAGTTTTCAAGCGCCACGGGCAGCTTCGAGTTCATGGGTACGCCTTCGAGCTTCAAGGCAAAACTCAGCACCGATGTTGGCGGGAATTCGATACCGACAGGGCAATGGACAGTCTCTCTGGATGGATCAACCACCGAGCTAGGAAACTTTGAGCTACAAGGGCAGACGCTGGATGGAACGATCACGGCCAGTGGCACTGCCAATTGGGAGGGCGAACCCAACTGGGATGTCGTGCTAGGTACAAAGGGCATCAACCCGGGCATTCAATGGGCAGAATTTCCGGGCAGCATTGATCTGGAATTGAGCTCGAAAGGGCAGATAAACGAGGATGGTCCACAGCTTATTGCACAGATTAATCAGTTGTCAGGTAGCTTGCGTGATCAACCCTTGTCTGGCAGTGGAGGTGTTCAGCTGGTGGGTCAGAGGCTGAGCATCGACACGCTCAACATTACCCACGGGGCCACGCAGCTGGAGGTGAACGGACAGGTGGATGATCAGATTGCTCTGGAGTTTAACCTCGCTAGTCCTGATCTTCAAACCTTGCTGCCAGAGCTTACAGGTGCGATTAGCATGACTGGTGCTTTGTCAGGTAGCAAGGATGCCCCAATGCTTGCAGCCAGTGGAAAAGCTGCAACTGTTGGCTTTGCGCAAAACAGTGTGGGTAGCCTGAATTTCGAGGTGGACGGAGGCCTTGGTGAGAATACTGAATCAAGCCTGACGGTAGAGGCTTCGAATATCACGGCGGGTGCTCAGCAAGTCAGCGACTTCACATTACGTGCACAGGGATCACAACTCGAACACACCCTTACAATATCTGCTGCCACCGACCAGGGCGATCTTGCCACGCAACTTGATGGCGGCTTCGAAAGCGATACCTGGAACGGATCGTTGTCATCGCTGCAATTGGAGAACACGCAGGCTGGCAATTGGCGTCTGCGTGAGCCTGTCGCCATCACTGCCAATGCTGAAAAAGCGGATGCGTCTCAGCTTTGCCTTGATAACAGCGACCGGTTGGGGAGCCTATGTGTCGAGGGTAATTGGCTAGCCGAAGGCGAATCAATAGCCACGCTCAATATCGATGGGCTGTCACCCAAGTTGGTGTCGGCGTACCTGCCACCGGAATTTGCTCTGCAAACAACACTTAATGGCGATGCGACTGCAAACCTGCGCGCCGATGGCGACATGAGCGCCCAAGCAACTTTTGCACTTGAGCCGGGAAAGCTGATTCTTGACTCAGGTGCGTCACCGGTAGAAATCGGGCTCGAGGTTACCACGGTTGATGTCTCCTGGCGTGGCAATGAGGCCACGCTGGAGCTTGTCAGCGCCTTGACAGATCTGGGTAAAGTCAATGTGCAGGCGTCGATCTCAGATCCGGCCGGAGCGGGCGAGCTGTCAGGCGTGCTTGAGGCTGATTTTGCTGATCTGACTTTGATCAGCGCTTTTGCGCCTCAGGTTCAACAGGTCTCAGGAGCCCTTAAAAGCAATCTCTCTTTCAGTGGCAGCATTGAAAGTCCCATTATTGAAGGCGGGTTATCGCTACGCGACTTCGGTGCAGAGATTCCTGAAACGGCCATGTTGATTGAAGACACACAGCTTATTGTCAACGGCAACCCTGATGGAACCCTACTCATCACAGGTCAATCCCGATCGGGGGGTGGGCAGCTCGACATCAAAGGTAACTTTAATCCGTCCACCCGAGCACTCGAACTGGACGTGGACGGTGAACAATTCGAAGTGGCTAATACGGCCATGATGCAAGCTGTTATCAGTCCCAGACTCAGTATCGGTATGAATGATACCGGTATGGAAGTTATCGGTGAGGTCACCATACCCAGTGCGTATATCAATGCGAATGGTGGCAATGAGGGAATCAAGACTGTCAGCTCATCTTCAGATGTGGTTTTTGTATCAGAGGAGGGTGAGCAAACCGAGACGCCACCCAGTCCGCTTAGCCTGGATGTGAAGATTATTCTCGGTGACAGCATAGAAGTTGAGGCTGGAGATTTTCGTGGTCGGCTCGAGGGGGATTTACGCATTGAGCAATCGCCCGAACTTGCTCCACGCGGAACAGGTACGATAAACGTGGTTAACGGCGACTACGTAATCTACGGTCAGCAGCTGGATATGGAGCGCGGTCGTATCCTGTTCAGCGGTGGGCCGGTAGATAATCCAAGCCTGGACATGCAAGTTGCGCGCACTGTACAGGAATACGATGTGGTTGCTGGCGCAAGGATAAAAGGCACGGCACAGGCTCCAAGACTGGAGCTGTATTCAGAACCTTCGATGCCTGATGCCAGCATTTTGTCTTACATCTTGCTTGGCCAGCCTCCCGGCATTACCGGCGGTAGCTATACGTTGGGTAAATACCTTACGCCCGATCTTTACGTCAGCTATGGGATCGGTCTGTTTGATGCCATAAACACTTTCAACATGCGCTACAGGCTGACGGACAAGCTAGCGCTGGAGGCGGCAAGTGGCAGTGGCAGTAGTACTGATTTGATCTATACGATAGAGAAGTAGTATTTCAAGTGGTACGAATTCCTGATTTTTGCGGGAAAGACTACTTCTCTTTGCAGGGTCAACGACGACGTATCAGCCATCAGCGATGACCAAAGCGATCAAACGATCATCTAATCCTCCCACTGCCAGACAGTGGAGCAAGATGGCGTAACTACCTCAAGCATGATCAACAAAAACAGGCACTTGTTGCACGGCATTGTTGCCAAAACCGGATGCATCCCAACGTGGCTCCAGAGGCTGTGTGTCACCGTTACTGTCCGTAGCTCGACAGCTAAGCCTATGTTCACCCGGCTCTGCGTTCCACTCTACTGCCCACTGCGTCCAAACATATTGCCCTTGAGGGGGTGTCAGGCTGGTGTTTTTCCAACCCGAACCGTCGTTGAATTCAACGTTTACAATTGATGCTCCATCACCAGACCAGGCGCGTCCCGTGATGCTTACCGGCCCCTCTCTAAGGTGACGCAAACGCGTTGCCCAGTCAGGGATTCCGGGTGGTGTCATCAGAGATTTTACTCGCATGGAGGTCACCGGGAAGCCCGGGTCATCCTTGTGGTCGCGGTAGCGATAGGTACGCACTTGCTGGAATCCCTGATAGGGACTAGTCAACGCCTCTATGGTTGTCAGCCATTTGACTGATGCCATCCCGTACCAGCCGGGTACGATAATTCTGAGCGGTGCACCGTGTTGGGGTAACAGTGGCTGGCCGTTCATTGCATGTACTAGAAGCACATCCAACGAGGCGATTTGTTCCAGTGTCAAACTACGTCCGAATGCGTGTTCCACGCCTTTGTCAAACCCGCAATCAGCACCCGTAAAAACAATGTCGACAGTATTTTTTGCAGGTCGCGCGCGTTCGATCAGTGGTGCTAACGGCGTACCAGTCCACTCCGAGGTTCCTACTGCTTCCACACTCCAGGGCATGGAATAGGTACGTGGTGATATACCTGAGCGACCGTTGCCTGCACATTCCAGCGTGACCGGCATCGTGTGTTGTGGCAATGCGCGGATATCTTCAAGGCTTAATGAAAAGGGAGCATCAAACCCTTTGCCAAATCCCAGCTGGTGCGTATGTGCATCGATGCTGGGTACATCAAAATGGATCAACAGGTAATGTAAGCCTATGGGTGTGATGTCGTGCTTGAGTGTCTCCAGCAAGATGCCCGAGTTACGGTTGGCCAGTCGTACTTCTTCTTCGGAGAAAAAGCCATCACGGGTGTCTGGACGCGTACTGAAGTTCTTGAATACATCGCTCAGGTAAGACATTGAATGTTCATCACGCACTGTTCATTGCCAATATAACAGTGGTTCGTTAGTTAAGGGCTAGGAGGTTGTCCGAGAATAAGCTGATCGAGCCGAAGGCGGCCCCCCGAGAGCGCGATATTTTGGCCAGCTTTCCGCGTAACAACGGCGAATAGAACAACTATTCACCTCAATTGACACGAAAACCTGACTCAAAATCTCACACTCTCGCTTCGATCGTTATTCTCGGACAGCCTCCAAGGAGCTTGTCCGAAAATAACGATCGAGACCGAATATTGACCAATGCAGACGACGCGTGCCAGATACAAAGTCTGTTGATTTGTAGCAGTGGCTACCGGATAGCAAACCGTAGTTTAAGCTTCTTGTTCGCAGCTTGAAATGGAGTAGCTGAATATCACTTCCTCAGATTCCAGGTAAACCACTCGACAAGATGGCCGTTGACGTAGATAGACTGCACAATGTCAATGCCCTGCTGGCTACTGAATGCTTCAGTAGCAATCTCACGCAAGTGAGTCCGCCTGGGATTTCCCAGGATCGAATGTTTATGTCGACTGTTAACCACAAAACTGTTGTCACCTTTCAGGGTGATGTATTGACGAGCCAGGGGAATGAAGACACTCTCACGACGGGCAGTTTTGGTCTTGGCTTCGTACTCAAACGCATTGATTACCACTTCATTGAAGCTGTTGACTCTGGGTGTGTCGATAGGCTCGAGAGCAAATTCCCTCGTCTCAGCTCTGAGTTCGGATACACCGAAACATCGTGTTCTCGTACCTTCTCCAGCCTTGTACGACACTGAGCGTACCGCGTCTATGATGGTGTTGGGTTCGACCTCGTATGCCTTGGACTGTGATTTTGAGAGCTCATCCAACTCATAATATTGCTCGCCTAGCTGTTTTAACAACGGTGACAAATCGCCACACTGATTGGCCATAACAGCAGATGGCGCTACGAAAAAGGTCAGCGCAAGTGTAAATCGACGGGCAAAAGGTGATGCTTTCATAGTGTTTCCTCTTGAAGGCAGACACTAACGAAGCTTCCAGCCCAGCTTTAGATAATTATTCAGTCAGTGAGTAATAGATCACGAAACTATTCGTGATTTTTATCAAGACTTGACATAGTTAGCAAGACTATCAACGGAGCTGTTTTACACACGACTTGTGCGATGAGAAAGCGTCTGTTTTTAGGGTCTTTGAGGCTAGCAGAACCCGTTGATCATCACTCAATAACCCACCGCACTACCATCGCTACGCGGATCAGCTGCCGCCTCGATCAAACCATCAGGGTGATGTACCAAAGCACCGGCATGTCCCATGATTTCTTCGAAACTACCAACAATTTCCACGTCGTGGCCCATTGATTTGAGCTCATCATAAAGTGCAGGATCAAAACGATTCTCCATGCGTAGGTTGGTCGATTCGCTACCCCAGGTGCGCCCCAGCAACCAGCGAGGTGCCGTGATCGATGCCTGTAATGATTGTCCGTGGACCACATGACGGGTAAACACCATGGCCTGCGTCTGTGGCTGCCCCTCACCACCCATGGTGCCGTACGACATGACGCGCCCATCACTCAACACGGCCAGCGCTGGCTGGATGGTATGAAATGGACGTCGGTGTGGCATAAGTGCATTGTGATGTTGTGGATCTAGCGAAAAGCTGATGCCACGGTTCTGCCAGGTAATGCCACTTGAAGGCAGGATGACGCCTGAGCCAAACTCCCAGTAGACGCTCTGGATAAAACTGACAGCACGCCCTTCACTATCGATTGCTCCCAGCCAGACAGTGTCACCCCCTGTTGCAGCATCTGGCCAGGGAGCGGCCCTTTCGGGATCAACCTGTGCCGCCATCGCGTTGAGTCGTGCAGAGTCGAGAAACTCTGTTGCGTGCTGTTGCATGTAGGCAGGGTCAGTAACGTGTTGATCACGCACTCGAAAAGCACACTTCGTCGCCTCAACCAACGAATGCACATAAGCGCTGGTATCAAGCTGTGTAGCTTCAAGCCGATCATGCACACCTAACAGTAGCAGGGAGGCCAGTCCTTGAGTGGGTGGTGGTAAATTGTAGAGCGTATGACCGGCCACCTGGGCACTCAGAGGATCTACCCAGAGTGCTTTATGCCGGTTGAAGTCATCCAGGCGAAGCGGACTGCCTGCTGATTCAAGTTCTCCGGCCATGGATGAAGCCAGGTCGCCGCGATAAAAGTCGTCCAGCCCGGCACTGGCCAGCATCTGCAATGTTTCGGACACTTTGGTTTGACGTAGCCTTTCATTTTCGAGTAACGCCTGACCAGCAGGTAAATAGCGATCGGCAAATCCTGGCTGTGCTTCCAGCTGCTCGCGCTTGGCAGCAATGTTGTTTGCCAGTGTTTGTGTAACAGCAATCCCCTCTCGAGCGTAATGAATGGAATCTTCAAGCAATCGTGTTAGCGGCAGTCGGCCACCCAGCTGCTGCTGGCTGTATTCATGAGCAGCCTGCCACCCCGATACAGCACCGGCCATAGTGAGTGCAGCTTGTGGGCCTCGATCAGGAATGGCAGCATATCCCTGTTCCGTGTAGAACGCCTGAGTGGCTAACCCTGCAGCAGCTCCGCAAGCGTCAATACCTGCAACGGGTTTGCCCGGCGAATACAACAGCCAGAAATTATCACCACCCAGATTGTTCATGTGAGGATAGACAACCGCGATGGTGGTGGCTGCTGCAATCATCGCCTCGACAGCATTGCCACCTTCACGCAACACTCGCAAGCCTGCCTGCGAAGCCAAATGGTGAGGCGCTACAACCATGCCGTTGTAAGTGCGTTTTGTCTGGAACATCAGATATCCGTGATTATTGTTTTCAAATGAATAAATGTGCCACTACAGTGCGCGTAGCACCAGCGTCATACCCGCCAGGGTATCCCAACCTGACGATGCACCCATACGGTTCGCCAGAGTGTGAATATTATCAGCCGTTGCATGCCCACAGTCGCGTTGCTTGATGATGGTCTTACTAAAGAGGCATTCGAGCAGTTGTAGCATGGGTTCTGAACACTGACCCCGTGCAGCAAGCTGCATATGTGCTGCGCTGATGATATTGGTTTGAGGCGCAACCATCGGCTTGAGTAATTCCCATAGTGAGCCAGCCAGATCAGCACGATCGATACGATGCAGGGCCAGCATGATACCTGCCAGAAGATCATCTCCTGCAGGTGTCAATCCAAGTCCGGCACCCAGTAGTCTGGGAGCTTGCGATGACATCTCGTCGGATATCGCAACTGTACGGTGTACGTAGTGCACTTTTTTATTATTATCGCCATCGCCATCGCCATCGCCATCGCCATCGCTATTGTTGTCGCTGACTTCAACTGACTTGCCGACGCTCTTTTCACCTTGTGTTTCAAGTGAGTGCTGTAACCATTGCGACAAGCCGAGCAGCGCTGGCATACAATACAGTCGAAAGCTTAGCGTCAAGGCATCGCCGGTATCCGGGAATGATGGTGATGCTTTCTGACAGTGCCAATCGGGATTACTCACAAGCCAGCCGAATCCTTGTGGTTGCGGTGGCACAAGCCTTCGCAATGATTTCTGTACAAGTTGTAGGGCAGTGAGAGACAACGTTTTTGCAATCACAGTGCCGTCGTATAGTCTCCCCTTTTGTCCCTTGCTGCTACCGATAACATTGGGATTGTCGTTGTCGTTGCCTGTGCCTGTGCCTGTGCTACTACCACTACCACTGTCGGTGTATTGTGGACAGTGGACGCTAACATTCACGCAAAGACCGTTGACTATCTCTTCAGGAAGGTGGGTCTGATTTGACTCCAGCAATACATGCAAAGGCCCTTCGCCGAGTGAGGGCAGTCCGGCACAAATCACGCGTCCACCACATTGAACGTAGAAACTGCGCTTGAACACAGCCAGTATGCGCCCCGTCTGGCAATGGCGAAGAATTCGAGCAGCCTCGCTACCCAGGCTGATGATTGGCATGTGAGCGCCGCTGTTGATCGTTAACTGCATCTCCGAACAGCACAGACGCAATCCCAGAAATTCTGAAAAACCATTGTCGTCACTGTTTACCGAAGCCTTGCGTAAACTCACTTCAGTGATCAGCGCTGGGTTCAATATCCGCCACGATATGCGTGCCTGTTTCCCCGCGCAAAGCAGCCACGGCATCATCTATATGCGCAATGATGACTCTCTGCCCGCCACTCTCCAGAAATCGTATGGCGGCACTGACCTTGGGCCCCATGCTGCCAGCGGGAAAGTGTCCTTCCTCCTGATAGCGTCGCAGCTCACGCAGGCTGATCATGTCCAGTGCTCGCTGGTCTGGTGTTCCGAAGTGAATGGCGACCTGGTGGACGGCGGTCAGAATCATCATCACAGGTATACCAATCACATTGGCCATCAAGGCTGAGGTGAGATCTTTGTCGATGACAGCGGCAACGCCTTTGCGAACTCCTTTGTCACCACGAATAACCGGTATACCGCCACCACCACCGGCAATCACTATGGTGCCGCGGCGTGCCAGTACCTGCACCAATGACACATCACAGATATGCAATGGCTTGGGCGATGGCACAACATGGCGCCAGCCACGTCCGGCATCTTCTGCCATATGCCAGCCAAGCTCCTCGCCAATTATCTTTGCGTCGCCCTCTGAATAGAATGCACCAATCGGTTTGCTGGGATTCTTGAAGGCCGGATCGTCTGCCGCCACTTCTACCTGTGTGAGCAGGGCCGCGACGTGCCGCTGGTTTCCGATTTCACGCAGCGCATTCTCGATGGCTTGCATTAGTAGATAGGCAATGCCTCCCTGGCTGTGCGCTACACAAATATCCAATGGCATAGGTGCGATACGATCTCGGGTCAGCACCTGACGCATCAAGATCTTGCCAACAACAGGCCCATTGCCATGGGTAAGTATCAGCTCGTTGTCCAGCGTGGTCAGTGGTAACAAGGCCTTCGCCGTCTGCGCAGCGATGCTGGCCTGTTCCTCCGAGGTGCCTGCAATATCCTCAGGGTGCGTGGCATTGCCGCCAATCGCAACCAGCAAGCGCTGTGGCAAGTCGAATGGCGTAATCATCTGATCGGCAAGCGCTTCATTTCATCATCCTATCCTGTGATATCGTGAACCTGTGCAACGGCAAGCGTTGCTGCGTGCGCATTCGATACTGCCACACGAATGCCGGCACTGCGCAGGGTAGCAATCTGTTGACTGCGTGATTGCGGATCCAGTTCGGTTCCGGTTACTGAGGCGATGACCCTGATACCTGTTTCAGCAAAATTGGCGGGCAAGCTGCCTACCAGTTGTCCGGCAGGATCCTTATGGGCACCAAATCCCAGCACAACGTCCAGTAATACAACTGCGGTGGTCTCATCCGTAAGAGCATCGCTTAGCAACTGATCTCGAACTGTAGGGTCTATCATCGGATGTGGCTTACCTTGCGTATACTCGTCGGCTCCCAGATCAATCATCGTATGGCCATCTGGCGTAGCAACCGTTGCTGCTCCGGGAACGGCCGCATTAGACGAGACTGCCAGCCCGGCATTCAGGCAGACAACCTGCGCTTCGGCACAAAGCGTGCCTCCACAATACAGGCCACGAATCAGTGTGCCCCTGGTGGGTACATGGTCGACGACGCTATCGGTTGATTCGCGCTTATCAAAGGTGCCGGTCGAGAACATGCCGCCTCGGGCACCACCAGCGTGTTCCGCAGCGGCACTCAAAGTGTTTGCCCAATGGGCATTGTCTGGAAGCGTTGGTGATTGTCCGCCGATAAAGCATAGAGTGAACGTTTTAGCACTCTGCTTTATTCGATTTACTACAAGGGTGGCAACTTCGGGTGCGGGTGGTTTGCAGATCACGATGATATGGCGAGTCGCTTCGTCTGTATCCAGAGCATCCAGCGCCATCAGGGTTGATATTCCACCTACAGCACTGCCCATATCGCGTCCACCAACACCAATGGCGTGCGAAATCCCTTTACCCAGTTGTGCCAGCAAGCAGCTGACTTCCTGAATGCCTGTGCCGGATGCACCCACAATGCCGATATCCCCACGAGGCAATTGATTGGCAAAAGCCAGAGGCACGCCGTTGATGACACAGGTACCGCAATCGGGGCCCATTACCAGAATACCGAGATCACGAGCCTCACGTTTTAACTGAACTTCTTCATCAACGGGGACGTTGTCGCTGAAGATCATGGCATGCAGGCCACGGCGCATGGCTTTACGTGCTTCGCTGACGGCAAAGGCGCCGGGCACGGAGATCAATACCAGATTGGCATCAGTCTGCTCTTCAATTGCGCTACGAATACTATGGGGTTGCCAAGCTCGACTCTTGCCCGTTCGCTGCGGCTGAGCCAGTAATTGTTCTGCCTCATCCAGTGCCCTGACAGCGATAGATTCGCTGTCCGCCCGCACGGTAAGAATCAGGTCGCCTGGCCCTATATCTGATTCACCACCATCCGCAAGGGGTTGATCAAGCAGCGCCGCGTTGTACAAAATTGCAAGGTTTGCAGGTGTGCCCATCATCATGGCCGCATCGTGTACCCCATCCGTGGCGGTAAGCGTTCTCGACATACGCATTAACGCTACGGAATCCAGATAGAACTGCTGACGAACACGTGTTGCCAGATAGCCTTGCTTGTGAGCTGTCATACAATACCTTCCTGCACAGCGAATGCTCGCAAGGCATCAGTGAAGCAGCGCATGGGGGCTTTTACAACGCCGGCACCTACCTGACCAATACCGGGTTCTCTGTGAGCGATGCCCGTATTGATCGTCGGCGGCAGGCTGGTCTCAACGACGCGACGAATATCAATGCCTGTTGGAACGCCGGTATAGTCCATGGCAGGTATAGTCCACTCAGGATTCTCTCCGCAGGTGATCTCCCGCATTGAACGCGTGAACAATGCTGCCTCCGAGGCGGCTCCCGCCCCTACAAACCCGGCGACTGCCGGTGCGGCCCCCATGGCAAATCCACCCAGTCCGATCGTTTCCACTATTGTTGAATCACCCATGTCAGGGTTAGCGTCAGCTTCGGTGTAGCCTGGGAAATACAGGCCTTCTGGCATCTCCACGGGTGCTGTAAACCACTGATCGCCGGTGCCGCTAACCCTGATGCCGAAATCGGTTCCGTTTCGCGACATAGCGGTAACAATGCTGCAGTGTTCGATGTTGCGTACCGGATCCATCATCGACTTGCCACACGCCATGGCCACATTAAGAAAGAACTGATCGTTACCACCAATGAAGGTCAGTACCTCAGCCAACAGCGAGATGTCCGTGCTGGCTCGCGCAAGGGAGGGCGAGAGGGCACGCAGCAACAATCCAGAACAAGCTACATTGCGTTGATGCATCTCGTCGCCCATGGTCAGCCCGCGGGCGATCAGATTCTTCAGCGCAATGCCATCACCAGAACGAAGTGCGGTGCCCATCAATGGCCCCAATACATCACGTAACCAGGCAAGTCGCGCCAGCACGCTCTCGTCATTCCCGCCAAAGCGCATGACTTTGCCCAACCCTTCATTAATCGCGCAGTAGGCGCGGTTGCCGTGGCTACGATTCTCTACCACCATTAATGGCTGGCTTCGGGTTGTCATGCCGGTCATCGGTCCTACTGCGTCAAAATGATGGTTTGGATGAAATTCAAAGTCGCCGCTGGCGGCTCGTTGCACAGCATCGTCAAGATTTTCAGCCCAACCTTCGAACACTGCAATGCCAGCGATTGCACCTTGCATGGGGCCACACATGCGATCCCAGGTGATGGGTGGTCCTGCGTGCAGAATCTTCTTGCCCTCGCGCAAAGCAGGTATGGCCTGCTCGGCGGGCAGGACATCAATCAATACCGGATCCGCCTTCAGCATGGTGTCCAGCGCCTGTTGATTGGCTGTTTCGATGTGCCGCATATCAGCTTCCCAGCCTGGATAAAAGATCGGCCAGTTCGGCATCACCACCTGCCGGTGGCCGCCAGTCCAGATGGACAACGCTAACCTGCTGACTGTCCAGATCTTCTGCGAAAGCCTCAAGGCCTACATTAACGACAACAGGCTTTTGCGTCAGAAGGGACATGATCGGTGTTGGTTCTTTTTCGGCATTCATAGTGTTCTTGTTATGGTGTCGCGCGCTGTTGCCATGCTTATGGTGATACCGCAGATTGTGCTTGATGAGCATCGTAGATCGTATAGGCCGCATCCACACCAGCGCCCTGCGTGGTTTTGTAGCCTTGCCTGTGCAAGGTCATTTCCAATGCACTTAGACAGCGCATCACATTGGCTTTGCGGCACCCGTATCCCATGGTGCCGATGCGCCATATCTTGCCGTCCAGCGGGCCAAATGATGTACCAATTTCAATTCCGAAATCGTTCAGCATCTCAGCGCGTAGTGTTGCACCATCACCACAGACATCTGGGATGAAAACACCCGTGACGTTGTCCATGCGATTTTCCGGATCGCCGAACAATTCAAGTCCCATGGCGTCTAGCCCGGCACGCAGAGCCTGACTGGTCAACTGATGCCTGGCCTGGCAGGCCGGCAAACCTTCCTCCAACAGCACACGCGCACATTCGCGCGCCGCATACAGCATGGTGGCAGCTTCGGTGTGATGATTAAGTCGCAGTGGGCTCCAGTAATCCATCAGCATCGCAAGATCAAAATAGTTTGACTGGATCATGGGACCAGCACCGTCCACGACGTCGGCTGGTCGAATGCCTGCTTCGGTGTGCTTGCGATGCCGAATAAGCTCGGCAACCTCATCGCTGAATGTAATGGGCGCAGAGCCCGGTGGGCCGGACAAGCACTTTTGCAGACCGATACTGACAATATCCAGGCCCCACTCATCGACCGGCAAGGCATTGCCGCCGGCGCTGGCAGTGGCATCGATGTAAACCAGTGTGCCGTGGCTATGACAGATCTGTGCAAGCTCCTGCAACGGCTGCTTCATGGTGGTGGATGTGTCACCCTGACTGATAGCGATGAGCTTGGGTTTATGAGTAGCCACAGCCTGCTCAATGTGGTCGGGTGTGAATACGGTGCCCCAGTCTGTCTCTATCGTGATGACCTGCGCACCTGCCCGTTGAGCAATTTCTTTAAGTAAATGTCCAAAACGGCCGAAAATCGGCACCAGCACCTTATCGCCTTTTTCGATAACCGATACCAGGCAAGCTTCAATGGCTGCTCGGGCCGTACCATCAATCAGGAATGTCTGCTCATTTTCGGTTTCGAACACCTGTCGATAAAGAACCTGTACCTCGTTCATGTACTGGGTGAACTGAGGATCAAACTGTCCCTGCAATGGCGTAGACATCGCACGAAGAACTCGGGGATAGACGTCCACGGGACCAGGACCCATCAGCAATCGTGGGTCTGGGTCGAGTTCCTTGAAAAGCACGGGAGGTTTAGAGGTCATGGGCGAACTTGGATATCAATAGAAATTAAACGGTGGCAGAAGACACATTCAACACTGACTGCAGCATTACCTCGGCGCTCAGTGCGGCATCTTCCAGTGTGATGGATTCTGCCGGATTGTGGCTGATGCCACCAGCACAACGCACAAAAATCAGACCTGAAGCTGTCAGATGTGTCATCACCATGGCATCGTGACCCGCGCCACTGGTGAGTGAGAGTACGCGAGGCTGGCAAGTGGCAATAGCCTTGCTGATGTGCCCGATCAAGGCCTCGTCGCATACCTCACTGGATTCATTGTGCACAGTGTCAATCTCGATGTCGAGTTGACGTTGCCCACACACAGTGCGCAGATGCGCGATAACAGCTTCTACAGCTACTTTTCGATTCGCGTCGTCAGCTGCTCTGATGTCAATCGTGAATTCGACATGCCCAGGAATCACGTTTCCAGCCCCGGGTTGAGCCTTAATCGCGCCGACGGTGCCTACAAGGTCTGCCGCTCCGGTGCAGAGTCTCTCAATGCCTGTGATGCATTCAGCGGCGGCCACGAGCGCGTCGCGGCGCAAGCTCATCGGTACAGTACCTGCGTGGCCCGCCTCTCCGGTAATCGTTGCCATCATACGGGTAGCGCCAGCAATTGCGGTCACTACGCCGATAGCAAGATCTTCTTGCTCCAGTACCGGACCTTGCTCGATATGCACTTCCAGATAGGCAGCAATTTCTGCGGGTTGCCGGATAGCATTGGTTAGTTCGTCAGGGTTCTTGCCAAACGCGATCAGCGCATCCCGCATGCTGATTCCGTCCTTGTCGAGGCGATCGAGTTGTGAAAAGTCGAACTCACCTGCAACAGCGCGACTGCCCAGGAAGGTGGACTGATAGCGAACGCCTTCCTCGTCTGCAAATCCGATGACTTCGATGGCCTGGGGCAATCGTTGCTCATTGGCTGCCAGATGCTCCACACACGCCAAACCGCACAAAACGCCCAGCATGCCGTCGTATTTTCCGGCCATAACCACGGTGTCAAGGTGGGATCCCAGCATGATTGCAGGCGCTGACGGCGTTTCACCTTCATAGCGTCCAATAACATTTCCGATCGCATCCTCGTGCACCGACATTCCAGCCTGTGTCATCCAGCTTGCCACCAGGTCATTGGCCAACCGGTGCTCAGGCGTTGCAAATCGTCGAGTTAATCCGTGTTTGGACTCAGATAGAGCAGCGAGCTGTTCAATGCGTTGCATGATCAGTTCGCCAACGCTTGCAGACAGCATGGGCATACGCGTATTAAGGGTCAGTTATAGTTCAGCCACTAAGGTGCCATAAACCGAGAGTTTTTGTCAGCGTCTTGTTTCTGTTCAACTGAGCCTGTCACAAAGCGCTTACAGACTGGCCGCAGGGTGAGCAAGGTTGCCATCAGCAAATCGACACCTTCTCTGAGACCATCGGGAAAAACCTGCAGGCAAGGGCAGTAGCGCGTTAGCTTGAAAACACGCAACTTATGACCAGATGTCTCATGATGTTCTCAGCTGTAACCAGCAGCACTGACGATATTTCGAAGCCACTGAACGCCTAGTGAATTTTTCAACAAACGGCCTAGTAGTCCGTCAACCCGAAATATT